>JBKJTE010000211.1:0-14683 GCA_046590495.1 Gemmatimonas sp. | reverse complement strand
AAACGCCCGCTTCGGTGTGACCGGCGGAGTCAGGCGCGTGAGCAACGCGGGAGCGCGCGGTGCACGCGCGCGCGCCGAGTCGGGTTTGGCCTTCACGCGCGCGCTGTCGACCTGCTGAGCGACCGCTCTTACAGGTGACGTCAAGAGGAGTGCCGTCGCGCAGAACGTGAGGGCAACCGATGCACTCACTCGCTCGAATCGCGATCGTACGCGTGTGGCCCTTTGCGTCAGCTCACCGCGTGCGACGGACATGCGTTGCTCAGTGACCGGGAAGTGCGACGACCATTTCGATCTCGACGCGCACATCGCGCGGCAGACCGGCGACGGCGACAGTTGAACGAGCGGGACGCGCATCGCCGAGCACCGTCGCATAGACGCCGTTCATTGCCGCGAAATCGGCCATGTCACGAAGGAACACCGTCGTCTTGACGACGTGCATCCAGTTCGCGCCTGCGGCATCGAGCACGGCGGTGAGATTCTTCAACACCTGCGTGGTCTGCGCCGCGACGTCACCGCTCACAACTTCCATCGTGACAGGATCGAGCGGAATCTGACCTGCAGTGAAAAGAAAGCCGTTCGCACGGACAGCCTGCGCGTACGGTCCGATGGCCTTAGGCGCGTGGTCGGTGTGGAGCGTTTCGATCGACATGGTCACAATGAGTGGTCGGTATCGGCCGCCGGCGCCGGCAGAGCAAAGAGGCGCCGCGTGTTGGCCAAGGCAGTGAACCCCAGAACGTCCGCGGAGATCCCGCGCACCGATGCAAGATGCGCGAGTGTGAGACTGACAAGTGAAGATTCGTTCCGCTTGCCGCGATTCGGGACCGGCGCGAGATACGGCGCGTCGGATTCCACAAGTATGCGATCATCCGGCACGAATCGCAGCACCGCGTCATCAGTCCATGAGCGGAAGGTAATGATGCCGCTGAACGAGACGTACCATCCGGCCGCCAGACCTGCTTCGGCAAGCGCAATAGAGCCCGTGAAGCAGTGCAAGACCCCGCCGACTTTGGCGAGCGCCGCATCCGCCAGAAACGCGATCGTGTCAGCCTCCGCCTGACGCGTATGCAGAACCATCGGTAGTGCAAGCGCGGCCGAGATGTCCAGCTGGGCGTTCAACACGTCCCTCTGCTGTTGGGGCGTTGACGTGTCGTACGAGTAGTCGAGTCCGCACTCACCAACCGCAACCGCACCCTTGGCCGCAGCCGATCGAATTGCTTCGAGATCGCGACCAGAGTCCCACGACCCGGCATCGTATGGGTGCACGCCACAGGTGTGAAAGACAACGCCCGGATAGCGCGCGGCGATCGTCTGCGCACGCAGTGCGGCGGCGGGTGACTCACCGATACAGACAAGGGCCCGTGCACCAGCGGCGCGGGCCCGATCTATTACCGCATCCACGTCGTCGGTGAATGCGGCATCTGCGAGATGGACGTGACTGTCCGCGAAGACGGCCACGCGTGCTCTCGTGCTACTTAGCGCGCGACGGCCCGCTCGTTACCGCGCGGTTTGGTCGGCGGTGTGGGCGGCTGTTCGGCGCCGGCACGCATCGCCTTGCCGGCCGCTTCTGACGCTGCACGCGGATAGCGCGACTCGATCCAGAGCAACACGGGACCGGCGACGTAGATCGACGAGAACGTGGCGACGAAGATACCGAAGGCCATAACCCACGCGAACGGGCGAATCACTTCGCCAGCGAAGAACAACAGCGCCAGCGTTGCGGCAAGCGTCGTCGCGTGCGTCATGACTGAACGCGGAAGCGTTTCGTTGATCGCGCGATCGAGGACGTGTGCCATGGACTCACCCTTGGTCCGCTTGCGCAGATCTTCCCGCACGCGGTCAAAGATGATAATGGTGTCGTTGGCTGAGTAGCCGAGCAGTGTGAGGATGGCTGCGACGACGGTGAGCGAGACTTCGAGATTCATCAACTTGATGAAGGCGAAGGTCACGAGAATGTCGTGAGCCGTCGAGATCACGGCCGCGACACCGAAGCGCCAGTCGAAACGAATGGCGAGGTAGATCAACGTGAAGATCGACGTGATGATCATCGCGTAGAAGGCGCCCTGACGCAGTTCACTGCCGACCTTAGGGCCGACAGCCTCCGTCCGCACGACCGTCATCGCGTTCGCACCGAACTGCTGATTCAGCGCAGTCTCGATCTTCTTTGAAATGCCTTCTGCACCCGCCGCCTGTGACGCGACCTGCTTTTCTTCGCGAGCGCGAATCGTGTACTCGGTCGGAGCGCCGAACTGTTGGATTTCGGCACCGGTAATGCCGGCCTTGTCCAGCGTGTTGCGCATAACGCCGACATCAGGCTGCTGCTTGAAGCTGACCTGCATCAAGGTGCCGCCAGTGAACTCGATGCTGTAGTTCACGCCGCCGGTGATGGCGAACGTCACGAGTCCAGCGGCGATGAAGGCAATCGTCAGTCCCGCGGCGAGGCGCCAGTGGCGGACGAATTCGTACTTGGAGTTATGAAAAATGCGGATCATAGTCGCCTCAGATACTCAGCGTCTGGGCGCCGCGCGAGCGGTTCATCCAGATCAGGAAGAAAGTCTTGCTCACGAAGATCGAGGTGAACAGTGACGCGACAACACCGGCAATCAGTGTCACGGCGAATCCGCGCACCGGACCAGTGCCGTATTGGTACAGGACCATGCCGGAGAGAATGGTCGTGGCTGAGGTGTCGACGATGGCGCTGAGTGCGTGACGGAACCCTTCGTCGATGGAAAGGCGAACCGACTTGCCATGGTCGAGCTCTTCGCGAATACGCTCGAAGATCAGCACGTTCGCGTCGACCGCGATGCCGATGGACAACACAAAGCCTGCAAGCCCCGGCAACGTCAACACGGCATGGAAGCCAGCCAACGTCGCGAGCGTGTAAATCAGGTACAGGACCAGGCCACCAACGGCGAGGAGCCCCGAGAACCGGTAGTACCCAATCAATATTGCGACGATCAGCGCCAGCGCGATGGCAAGCGCGATCACGCCTTTGTTGATCGAGTCCTGACCGAGGCTCGCTCCGATGCTGCGCACCTCAGCGACCTTGAGCGGGACCGGGAGCGCACCCGCACGAAGCACAAGCGCCAAGTCCTGCGCGGCCTGCAGCGAACCACCGCCGAGTGTGATCTGACCGTTGCGACCGATCGCGCTGTTGAGGACCGGCGCAGTGACGACACGCTGGTCGAGCACGATGGCCATGTTGTCCTTCACGTGCTTGCCCGTCTCGACTTTGAAACGACGGGCGCCTTCGTTATTGAGCGTGAACTGGACGACGTTTCCTTCAACGGGATCGGTTGACGGACGGGCGTCCGTCAGGACTTCACCAGTGATGATCGGGCGTGCGTCGAGCACGTAGAAGGCACGGTACCGCTGCGCGCCGTTCACCAGCGAATCGACGCCCCAACGAATCACCTTGCCCGGCGGCATCGCATCCTGAAGCGCCTTCAATGCGAGCGCGCGTTCGACCGCGCTGTACGCCTTCTCGGGAATGATGTACTGACCGGGGAGCTGACCAGGCTGGACGTTCGAAGCGAAGAGGCCGCCGGTCTGCACCGGCGTCTTCGTCGCGCTGTCGGAACCGGTAGCAGCGACAGCCTTGCCCGTCGAATCCTTCTTGGTCGAGTCGGTCTTCTGCGTGAGCAGCGACGTTACACCGACCTTCTTCGACGTGTCACCCGAGACCTTGTCGTCTGAGGCGATGCTGATGCCGGCAGCGCGCACAATCTCGTCGAAGCGCGGAACGATCTTTTCAAACGCTTGCGTCTTGTCCGTGATCTGGAACTCGAGAAACGCGGACTTCTGCACGACATCCTGTGCCCGTGCCGCGTCGTCGATGCCTGGGAGTTCGACGATCAAGCGCTCTTCACCAGCCTTCTGCACCACAGGCTCAGCAACGCCGAATTCGTCAATCCGTTGACGGACAACCTTGAGGGCCCGGTCGAGCGCCTCGGACTTGTTCGCGACTGCCTGCTTGGACTCGTCGACTTCGAGTGTCAGGTGCATGCCGCCCTGGAGGTCGAGACCCCGCTTGAGCGGAACACGCTTGACCGTGTCATAGAAGAAAACGCCATCGCGCTTGACCCGTTCGATCACGGTGCGCGGAAACAGGGCCCACGCGGAGACCGCGAGGAGTCCCACGATAAGCAGGACGCGGTACTTCAGGTTCGCCATCGATGCCGGTGGCCAGGGGTGAGAACGGTCGGCTGAACGCCGCCGGGTGGTTCGCGGTCAGTGGCCCTGCAGCGGACCCGGGCTCGACCTAGTGAATGCGGCGCGAAATACGCCTAGCCTCGAAACTTAGGCGCCATTCAGGTCTCGCGGTAGTTCGGCAGCCGGAAGATTCTCCCTGAGAATTGCCCGAGCGTCCGCCTCATCCAGCGCGAGTTGCGCACGTAGCGCGTCCATACCGGAAAATGCCTTGGTCGCGCGCAGGCGCGCGATGAAATCGAGGCAGACGTACGAGTCGTACCAGTTGTGATCAGCGTCGAAGACATGCGCCTCGATCCTACGCTCCGCATCCCCAAACGTCGGCCGGGGCCCGAGGTTGAGCATGCCGCCAAACGCCCCCTCAGGCGTCTGGACACGGACCGCATAAACACCGTCGGGCGGAAGCAGTTTTCGCGGGGAGGGTGTGTCCAGGTTGAGCGTCGGATAGCCGAGCAGGCGCCCACGCTGGTCACCCGCGATGACGCGCCCGCTGACGCTGTAGGGGCGGCCGAGGCAAAGCGTTGCGGTCGGCAAGTCGCCTTCGGTGATCGCGCGTCGGATGACGGTAGACGAAACCGCCTGTCCGTCTGCCGCTTCGACCGGCGGCAAGACAGTTATGCCGAAGCCACGATCGGCCGCGAGCGACCGCAGCACTTCGATGTCGCCCAACCGGCCTTTGCCGAACCCGTGATCGTGCCCGACGAGGAGCTCTGCAAGAGCAAATCGTTTGCGCAGCACTTCATCGACAAACGTTGCGGCTTCGTAGGCGGCGAGCGTTGGTGTGAATGGCAGCACGGCGACGTAGCTCACACCGCTCTGCACGAACTGCTCAAGCTTCTCATCAAGCAGCGAAAGCAATGGCGGCGCAGCACCCGGATTCACCACCTCGAGCGGGTGCGGATCGAACGTGATGACAAGACTCGGCCGACCTGCCCGCTCCGCATGCGCGACCAGCTGCCGCAGCACATCCTGATGACCGCGATGCACGCCGTCGAATGTGCCGACTGTGATCACGGCACCGCGCTCGTGCAACGGAAGTCCGGGGGACTCGGCGTCGTCGACTACGGGGACTATGACGCGCTCGTTCGTACTCACGCCTCGCTCCCGAGCAACACAACGCGCGGCTGCCATCGTTCACCAGTCGTTCGCACGCCGATGCCAAGCACCCGTGCCTCCGCCGCGCGAGGTTCACGCAGAAATGCAACGATCGCGCCCGGCTGCGTAGCTGCAATTGCGCGCCCCTGCGACAGCGCGAGAACGCCGGTGTCATCGAGCGATTCAGTGGCGATATCGCCAAGTGCCTGGAGCGGAGAATGGAGTAAGACTGTGCAATCCTCAATCGCTCCGGGGATCAGCGCCGCAAACGGTGTCGCGTCATCGACGTGAGCCGGGCCACTCGAGACGCGCCGCAATTCTTCGCAGTGTGCGGCGCTCGAAAGTGTGCGTCCGAGATCGCGCGCGAGTGCTCGCACATAGGTGCCGCCGCCGCAGGTGATGCGCGCGCGGACACGCTCGCCCGTGACCTCGAGGATCTCCCAACCGTGAACCGTGATGTCGACCGGCGGGAGCGAGACTTCTTCGCCGCGACGCGCGAGTGCATAGGCGCGTTGGCCGTCGACATGCTTCGCCGAGAACGCGGGCGGAATCTGCGCAATGCGACCGGTGAGCGTCGCAATTGCTGCATTGAGCAGTTCACGACCCGTGTCGTCGCCGAGCGCAGGCAGTGGGCGCTCATTGGTCACGCTACCGGTGGCGTCATCGGTGTCCATTTCCGCACCGAAGCGAATCACAGCGTCGTACACTTTCGGTTCGCCGACGATGTACGGAAGCAGCCGAGTGCAGTTGCCGATGCCGAGTACGAGCAACCCCGTGGCAAACGGATCGAGCGTCCCCGCGTGTCCGACGCGACGCGAACGAGCTGCACGACGCACGACGCCGACGACGTCGTGCGAAGTGATTCCCGCTGGCTTATCTACGTAGAGCAGCCCGTCCACAGCGCGGTCGTGCTGTGCGCGAAGCGCCCGTGCGGGTCAGTCGCCAGACGGCGCGATGCCGTCCGACGGAACGATGACGTCAGTTGCAGCGGCTTCAGACGACGCTACATCTGCGGCATCTCGTTCGTTGCGAACTTGCGCGAGCAACTGCTCGATGCGCGAGGCGCGTGCGATGCTTTCATCTGCCTTGAAATGAATCTCGGGCGCATTGCGCAGACGCAACGACTTCCCGAGCATCGAGCGCAGATGCGATGCGACGCTGCCCAGTCCTTCGAAGGTAGCCTTTGTCGCATCCTCATCGCCCATCACGCTCACAAACACATTGGCGTGCCTGAGGTCGCGTGTCATCTCCACCGCGGTGACGGTGACGAATCCACGAATCCGCGGGTCTTTGGCGCCTTCCGAAAGGAAGGTCGCCACTTGTTCGCGGATGGCCTCGGCAACGCGGTCAGGACGCCGCGGGTCGGCCATGATGCCTCCTCAGGACTTCGATGCCTGGTCGAGCGTGCGCGCGACTTCTTCCGTGCGATAGCACTCGAACACGTCGCCGACCTTCACATCGTTGAAGTTCTCGATGCCGATACCGCACTCGTAGCCTTCCTTGACTTCCTGCACGTCGTCCTTGAAACGACGCAACGAGGCGATCGCACCATCGTACATCTCGACACCATCTCGGATGACGCGAACGCGTCCCTTCCGGTTGATGTTGCCACTGCGAACCATACAGCCGGCGATAACACCGACACGCGCCACCTTGAACGTTTCGCGTACCGCCGCTTCGCCGTACACCACTTCGCGTGATTCCGGACGAAGCATTCCTTCGAGCGCCGCCTTCACATCGGCAACAGCTTCGTAGATGATGCGATAAAGCTTGATCTCGACGCCTTCGCGCTCAGCCGCCGCACGCGCGTTGTTGTCGGGACGGACATGGAAACCGATGATGATCGCGCCCGACGCCTTGGCGAGCAGAATGTCTGTTTCGGCGATCGCACCAACGCCACGGTGAAGAATTTCCACCGAGACTTCGGGGTTGGAGAGCTGGCCGAGTGCGTCGGCCAAGGCTTCTGCCGGACCGCCTTGGTCTGCCTTGATGACGAGACGCAACTGGCGCTTCTGACCCGCTGACGTCTGGGACATGAAATCTTCGAGCGAGACGACACCACGTGTGGTGCGACGGCTCTTGGCTTCACGATCGAGACGCTCACGACGCTGCGCGATTTCACGTGCTTCGGCGGCGTCTTCAACAACGATGAGTTGATCGCCGGCCATCGGAACGCCGGTCAGACCAAGGATCTGTACGGGGATAGCCGGACCGGCCGACTTGACGGCCTTGCCGCGCTCATCGAGCAGCGCACGCACACGACCGGAGTAGATGCCGCAGATGTAGTCGTCGCCGACTTTGAGTGTGCCGTTTTGCACGAGCACCGTGGCAACGGGGCCCTTGCCCTGGTCGAGCTGTGCTTCGACAACCGAGCCGACCGCGCGACGCGACGGATTCGCCTTGAGCTCGAGAATGTCGGCCTGCAACAAGATCTGTTCAAGCAATTCAGCGACGCCGGTTCCCTTTTTGGCCGAGATCTCCGAGTGCAACACCGTGCCGCCGAAGTCTTCGAGAACAACGTCATGCTGGAGCAGGTCCTGCTTCACCTTGGCGATGTTCGCCGTCTGCAAGTCGACCTTGTTGATCGCGATGATGATCGGTACGCCAGCGCTCTTCGCATGTGAGATCGCTTCGACCGTCTGCGGCATGACCTGGTCATCAGCTGCGATAACGATGACGACAATATCGGTGACCTGCGCACCGCGAGCACGCATGGCCGTGAAGGCTTCGTGACCGGGTGTGTCGAGGAACGTGATGGTGCGCTTGTTGGCGACCTCCACGTGATAGGCACCGATGTGCTGCGTAATGCCACCCGCTTCGCCGGCAACGACGTTGGCTTTGCGGATGTAGTCGAGCAACGACGTCTTTCCATGGTCGACGTGACCCATGATCGTGACGACCGGCGGGCGCGGACGCAGATCTTCCGCGTCGTCCACTTCGATCGTTTCCGTCGTGAGATCCGCTGCGTAATCGCTTTCCTTGACAGCCTGGAATCCGAATTCGCCGGCGATGAGTTCAATCTGGTCGAAGTCGAGACGCTGGTTGATGGTGACCATCAAGCCGAGTGTCTTGAATGCAAAGCCGACAATCTGTGTGGCGGGAACGCCGAGGATCTGCGCGAGCTCAGAAACGGTGATGAACTCGTTCACGCGCACAGTCTTCCGCTCACGCTCGGCGGCGGCAACGCGCTGCTCCTCCATCTCGGCACGCATGTCAGCACCGAAACGGCGGCCACTGCCACGACGCGCCGGCGCGCCGCGCATGGCGGTCATCGTCTTGCTGATGTTCGCCGACACTGCTTCCTGATCGACGGCACCGCGCTTGCCCTTCTTACCACGACGCTGACTTTGCGAGGCGGACGATCCACCCGGTCCCGGCGGTGGGTTGCCCGGACCATTGCTGTTGCTCTGCCCTTGCGGCTGCGATGACGGACGACGGTCGTCGCGACGCTGCCCCTGACCGAGTCCACCACCCGGGGCGGCAGACGCAATGGGACGGGCAGAACCAAAGTTTGGCGAGCCGCCTGACGAGTACGGACGGGGACGGGGTGCACCTGGCACCACGGGACGCGGACGTGGACGATCAGGGGGAAGTGGCGCGGCCGGCGGCGCGGTTGGCGCAGCAGCGACCGGAGCCGACGTTGCGGCGACTGGCGTCGGCGCAGACGGCGGAGCGGCCGGCGGTGTGGTCGGTGCAGCCGCGACGTGCTGACGCGGCGTTTCCGCGGCTCGCTCGACGCGCGGCACAGCTGGCATCGGACGCGGGGTGGCAACGACAACTGGCACGGCAGGTACAACTACAGGTTCTGCCGCACGAACCTCGACCGCTGGCGGCGCTTCGGGGACAAGAGCGGCAGGCGGCGCTGACGCCGCGATCGGCTCGGCAACGACTGGTGTGGGCGCGCTCGGTGCGACTGGAATCGCCGGCACTGACGCTGGCGGTGTCGGAGTGCGTACCGCTGGCGGTGCTTCGGCGAGCGGCGCCTCGGCGGCGACGGGCGCCACTTCGTGCGCTTCCTCCGCGTGAGTCTCCTCCTCGGAGCGGCGGCGGCGTCGAACTGCGGGAGCGGACACTTCCGGTTCCGGGGCTGGTGCAGGTGCCTCCGGGGCCGCAGCGCCACTCCGGCGACGGCTTGGCTTGGCCGGTGCGGGCGCGGCCTTTTCGGCGCGCACACGCTTCTCCCGCTCCCATCGCGCACGGATGCGCGAAACCTGGTCGTCCGTCAGCAGCGTCAAATGGCTGCGAACCGGGACGTCCATCTGGCGCAGCAATGCCAGCACCTCGTCTGCCGAGATACCGAACTCACCCGCCATGTCATGCACACGAAGCTTGCTCAACCCGTCCTCCTACCGCGAAACGCGCGTCGCGTCGCCTGCCGGGGCTGCCCCGGCTACGGCGCCACGGATACCGCGCGCCAGCGCCTGATCTACGATTCCAACCGCTGCCGTCGTCTCACGTCCTACGGCACCGCCCAACTCAGCCGCACTCGCCCACTCGACCACCTGCACATGTCGAGCTTTGAGCACCGGCACCACTTTGTCCAACGAATGGCGCGACACATCGGCAGCCACGAGGGCCATCTGGAGCGTGCCCTTCATCGCGGCCAACCGCACCTGCTCCGCGCCGACCACCACCAACCGACCGCGCATACCAAGCCCGACGAGACCGAGCACCTTGCGGCGCTGGGCGTCATCGAGCGTCGGCGTTACGCCGTCTTCAAGACTCACCCGTTGCCGCCGCCCGAATCGTCTTCGGTGGTCAGCTCATCGATGATTGCCATGATCCGGTCGGCTTCTTCAGGCGCAATGCCCGGGAGGCGAATCAGGTCATCGCGATCGAGATCGAGAATGTCGTTGAGTGTGCGATAACCCGCGTCTGCGAGCACTGCGACGGTCGACACTTCGAGCCCCTCGATTTCGCTCAACGGCACATCGGCTTCAACATCTGCTTCTTCCGGGAGCGGTGCAAAGAGCGGCGCTTCTCCACCCTTCTCCAGCCACTCGCGACTCGAGTACAGATCGATCTTCCAGCCTGTCAGTTCCGACGCGAGGCGCACGTTTTGCCCGTTGCGGCCGATCGCGAGCGAGAGCTGATCTTCATCAACAACAGCTTGGATGGTACGGGTCAATTCGTCGCTGAAAACGCGTGCGACGCGCGCCGGTGCGAGTGCCAGCTTGGCGAAACGTTCCGGATCGGGCGACCACGGCACGATGTCGATACGTTCGCCGCCGAGTTCGTTGACAACCGCCTGAACGCGCGAGCCCTTAAGTCCGACACATGCGCCGACCGGATCGACGGCGTCATCGCGAGAGGTGACGGCGATCTTGGTGCGGCTGCCGACTTCGCGGGCTGCCGCCTTGATCTCGACGATCCCTTGCTGGATTTCCGGCACTTCGAGCTTGAACAGGGCCTGCACGAACAGCGCGTCCGCGCGGCTCAGAATGAGGCGCGGTCCTTTGGGCGTGTCTTCGACGCGCTTGAGGACAGCGCGCACCGGCTCGCCCTGATGGTAGTGCTCGCGATGATTCTGCTCGCGATACGGAATGATCGCTTCGGCTTCGCGGAACTTGTTGAGCATCACGACCAACTTGCCGCGCTCGATCTGTTGCACTTCACCGGACTGCAGTTCGCCGACCTTTCCCGAGAACTCATCGCGGATGCGCGTGCGCTCACCTTCGCGAACGCGTTGGATGATCCGCTGCTTCGCTGCCTGCACGGCCGTTCGGCCGAACTCAGCGAAATCCACCGGGATTTCCATGACGTCGCCAACTTGGAACTCAGGATCTACGAACCGTGCGTCTTCGAGCAGTGCTTGATTCGAGGCGTCGGTCACCTCCTCGACCACCGTCTTGAGAAGCACGATGCGGATGGCGCCCTTGTCCTCGTCAATCTCGACCTCGGCCTGCACGTTGGCTCCGTGCTTTTTTGCGAGGGCGGCATGAATGCCGTCCTGCAGGAGCCCATGCAGTTCCGTACGATCAAGCTGCTTCGAATTGGACAGTTCGCGGAACGCTGCGAGAATCTCCGCCGACCCGACCATCCGCTATCCCCTATCGTTTCCAGTGAAACGCCAGTCGAGCCTGCGTGATGGCCGACAGGGGAACTTGATAGTCCCGTCCTTTCGGATCGCGCACGACTGCGACTTCAGCGCCTTCCTCGCCTTCGAGCGCGAGGATCTCGATTTCCTGTTTTCCACCAGCCAAAACACCACTCGTCACCGTCGCACGGCGACCGACGAAGCGGCGCCAATCGGCGGGCGAGCGCAGGGGTCGATCCGCGCCAGGCGAAGAGACCTCCAGCACATATTGCTCACTGACCAACGCGCCCGCTTCCAGTCGCGCCTCAACGGCGCGCGAAACGCGGGCGCAATCCTCGATCGTCACCTTCTCACCATCCCGACGGTCGATCCGGAGCTCCAGAACCGGCCGCGACTTGGAGCCTCCCCGTCGCAACTCGACGAGGTCGAATCCAAGCGTGTCAAGCTCTTGCGCGACAACAGGTTCAACGACTTCGCGCATCTGCCTGCCTCACCAGCGAAAAAAACCACCTAAGAACAAAAAAGTGTGGGGACCATCCCCACACTTCCGCCGCCCGCGCGAGGCGGGCGAAGTCACGAAGGAGTTACTACTTAGAACAGGAACCTATGACGCGCGCATATGAAGGTCAAGATGACTCATTCGTCCGTTGAGTACGTGATGATCCCCAATTGGCGGCCGGAATCGCCTGCGCGATGACTGAAAAAACGATCGGTGTGACATTTGGTACACCATCTGCTGATGGTCAGTTCGCGAACCTTTCGGCGCTCGGCCTGTTGCGCCAGTACCGCGCGGACGTCAAGCAGCGCCTTGGCTGTTGCCGGACGACCTAGCACCGCGGAGAGCACCTCCGGCCCGACCTCGTAACACGCGCCGCAGATCGACGGACCGAGATGGACTGTGCACCCTGATGCGGGGAAGCCCAGTGTTTCCATCATGTCGAATCCAACGTCGATGATGCGGGCCGCGGTTCCCCGCCATCCTGCATGCAGCGCCGCGATCGCGCCGGCGGGGTGCGCGATGAACACGGGCGTGCAGTCGGCCACCGTTACCGCGAGCGCGGTCTGCGGGGTTGTCGTCACGTGACCGTCGACGCCACGCTGTCGCAGCCAGCCGCGCCACTCGCCATCGTGACGTGAGACTGCCGAGCCGTGCACCTGAGTCGCAGTGGCCAGTCGCGTTATCCTGCTGCAGGCGAGCCCGTCGAGCAGGGACGCCCATCGATCCATCGCGATGCCGACCGGTTCGTCTGATCCGAGCCCGAACGAGCCCGCATTCCGGGTCGTGGTCCATGCGCGCATTCCGGCGGGGAGGCCGTCTACAGCGATTGCCAGATCAAGCGGGCTGCTCACGGACGGCGCGGTCACCGCGGGCTCAATTCCACGCGCTTGATGCGAGCACCCAGTGCGCCAAGCCGCTCTTCGACACGCTCGTAGCCACGTTCGATCTGCTGGGCGTTGTTGATGATACTGGTACCATCGGCGCAAAGTGCTGCGAGCAGCATCGCCATGCCGGCACGAATATCCGGCGATTCGACCTTGCTGCCGCGCAACCGCGTTGGCCCCGAGACGATGGCGCGGTGTGGATCGCAGAGCACGATCCGCGCGCCCATCGACACGAGTTTGTCGACAAAGAACATGCGCGACTCAAACATCTTCTCGTGCATGAGGATCATGCCATTGCACTGCGTCGCAGTTACGATCGCGATGGACATGACATCGGCCGGGAATGCGGGCCACGGCTGGTCTTCGAGCTTGGGGACGTGACCCCCAAGATCGCTCTGAATTTCGCGCGACTGTTCGGCGGGGACGATCAGGTCGTCGCCATCCACGAGACAGGTGATGCCCAGTCGTTCAAATCCCATGCGGGTGCTGCGCAGATGTTCGACGCCGGCGCGTTCGATACGAAGCTCAGAGCGTGTGACCGCCGCCAGTCCGATGAATGAACCGACTTCGATGTGATCGGGACCGATGGTGTGTGTGGCGCCGCCGAGCGGCCGCCCGCCGTGGACGGTGTAGACGTTCGATCCGATGCCTTCGATGCGCGCGCCCAGTGCGACTAGGAAGTTCGCGAGGTCCTGCACATGCGGCTCGCTCGCCGCATTGCGGAGCGTTGTGATGCCCTTTGCCGCCACCGCCGCGACGAGTGCGTTTTCAGTGGCAGTGACGCTCGGCTCATCCAGGAAGACATCGGCACCAACCAGCCCCTTCGATGTCCAGAATCGGAAGCGCTCGCCGAGCTCGTACTGTGCGCCGAGCGCCTGCAGCACGTGAAAATGGGTGTCGAGGCGACGACGGCCGATGACGTCTCCGCCCGGAGGGGAAAGCGTCACGTCCCCGCAACGCGCGAGCAGGGGTGCCGCGAGAAGAATCGATGCGCGAATGCGTGCACACATCACGGGATCAAGTTCGCTCGCGCTGACGTCGCGCGCGTGAATCCGCAGCGCGTTCGGGCCGGTCCACTCGCAACTTGCCCCGGTGGTACGAATAAGTTCAACGAGCGTCTCGATGTCCCTGATGCGCGGGACATTCTCGAGATGCACCGGTTGATCGGTGATCAGCGCCGCCGCGACGATCGGCAGCGCGGCATTCTTATTGCCAGCTGGGCGGATAGTACCCGCAAGGCGCTGACCTCCTTCGACGACAAACTGGACGGCAGACATGCGGGGCGGGTTGAACGCGGTAGAAAATCGTGCGAGCGAAGACGAAGGATCACCGAGACGAGTCGACAGCGTCAAGCGGAACTTTGCTTGACCCCTCAGATGGCACCCCTTAGATCACCACCATGCCCTTCGCATCTACGCTCGTTGTCGGCCTGATTCAGGCGTCGGTACTGCCTGACACGATTGTGGCGCGGACGATGCCGGTGCGCGGCATCTTCGAATACTCCAGCGGAATCCTTCAGATTCTGGTGTTGCTGCTCGGCGTTGGTGTGCTCATCACCTTGGTCTTGCTGCTGCTGGCGGTCAAGAAAGGGATCGAGAAGCTCAACGAGACCGTCGACAAGCTGAGTAGCGACGTCCGTCCGCTGATCAAGAACGCCAACGACGTCATCGGCGATGCGCGCAAAGTCGTCGCGCGTGTGCGAGGGGACGTGGAACGCGTGAGCGAGGCAGCGAGCGCGGTGAGCGATCAGCTGCTCTACGCGGCCGAGGTGACGGCCGATCGTGTCGACGACGTGAATGCCGTACTTGATGTGCTGCAGGCCGAGTTGGAGGATATGGCGATCTCGACGGTGTCGACGGTGCGCGGGGTGAGTGTTGGCGCCAAACTGCTTGGAGCCGCATTCGGTAGTCGGAGAAAAAGGGGCAAGCGGCGAACGTCGAGCTTGGAGCGCGACCGTCGTCG
>JBKJTE010000054.1:0-2873 GCA_046590495.1 Gemmatimonas sp. | reverse complement strand
GCGTTTCGCCACGACGCACCACATGCACACCGCGACTCGCAAGCGACGCGCTCGCCCCCCCACCGTACTTCTCGATCGACGGATCAGGCACCGAGCGCGCCATCGCAATCGTCGCGCGCGTTGGGATGCGCACATTGGTTCCCGTCGCGATCCGCCCCTTCTTCCCCGTTTTCAGCGTCGGGTTGTACCACGCGAGATGACGGACTTCCATACCGTTGCGCGCGGCAAGCGACGCGATCGTTGTGGTTGCGCCGGTCACCTTGAATGAGGAATAGCCCGCCCGTTCTGATTCCTTGTACGACGCCAGTTCGTTCGACGTGCGCTCGGACGCGCCAAGCGGCACATGTAACCAGACCCGCGAATCCGGGGGAACGATGCCGCGCAGAATCGCCGGATTCAGTTCGCGCATCGTCTCGGTCGACGCTCCGCTCGCCATCGCGACTGCAGCGAGACTGGTCCCGGCTTCCACCAACACCGAGTCGTAGACGAACACCGGCAGCGAATCGACCGACATTCCGTAACGACCCGGCAGTTTTGCAATCAAAGCCGCCGCGATCAGCTGCGGCACATAGTTCTTGGTTTCGGCGCGCAGATAATCCTGCTCTGCCAGCGCGAAGAATCGATCTTCGCCTTCGGTGCCTTCAAGCTCGCCCGCATAACGCGTGAGTCCCCGCGCGACACGACCCGGGCCACCGTTGTACGCGGCCGCGGCGAGATACAGCGAACCAAACTGCCGCTGCAGATCGGACAGAAATCGGATCGCCCCCTCAGTGGACCGCGCCGGATCTCGGCGCTCGTCCACCCACCAGTCCACGCGCATGCCGACGTCGCGCGCCGTGCTCGACATGAACTGCCACAGCCCGACTGCGGCCGCACGTGAGTACGCATGCGGATCGTAGCCACTCTCGATGAGCGCGAGGTACGTGAGATCTTCGGGCATACCGCTGGCGCGCAACTTCGCACGGATCATCGGCTCGTAGCGCGTCCCGCGTGAAAGCCGATCGCGGAAGTGTTGACGCGACCCATTCGAAAAAAGCTGCACGTAGAACGCAACACGATCATGCGTTTCGTACGAACGCACGTCGATGTCCCACACCGGCTCCGCATCAGGCGTCGTGACGGCAGAGGGATGCAACGCGGCCGTGTCACCGAATACCGAGACCACCGTTCGCGCCAGCTCGTCATCACTGGCGACCACTACGCGTCGGGTTTCACCGTCCGTATTACGTGCGCGTACTGCTGGCGGCATGGACGCTTCGACCACCGGCGTGAGCACCGGAACCGGGTTCGTACCGACGGCACGATCGACCGGACGACAGCCGCCGAGAAACACGGCAACGATAAGCTCGACGACGAACCAGAGCGGGCCGCCCCAACCAGCGGCAGACGGCGATTGGCTCGAGGCGTTGGCGCGGACTCCACGCAGAGCCGGCTTTGCGCCGGGCACCCGCGCCCTCGCCACTGCTCGCGCCGCGTGACTCGCGGACGGAACGCGCACGAGCACATCGGCCGTCGTCATGCGTCTTTCAGCTGGCTAAGGATCGTAGCGGTGGTGGGCACATCTACAAGCTATGTGTCCCGGGGCGCTACCGACACCAGCGTGATGTGACCTGCGATGCGTCGACCGACATGAAGATTCTGCGGTACGCCGAGGTCGTGCTGCTCTACCACCCGCGACAACAAATCAAGCGAATGGGTCGAGTCGCATGAGGTGCGGGGCCACGAGCCGATTCACCGCATGCAGCGTGGCACGTGCAACGCCGGCCAGCTGATCGTCTTCGGTGATCGCTGTGCCGATGACGCGCGTCGCTTCGCCGTTCTGATACGCCAGCAGTGCGACGACCATGAGATTCGTATCGAAGGCACGCATCGGCTTCACACCCACCAGTTCGAGGCGGATCGCGCCATCAACACAGTGCGAGAGTGCATCGAGTGTCGCGAGCGCGGCGAGACGGAGATCGCCACCCACGCACGTCACGCCTTCCTGACGACAGACGAGCGGGGCGCCGGTGACGGGCTCGGCGAATTCCGCCGTCACTCGCGATGTCGCACCAGCTCCGCGTTCCAACCGGCAGGAGATCAGGCGCAGACGCACCGGCGAAGACGCCGGTACTGCGGCAGCGTCGAACGCGCTCATCATCGTCAGTTCGGTGGGGGCCATACGAAGTGGACCTGAACGCGGTGGGTCTCAAGCCGCGGGTGGAGTAAACCGCTGGATTCCACTTCTACGACGACGCTGTATCAGGACCGTCACTGCGACGGTCCGTCGGCCCGTCAACCGCCGATGGCGAACATCACGTAGCCGCCCAGAAGGGCGATCACCTGTCCAACCGCGACGTCACCCGGATAGTGCACGCCGAGCATGACCCGGGAGAAGCCCACCAGGAGGGCGAGCAGCAGCAGCGGCAGCGCCAGTGTCGGAAACGCCCACCCATACGCGACGGCGACAGCCATTGCGGCACAGGCGTGCCCGCTCGGGAACGAGAAGTGGTCAGGCACGGCGATGAGTGCCTGGTAGGAAAGCCGAGTGGTCGGGCGCGGGCGTCCGGCGAACCGCTTCACCACTTGGACGATGGCGTGCGAAAGGCCCAACAGGAGCAGCGCGCGCCACGCAATGGCGATTGTCACGTGGGGCATCAGTGGGGACAGCAGACAGGCACCAACACTGCCTCTCGCGCCGCCGACATGCGTGACCGTGGTCCAGAAATTCCGCCGCGAGAGTGTGCATCGCGAGTCCAGCGCGAAACGAACAAAGAGCGCGCGGTCCCGCGCATCAAGGCGTTCGAGCAGTGGCGGCGTCATTGGGGACTAGTCTCGGAATCCCCCGACACAGAAGAGTGATGGTGCGGAAACGGTGGCGTAACGGCTGGGGC
>JBKJTE010000114.1:0-7168 GCA_046590495.1 Gemmatimonas sp. | reverse complement strand
CCGAGTCCGGTGCCGCGACCGACGTCCTTGGTAGTGAAGAATGGTTCGAAGACTTTGCTCATCGTCATTGCGTCCATCCCCTTCCCCGTGTCGGTGATGGCCAGCATGACGTAGTGGCCGGGTACCACGTCGCTGTGAGTGCGGGCGTACGCCGCATCCAGCTCGGTGTTGCCGGTCTCCATGACGAGCGTACCACCATTCGGCATCGCGTCGGAAGCGTTGACGACCAGGTTCATCACCACCTGCTCGATCTGACTCGGGTCGGCCGTCACGCGATCGAGCTTCGCCTCGAGTTTCGACACGAGCGTGATGTCCGCGTTAAGCAGCCGCAGCAGCATCGGCTCCATGCCCCGCACCACATCGCTCACATCGAGCGAACGGTGCGCGACGACATCGCGGCGACTGAATGCGAGCAGTTGACGCGTCAGCGCGCTCGCGCGGTCGGCTGCGAGGGCGATCTCGCCCACGTCCTCACGCGTGTGGTCGTCCTGCGCAGTCTCGAGCAGCAGTCGTGCGTACGACGAGATCACCGTGAGAATGTTGTTGAAGTCGTGAGCGATGCCGCCGGCGAGACGACCCACGGCTTCCATCTTCTGCGACTGACGCTGCTGCTCGTCCTGGATGATGCGTTCGGTGAGATCGGTAAACACAGCGACGAAACCGACAGACACAGCACCGACGTCGAGGAGTTCGGCAATGGCGAGCAATGTCTGTACACGCGTGCCATCCTTGCGCAAACACTCCACTTCAATCGTGCGACCGGCCTGCCCCAACGCAACGAGTGGTTGATGGAGTTGGATTTGGTGAAACTGTTCTTCGGGAATGCAAGGCGCCGCACGCCCCAGTACTTCAGTTGCGGTCCACCCGAATAGTTCTTCAGCCGCGCGATTCCAACGGGTCACGCGCCAGCTGTTGTCCGTCGATAGAATTGCCTGCGGCGCAGCGTCGATGACTGATTGCAGAATGGCACTCGTCGCACGCTCCTGCGCTTCCGCGCGCAATCGATCGGTGACATCGGTGACGACCACCAGTCGCGCCGTCCGGCCCGGCATCTTGAGAGGACGCCCCCGCACTTCCACGTCGATACGAGTGCCATCCTTTTTCACGTGATGCACAAGGTCGAGTCGCGACTCCATCGGATCCATTGCTTGTAGAATCGCGTTCAGCGCGGGTACGTCTTCCGACGGTCGCAGTTGGGCCAGCGTCTTCGCACGAAATTCTTCGCGACTGAATCCGTACTGCACCACCGCAGCGTCGTTCACGTCGAGAATGGCCGTCGTGTTGACGTCATAGACCCACATCGCGCATGGATTATCCTCGAAGAGCAGTCGATACTGCGCCTCACTTTGGGCGATGGCGTCACGGGCCTGCTTCTGCTCAGTGATATCGCGCGCGACCCACAGCGCGGAATTCGTGTCGAGTGCCGTGACCGTCGCGAGAAACCAGACTTCACCGCCGTCGCGGAGCGCGAGATTGATCTCTTCCATGACCGGCGATCCAAGATCGATCGCGCGACCGGTCATCATTACGACACGGCTGGCGATGTCCGGCGGCAGCACTTCGGATGCGTTGCGTCCGACCAACCCACTCGGTGGACGATAGCGTGCGTTGGCGTTGGTCGTCGGTGCGCGCAGAAACGTGCCATCGCGCCCGATCACGAGCACCACGTGCTCCATCGCCGCGAACAGGCTTCGCTGCTCCGACTCCGCCGTGCGGAGTTGCGTCCGCGCGTTCTGCGCGGCGCGGCGCAATATCAGAAAGCGCACAATAAAGCCGATGACGATCGCAAAGAATGCGATGATCACCAACAGCGCGGGCAGACCGGTGAGATGCACGCCACTGCCGCCCCCGCCTGGCGGGTTCAGCGTGAGCGTCGGCTGCAAGCTTTCAACCCGAGCCTCACTCGCGACGATCATGGTGCCCGCAGTTCGCAAAGCACTTTCCATCAAGGCGATCTCCTGCATTAAATGTCACATTGCAGTTTGACGAATTACACGCAACGGTAGCGTGACATAGGGCACAGTCGACGCAAGACAGCACAATGAAGCATCTGCGAGGTTACTTCAAGGCGGAGCAATGCCCGCCGAGAGAAAATCGAGGCCGACACGCAATGATTGCGCATCGGCCTCATGACTCCAATGCCGTCCTAGCAGCTCACACAATGATGCTGATTCACGGCACCCAGCTTCTCGAGCAGTGCAATCGTTTCCGGGAACGGCCGCACACGCTGCACGGGGCCGTTCGCCATATCGACCACGGTACGACCGTTGCGCGAGACGGCTTTCACGTTGGCGCCATGCGCCACGAGATACATGATCATGTCGTTGTCGCCGCGCGAAGCCGCGTGATGCAACGGCGTCATCCCCTGCTGATCGCGCGCGTTCACGTCCATGTGCAGCTCTTCAACGAGATAGCGCATCGCGGGCATCCAGCCGTCGGGTGCATGACGATGTGAGTTGCCGGCAAAGCCGTTGCCGTAGCCAACGCCCGCCGCCGCGATGATCGGCGATACACCGGCACCCACTGGTGCGATTTTGGCCAGCGAATCCACTTCGGGGAGGTTGGGCATGACCGGTGGAGCGAAGGCACCGCGACCAGCAGCGCCGGCCGCGCCGCCACCACCGCCACGCCCACGACCTGCGGCAGCGAGCGCGGCGGCATTACGCTGCGACGGCAACGTCACGTCGGCGCCGTGCTTGGCCAGCAACTTCATCGCGTCCACATCAACCGCATATGCTGCCCGCCAGAACGGCGTCGTGCCCTCGAGATTCTCAAGCCCGCAGTTGGCGTTGCCGCAGTTGTTGAACGCGAAGTACCACGGATGCTGCGTCAGACGCACGTTCGGATTGGCACCGGCCTTGAGCAGCGCTTCCATGACCACGAGATAAGGCGTCTGCTGGCTCTGTACCGACTGCGGTTGCGGATAGCGAGACTTGGGAGCCCACTGCGTGTTCACCACCGCGTAGAGCGGTGTCATAGCAGCAGTACTCTGCATGTTCGGATCTGCTTTGCGCTCGAGCAGCTTCATCGCGACATCGAACTGCCCGTTGATCGCGGCCAGCAACAGCGGTGTCGAATGGTCGACTGCGCTCGTGTCGTTGATCCTCGCGCCACCGTCAAGCAGCGCGACGACAGCCGCGAGACTGCCCTGACGTACCGCATGATGCAGCGCCGAAAGACCACCAACGGCGCCGACCGACGCGAGATAGCCCGTGACGCCACCATTGATCGAATCGACGACTTCGGTGACGGGGCCTTTGGGCTTTTCCATCCGCGCCACCGCCGCACGACCGGAGTCGATCGCCGCCTGCATCTGCGCTGCCGTGAACGGTCCTTTCGGGACTCGGCGCGTCATCGCGGCCGCAGCGGTCGGTCCCTTCTCCGCCGCAATCTTCTTGAGCTCCGCTGAATCAGGCACCGGCACCGGCGGCTCGAACGAAAGCAGCACTTCGTTGCGACGCTTGGTCGCCGCCTGCTCACGCGCCGCGTCGTCAGTCACACTGCGCACCGCCGTATGCACCGTCACATCCGCACCACCCTTGAGCAGTGCACGAATTGCATCGGCGCGATCAAACTCCGCGGCGAAAACGAGTGGCGTTTGCCCCCACTCTCCTTCGCGTGCGTTGACATCGGCACCGGCCGCGATCAACGCTTCAATCGCTTTCGCGTTGCCACCCTTCGCCGCAAAATGAAGCGCCGTCGCGCCACTCGTTGTCGTCGCCTTCACATCACTGCCCGCTTTGATCAGCGCCGCAACGACATCGGCGTTTCCCGACTTGGCCGCGATGTGCAGCGGTGTGTAGGCACCGATGCGCGTTACCGCCTTCACGTTGGGTTTTGCCGCGAGCAGTGCAGTCGCGAGCTTTGCATCGCCGCGATCGGCGGCCCAGTGCAACGCAGTCATCCCGTCGCCTTGCGCCGCGTTCACGTCACCACCTTCGCGCAACAGCTTCATCGCCAACGCTGCATCGCCACGCATCGCGGCGTCAACGAGCGAACGGCCAACGGCGCCCTTCACCACCGTCGCCGGCACAGCCCGATCCTGCGGCGCCGGCGCTGCGCCGTTTCTGTTCTGCGCGGACAATGGCGCGACGGCCATGAGCAGCGCCGAGCCTGCGAGTCCGAGTACGCGCGTTCTCGAATGCATCGTCGTGAGCACTACGCGTTGACGGACAGAGCGAACTCGCCCGTGCTGTCGCCGAACGACCGCACGTCGTCCCGACCGTTGCGATGCAGCAGCGACAACATGACGTTGGCCATCGGTGTCCCATCGGGCGCCTTCAAGTGCACGCCGCCCGGAAGCGTTCCATTGCCACCGCCCAACAAGATGAGCGGGCAGCGACGATGGTTGTGCAGGTTTGCGTCGCCCATCGGCGAGCCGTACACGATGGTCGTCTTCTCGAGCAGGTTCGAATCGCCTTCCTGCGTGTTCTTCAATTTGTCGAGGAAGTACGGCAGCATCGCGACGTGATACTGATTGATCTTGTTGAAATCGAGAATGGCGGATTCGCGACCGCCATGGTGCGAGGCCGGATGGAACCCCTTGTCGGTGCCACTCTCGGGGAACGCGCGACTCGATGCATCGCGTCCGGTCTTGAATGAGAACACGCGCGTCATATCCGACTGGAATGCGAGCACCTGGAAGTCGAACATCAACTTCATGTGATCGGCGAATGAATCAGGCACACCGATCGGTGCCTCCGGCAGTTCGCGCGGATCACCGCTCGAGTTCTTCGCTTCGACGGCCTGAATGCGGCGCTCGAGTTCGCGGATGTCTTCGAGATATTTGTCGAGACGCTGCTTGTCGGCCGGTCCGAGATCGCGCTTGAGGCTCGCCGTCTCGCCCACAATCCAGTCGAGAATGCTGCGATTCGCGGCACGACGTGTCACGCGATCGGCGTTGTTGTTGCCGGCGCCGAAGAGCAGGTCGAAGGCGATGCGCGGATTGCGAATCATCGGCAGCGGTTCGCTCGGACTCGCCCAGCTGATCGTGTCGGTGTAGGCGCAGGCGTAGTTGTAGTAGCAGCCGCCGGCCTGATCGAGATTCTCGATGCACAGCTGCATCGACGGGATCGCCGTGTCTGCGCCCAGCTTCTTCGCAATCAACTGATCCATCGACGTGCCGACGTACAGATCAGAACCCTGCGTCTGCTTCGGATGCGCCTGCGTCAGAAACACCGCGCTCGAGCGGAAGTGATCGCCGCCGATTTCCGGCGCATCGAACGCCTCCGCCATGCGCACGTCGGTGTTGCTGACGATGGTCATGTGCTTGCGCCATGGATCGAGCGGCGCCAGCGCACTTTCCGGCGTGAGCTCGAAGTTTCGTCCGACGCCGGCTGGCGCCCAGAGATTTTTCGATGCGCCCCACACATTCGATCCAGCGGCGCCGTGCACACTTTCAATCGCAACAAAGCGTGTCTTGTCCTTCAGCACCGACTCGACGCCGCGTTTGCCGAACGAGCGCAGACTCGGCTCCATCGCGTCGAGATACGGGAGCGCCACAACCGCGCCCATCCCTTTGAGGAAGGTGCGGCGAGGGAGCGGTTTTCCGGTCAGAAAATGCATTGTCTCTGTCCCCGACTGTCGGTGGGCGCGCTATTTGGTGTCGGCGGCTGCCGCGACTTCCGCTCGCTTCGAGCGGAATGCGCTGCTATGAACCACCGCCGTGATGAACGACGACATCTTGTATCCATTCGCCTGCGCGTCGCGCGTAATCACACGAATGGTGGGCTGATCGTAATCCTCAACGCGCCGCCCCAGCGCGTAGGCCATCAGGTTTTCCGTAAACGAACGCACGATCGGTATCGGACGCCGCATCAACGCGCGCACAAGTTCGGCTTCGGTACCAACGGGGGTGCCGTCGTACAAGTTGCCGCGCGTATCGAGCAACACGGCGTTCTCGCGGAATCGATACTTGCCCGTCACGTCGAAGTTGTCGAGCGAAAGCCCGATCGGGTCCATGTACAGGTGACACGAACTGCACACCGGATTCTTGCGGTGCATCTCGACACGCTCGCGTGTAGTCAACTGACGACCGTCCTTGCCATCGGCAGTCTCATCGAGCGTCGGAACGTTGGGCGGCGGTGGTGGCGGTGGCATACCGATCAGCACTTCCATCACCCACTTACCGCGCAACACCGGCGACGTGCGATTGGCCAGCGAGGTCTGCACCAGAATGCTGCCTTGGCCGAGTAGTCCTCGCCGCGAGCTGTCCGGATAGAGCACTTTTCGGAACTCTTTTCCGGCGACGTCGGACATGCCGTAGTGACGCGCCAACCGATCGTTCACAAACGTGTAATTCGCCGTGAACAGCTCAAGCACACTCCGGTCTTCCTTCACAATGCTGTTGAAGAAAAGCTGCGTCTCCTTTTGCATCGCGTCGGACAGCTGTTGGTCGTAGTCCGGGAACCAGAACGCATCCGGGCGCACCTTATCGACGTCCTGCAGCCGCAACCACTGCGCAGCAAAGCGCGACGACAGCGCCTCGGACCGCGGGTCGGCGAGCATACGCTTCACCTGCGCGTCAAGTACTGCGGTCGTCGACAACCGCTTCTGCTGCGCCAGCGAAAGCAGCTGCTGATCCGGGATGCTCCCCCAGAGAAAGAACGAGAGGCGCGACGCAAGATCGTAGTCGCTGATCATGAAGTCAGCGCCCGGCGCCACATTCGTGGGCGTGCTTTCAATCCGGAACACAAAGTGCGGGCTGGCGAGAATCGCCTGCAATGCGTTCTGCACACCGGCCTCGAATCCGCCGGTCGCCGATGCGTTCGTGTAGAACGACATGAGACCACTCATATCGCGTGCGTTCAGCGGGCGGCGATACGCGCGCGTTCCGATGCGCGTGATGATCTGCTGCGCGCAGGCGCGTTCGGCGACGGCACTCTTTGACGCCGGGCGGCAGGTGAAGATCGCCTTGCGCGACGGGGTCTCGGATACGCCGGTCGCTTTGATCGGGCCGATGACCGTGATGTCCATCAGGTGCGGCGGCGTGGTGCTGCCCGCGCTCGCGGTCCCGTGCGACGCCAGCGACCAGTCATGCGGCTTGACGAGATCTTCGTACGGTCCATCGCCGTGGCGAATGAAAGCCGCCGACAGCTTCTGCTGACCGGCTTTGACCATGATCTGCCCGGAGCGAATTGCGTCGACACCAAGTGGCGTATCGGCCGAT
>JBKJTE010000093.1:0-22112 GCA_046590495.1 Gemmatimonas sp. | reverse complement strand
ATACGTGCCCACGTCTTCCCATCCGTTGCCGAGGTCGGCCGAATAGGTGTAGTAGACAGCGAGACGATTACCGATGAAGATGCCAAAGCCTTGTGCCGGCTTCCCGTCGTGCTCGTGGACCTTGGGCGGCCCGCTCGGAAAATCATAGACGAGATGGTAGATCGGATGCCGGAACGGCACTTCAACGAGCGGGCGATCGGGGAACACGCGCTTGATCTCTTTGCGGAAGCTTTCGTCGAGCCCGTAGTTGTCGTCGACGTGCAGAAATCCACCGCGCGTGAGGTATTCGCGCAGCCGCGTGATTTCGACCTCGCTGAACTTGATCGCGCCGTGTCCCGTGACGTGCAGAAACGGAAAGTCGAAGAGCGACGAATCGGTGAGGCGGACCTTGGCCTCGGTTCGTTCCACCGGTAGCGCGGTGCGTGCGGCAATCGCCGCGAGAAGATTCGGAATGCTGGACGGATTCGCGTACCAGTCTCCGCCCCCTTCGTATTGGAGTCGCGCGATGGCCAGTCGACCCGGGCCTGTGGCGACGGTGTTGTTCACAGACGGCTCAGCGACGAATGGCGTCGCCGCGACAGCGGTCGATGCGAGCGTGGCGAGGAGGAAAACGGTGCGCAGACGCCGCATCAGAATCGGGAGCCTCTCAGGTGTCGTGAGCGAGTCGGTACGCGAGGTTGCGGCTGGCCCCATGCTCGTCCATGAGCTGCTGGACGATTTCACGCGGACGCCTTCCTTGGGCACGCAGATCGGCCGCAATGGTTGCCAGATCCGCTTCCGTCGGAGCGACGATGGTGGCACCGCCGAGTACTAGCACGATCTCACCCCGTGGAGCCGTATCTTCGTAGTACGCAGCGAGTTCGTCGAGCGTTCCGCGACGGATTTCTTCGAACTTCTTTGTCAACTCGCGGGCCACGGCCGCAGTCCGATTTCCACCGGCAACTGCGGCCAGATCCTTCAGTGTACCCGCGACACGTCCGGGTGCTTCGAAGAGTACCACTGCGTGCGGGAGTGATGCAGCGAGCCTGATCAGATCAGCGCGTTCACCGCCCTTCCTCGGCAGGAAGCCGAGAATCGTGCAGGGATGGGGCGTGATCCCCGATGCAACCAGCGCCGCGAGCGTCGCCGAGGCGCCGGGGATCGGGACGACACGCAGACCTGCGGCAACCGCAGCTTCGACGAGACGGGCGCCAGGGTCAGAGACGAGCGGAGTTCCCGCATCGCTTATGAGGGCGATCGCATCGCCGGCACGCAACCGTTCGAGGATCCGAGGCGTGGTTTGCGCTTCGTTGTGCTCATGGAGCGCGACCATCGGCGTGTCGATGCCGTACCGGTTGAGCAGCGTGCGCGAGGTGCGCGTGTCTTCGCAGCAGACGGCGGCGACTTCGCGGAGAACGGCGAGGGCGCGAATGGAGATATCGCCGAGGTGGCCGATGGGGGTGGAGACTACGTGAAGGGCGCCGGGGACGGCGGCTTCGGGGAGCAGCTGCGCCGCCAAGTTGGCGATCTGCGGAGCGAGCGAAACGACAGAGTCTTGAGTGGTGAGTTCGAGTTCCGGGTCTGGAGTGGGCTCGGGGGGCGGAGACTCGTCGCTCATGACCGACTCCGAACCGAACTGCAAACTCGCAACTCGAACTCACCACTCGCGACTGAGTTCAGCTCCGCGCTCGAGCGATTTTTCGACCTCTCACCTAAAACGCAGCGTGCCCGGAGCATGTGGCCCCGGGCACTGATGCTGCAACCGGCAAGCAGCCCCTGGATCAGGCGTGCTCCTTGAATTTGGCTTCGAGCGCCGGGCGTGGCACTGCGCCAACGACCTGGTCCACGAGTTTCCCGTCCTTGAAGAACAGGATCGTGGGGATCGAGCGCACGTTGAAACGCGCGGCGGTCTTTTGGTTGTTGTCGACGTCGAGCTTGGCCACCTTCGCCTTGCCGGCGTACTCGAGCGCGAGCTGTTCAACGATCGGCGCGATCATACGGCAGGGCGCGCACCACGTCGCCCAGAAGTCCACGACCGAGAGACCAGCCTGTGCTTCGATCTCTGCCGCGAACGTATCGTCCTTCACTTCCACCGCGTTTGCCATCGTAGCTCCATCGTACGGCGCCGGCGTCAGCCGGGCTCACCCGCACGTGTCGTCAGGATTAGAATTCAGGTGTCAGCCCACGCAAATAATACATGACTGAACCTGTCCGCCGCGGTACGCGCATTGCCCATATCGGCGTCGCTGTACGTACCCTCAACGAGTTGCTTCCGTTCTACCGCGACATCCTTGGGCTTCCCGAGGTCCCGCTCGATGACGCCGACGGCGCCAAGATCGCGGGGCTTGCCGCCGGAGAATCGCTGGTGGAATTGCTCGAGGCGGAGTCAGACGACTCGCCGATCGGGAAATTCGTGGCCAAGCGCGGCCCCGGGATCCATCATGTCTGCTTCGCCGTGGACGACCTCGACGACACCTTGAACAAGTGCCGAGCAGCCGGTCTCCGGCTCATCGATGAGTCGCCTCGCATCGGCGCCGAAGGCAAACGGATCGCCTTCCTGCATCCCAGTGCGACGGGCGGGGTGCTCGTCGAATTATCTGAATACTAGCGACCGTGGCAACTGCGGTGAAAAGGGAGGCTGGGTCAGCGGCAGAAGTCTTTCAGCGGAACGACGTCGACGTCATCGAGAAACCAGCGACCGCCGGGGCCGGGGACGGTATTGAACGTCGTCTTGGCCACGGACGACTTGCGAGTGAGTTCCACCTGCCACTGCTGGTGCCCCCCGGTCTGCAGACGCGGCGCGTCGTCCACAAGGCGCCACTTGTCGTGCATGAGCAGGCACTGCATCACGACCAACCGCTTCTCGAGTTCTTCGCGCTTCATCAAGTCCCGCGCCGGTCCTTTGGCCGTGCCCCAGACGCCGGACATCGCCTGCAGATCGGAGCTTTTGACCGCGGCCAAAAACGATTCCACCGCGGCTCGCGACGTGCCGGCGCCGGTCACGTTGCCGGAAGGCGCGGCGGAGCCTTTCGAGTTGGCGATGACCGGAGGCGATTGGACCGCCGTTCGGGCACAAGCGCTGAGAGCCCCGAGCAGCGCGGCGGTGGCTACGAGAACGATTCCCTGACGGCCCACGAAAACTCCCTGCTGAAGTGATGACTTCCGTCTTCCACTCACTATTCGATCCATCACGCAAGACCAGCGCCCAGCGCGACCGGTGAACATGATCCATCAACGGCTTTTTGTGAACATCGACCACATCGCGACCGTTCGTCAGGCGCGTCGCGGGTTGCTCCCCGACCCAGTCGCGGCCGCGCAGCTGTGCGAGCTGTCCGGCGCGGACGGGATCACGGCGCACCTGCGTGAAGATCGTCGTCATATACAGGACGACGACGTTCACCGCTTGGCTACAAGTATCACAACGGCGCTGAATCTGGAGTGTGCCGCAACGCACGAGATGATCGCCCTTGCCGAACAGCTGCGGCCGGTGGAGGTGACACTCGTACCCGAGCGGCGCGAAGAGGTGACGACCGAGGGTGGGCTCAACCTCGTCCAGGGAGAGGCCGCGCTGCGCGACGCGATCGTGCGTCTGAAACGCGCCGGGGTCCGTGCCAGTCTGTTCATCGACCCGACGGAGGATGCGGTGCGACGGTCGCACGCGCTCGGCACCGACGCCGTTGAGTTGCACACCGGCCAGTACTCGCACGCACCCGCCGATCCGGCGACGCTCGCGGCGTTGGCCAACAGCGCACGCCTTGCGGTGTCACTGGGTCTGGCGGTGCATGCAGGACATGGGTTGTCGGTCGAAAATGTTGGACCGGTCGCGGCGATCCCCGAGATCGAAGAGCTGAATATCGGGCACGCCATTGTCGGACGGGCCATCTTTGTCGGGCTTGGCTTGGCGGTTCGTGAAATTCGTGAAGCGATGGATGTAGCGCGTTCCCGCTAACCCCAGACACAATGAGTGCACCTCAGGCCCTCATCGAGTTCTTTCAGAAAGAGGCGACCGAGTATCTCGATCGCCTCGATCAACTATTGGCCGACGCCGAACAGCAGGTACCTGATGCGAATGCGTTTCTGACGCAGGCGCGCGCGTTGCGCGGCAGTGCGACGATGACTCGCCTTGAAGGGCTCCCCGATCTCGCCTCGACGGTAGAGCGGATTGCGACTGGTGTGCGCGACGGCGAGTTGCGCTGGGATCAGCGTCTGCACTTTGCGGTGCGTGGGGCGATGGCGGAGATGCGAGCGTTGGTGGAACGCGCGCAACTGTGGGGAGAAGTCGAACAGCGACGGAGTCGCACGCAATCGGTTGCACTGGCCTCGGTCGCGGCGGGTTATCTCGCGACGAATGCACCGGTGTCCTCGCCAGCGATTCAGGTCGTACCAATCTCGCGTTTTTTTCCGGACGACGGTTCCCCGGCGATTCTGCAGCGCAATCCTGAACCGCCGATTACGATCGCGATGCGTTTTCGCAATGACATCGCGGCGGCGGCCGACGGTGTGGCGCGCGAGTCCGCGGCGTTGGCTGGGAGTGCGCCTGGGCCATCGCAGCTCGCGTTGAGCGACGGGATCCGTCGCGCGCTCCTTGGTTTGGCCGACGTAGCGGAGAGCTACGGCGCCGCGAGCATCGGCACGCTGGCCACGCGCATGGCGCGGGCCCCACTGGCACAGCCGCGTGAACGGATTGCGATTCAGGCGTTTGCGCAGCTGCTGATGGATCGGGAACCCAGTGACCAACAGCTGGCGCAGCGAGTGAAGGAAGCGAACTACGCATGGACGGACGCGCAGGCCGGTGTCGTTGTCGGCGCGGTCATGGACCCTGTCGCCGTGGCTGCGTCAGTCGCAGAACCGGTCATCGTGCCCATTGAAACACTGTTGTATCGCGGACGTTCTGCGGTGAAACGCGCCCGCGAAGTACGCGACGAATTGCGTTCGTACTCGGACCGCGGTACGCTCGCCGATCCGGCAGCACACGCCCTCTTCGAAGAACTTTCGGATCTACTGGACTTGGCGGCAACGACGTGAAGCTTGACTGGAAGAGTGGGCTCGGGTTCGCCCTCAGCGCGGTGCTGCTGTGGTGGACGTTGCGCGGTGTGTCGCCGGCTGCTGTCTGGGAAGTGTTGCGTCACTCGAGTGTGCCGCTGTTCGCGCTCGCCGTGGTGGTGAACGTGTCGATCTTTCCGCTACGCGCCCGTCGCTGGCGCACGATTCTGGAACCAGTAGCCGGAACGATTCCCTTCGGCCCGCTGTGGCGCAGCACCGCGATCGGCATGATGATGAACAACGTGTTTCCGTTGCGTGCGGGTGAGTTTGCGCGCGCGTTCGCGCTGACCCGCGAAGTTCCGCGCGTCGCGATCACGACGTCGTTCGGATCACTCGCGGTCGATCGCATCTTTGACGCGATTGCGTTGTTCGGATTCATGTTTGTCGCAATGCTCGATCCGGCGTTCCCTTCGGGGATCATCATCGCCGGGCGCACCGTTCCGCAACTTGCAGGGGGCGGCATCATCGCCGTGCTGGGCGTACTTGCAATCTCCTTCGCCGTCGTGATGCAGCATGAGCGCGTGATGGCTATCGTCGGTGCGATCGCCGGCAAGCTGGTGCCGAAGCATCGCGAGACTGTCGTACGCATCGCCGAGCATGGACTGGGTGGTCTCGCTGTGCTGAAAGACGGCAAGCGCTTTCTCGCCGTGCTCTGGTGGGCCGCGCTGCATTGGTTCGTGCAGGCGCTCAGCGTCTACATCGGCTTTCGCGCGGTCGGAATTGACGTCCCGTTTTCGGCAGCGCTCTTTCTGCAGGGAATTCAGGCGATCGGTGTCGCGATCCCGAGTTCACCCGGATTCTTTGGTGTCTTTGAGACGGCGTCGATCATCGGACTTGGTGTGTACGGTGTGCCCAAGGAGTTAGCGGTCAGTTGGGCGCTTGGCTTTCACATCCTGACGTTTATTCCGATCACCGTGATTGGCGCCGTGTACTTCGCGCGCCTGGGGTTGAGCGTGGGGAGCATTCAGAAGAGTGCGAAGTCGGAGCCGACGGCGTGAAGCGTCGGTGCAACCACCACTTATGAGTTGTGCGTGAGCGTTTCGGGTTGCCAGTCACCGCGCCTGCGAAGGGCGAAATGAGGCGCGTCGAGCAAGCGCACGCCAAGGTGAATCTCATGCTCCGGATTCTGGCGCGTGAATCGAGTGGGTATCACGCCATCGAGACACTGTTTCAGAAGCTCGAGTTGCATGATGTCGTGACTGTTGAAGCGGGCGACGAAGTGCCTGACCGCACGCTCCACTGCGATGGCCCGACGATGCCGAGTGGCGGGCTCGGTCCGCGCGAATCCAACCTCGCGTGGAAAGCGGCGGAGGCGTACGCCGCAGCGAGCGGATGGGAGACTGGATGGCGGATCACCATCGAAAAGAATATTCCCGTGGGCGGCGGGCTCGGTGGCGGCAGCGCTGACGCGGCCGCCGTGCTGCGCGCGATGGAGTCGATGTCTCCGAACACGCTCGGCGCCGCGCGACTGCTCGAGCTATCGGGGACGTTAGGTGCAGACGTGCCGTTTCTGCTGACCGGCGCGAGTCTCGCGTTTGCGTGGGGGCGGGGTGATCGGCTACTGATGTTGCGACCGCTACCTATCGTCGATGTGACGCTGTTTACCTTCGCGGACGGCGTGAACACCGGCGACGCATATCGCAAGGTTGCGCGGGTGCGCGAAGAGCAAGGCGGAGGCATTGCTGCGCGCGCCTATGACGCGGACGCGTTTGCAACTTGGCACGCGGTGGGCGAAATCGCGTCCAACGATTTCGAAGCTGTTGTGATGCAGATGCACCGCGGCGTGGGAGCCCTACTCCCTGCGATCCGAGAAGGCGCGACACGATCGCGCGCTCGTGGCACAACAGCGATTGGCATGATGAGCGGCAGCGGTGCCACCTGCTTCCATATCGGCGACGAGTTGAAAGCCATCGGGACGAGTTCCGAGCTCGAACGCGTGATGACCCGCACGATCGGATGATGGCTTTGGCGTCGCGGAGTTCGTGCGATCGCATTGTTTCACTGATGCGGTTGGAGATCGCGACCGCTTTTCCACAGCGGTGCCCCCCAGCCGCTCAAGGCGAGATCACGACCCAGGACCAGTCTGCTTGACGTACTGCAAATGTCCTCTCACAATGTGCACTGCTTGATCATTAGCGGTGACCAATGAGAGAACGTGGTGATTTGCAGGACCATGGCAGGAACACATCCGCCCCAGCTGCAGGTCCGACCATTGATCGGCTGCAGCGCGCACACGCGCTTGGAAAACTGATCGGCGACGCGCCCGCGTTCCGTACGGCAATAGCGCGGCTGCCTGCGATCGCGCGCGCCGATGCAACGGTGCTGATCGGCGGAGAAACGGGTACGGGCAAGGAGTTGGTTGCACGCGCGATTCACTATCTGAGCGAACGCCGCACGGCGTCGTTCACCGCCGTCAATTGTGGATCACTCCCCGACACATTGCTCGAAGACGAGTTCTTCGGTCACGAGAAAGGTGCGTTCACCGACGCGAAGACCCCGAGACAAGGGCTGCTGCGGCAGGCCCATGGCGGCACACTCTTCCTTGACGAAGTGGACTCGTTGTCTCCACGTGCGCAGGTCTCGCTGCTGCGTGTCCTGCAGGATCACACCTATCGCGCACTGGGCTCGAGCGAAGAGCAGAAGACCAATATGCGCGTCATTGCGGCGACGAACACCGAACTGTGGCCAATGGTGCTGGACCGAGGATATCGCGCCGACCTGTTCTATCGGCTGAGCGTGCTCACGATTGTACTCCCCTCACTCCGTCAACGGCGTGAGGACATACTGCCGCTGACACATCATTTTCTCCTGAAGCTCACGCCGACCAGTCGTGGTCCATTCCGTCTCGCTGCGGACGCAAAAGATGCGCTGTTGACGCACACTTGGCCGGGTAACATCCGTGAACTCGAAAATGCGGTGCTGCGCGCCGTCAGTCTGTGTGATGATCAGACGATCTCGGCCGACGATCTCGGCTTGATGGCATCCGAGTCTTCGCACGCTCCGGCGGCCGACGCTCCACCGGCCGTACCCCCGTCGGCCGAACTCGATCTGACCCGATCGTATGGAGAACTCAAACGCCGCACGGTCGCGGAGTTTGAGCGCGCCTATCTGACGCGGCTGCTGTCGTCGTGCGATGGCAATGTGAGCCGGGCTGCGCGTACCGCGCGCAAAGAGCGCAGCGATCTCCGCCGACTGTTGCACAAACACCAACTCGACCCGCGCACGTTCAGCCAAGAACGCTGACTGCGATCGCATTGCGTTGCGTTGCGCTCCGTTGACGCCGAGCCGCTGACCGGCACAAGCGCGCGCGGCGGTACGAACGAGGTGAGGCGATGTTCCCTCAGGGGGGAGAAGCGCACCAACGCTTCTGTTGTGCGGTGGACGATTGCTTCCAACGCTTTGCGCACACCCGACAGCTTGGCGCTTCGTCGGCCGTTCAGGCGGTGTACGACGCCGCGTTTGCGCGTTGGGTGAGTGGGGGAAAACTGCACCACCGGTCACGCGCGCAGCTCGTCGGCAAAAATGCAGCAAGTCGTTCGGGCGCATCGCGATGAGCCACAGCCAGACGCGCTCACGTGCGCTGGCCTCGCACTTGCCTTGGTTGAGGGCGTGAGCACATCGCAACCTGCCGACGTTCGGTCGCATGCCAACACCTCCCAAGAGGATGCACATGTTCGTGCGCTGCTCCTCAGCTACCTCGACGATCATCCGACCGCCATGGACACGCTCGACGGAATTGCTGAGTGGTGGCTGCTGCGGCAGCAGATCGAAATCGAGGTGCGCCGAGTCTCGCTCGCGCTCGGTGCGCTCGTGAACGATGGTGTGCTCGAAGAGTTCGAACAGAGCGGAGTACGCTTCTTTCGGCGGCGAACAAACGATTGTGCAAACACGGCAACGCCGAGGGCGTCGCGATGAAGCCGCACATTGAACTGAAGCTGCGCGAAGGAGTGGTCGCCCCCGACGCCCCATACTGGGAAGATGCGATCCGCGACAAGACTGGTACGGACGTCCCCGTGGACCGTGCGGTGGCACGTCTCCTCGCGCAGTACGCAATCCCCGTTGCAGTGACGCGCGCCTATGCACCGCATGGCGCGACTTGGTCGCCGGATGAAGTCGCCTCGGGGTTCAATCGTGTGTACCGACTCGTCCTCCTGGATGCACTCGCGGTGCCGCCGTCGTTGGTACGCGATATCTCGGTACTTCCAACGATCGAGTACGTACGCATGGGCGTCGTGGGCACCTCCGATCTCCCGACGCCTGAAGCCGCCGCGATGAGTGTCAGTACTGACAAGAAGTCGCGCGAAGCGATTCACCTTGAGGAAGCACAACAGTATTCGCAGGGTGATCCGTCGGTGATCGTGGCGATTCTCGATACCGGCGTGTGGCTGACGCATCCGGAGTTTGCCGATCGTCTCTTGCCCGGACGCGACTTCGTGGACATCCTCGACGGCGCGGGGAAATTCATGGGCGACTATCTCGATGCCGATGACGATCCCACCGACGCGGTTGGGCATGGTACGCACGTCGCAGGGATCATCGCGGCGCGTGGGAGCGAAATGCCGCGCGGTGTCGTGCCCCGCTGTCGCATACTTCCGGTGCGCGTGCTCGGTGCGATGCGTCAGGGTGACAAAAGCGTCGGTGCCGGTCTTGTCGACAACATCAACGTCGCCATCAAGTGGGCGGTCGATCAAGGTGCGCGCGTTCTGAACATGAGTCTCGGCGTGCGACATACCGGTGGCGGGCTGCCCCACCAGGATGTGATCGACTATGCCCGTCGTAAAGACGTGACCGTGATCGCGGCGTCAGGCAACGACGGTCAGGAGGCACTCTACTATCCCGGTGCCCTCCCCTATGTGATTGCTGTTGGTGCCGTCGATGACGCAGATCGGGTCGCACCATTCTCGACCTTCGGACGACAGGTGAGCCTCGTCGCGCCGGGCACAAATATCTACTCCACGTTTCTGCGCGACGAATACGCCTACAGCACCGGTACATCACACGCCACGCCCTTCGTCGCTGGCGCTGCGGCGCTGCTTGCCTCGCACGCGCAGCGCAAGTTCGGCGTGCGACTCACCGATGGGCAGCTCAAGCATCTGCTCAAGTCCTCCGCCGATCGTGTGGACGCGCAATTCAAGAATCAACGGGCAGGCTTCGGACGCATCAACCTGCTCGACGCCCTGAAGCTGCTCGAGTACAAACTCTCCAGCGTCCGACCATCGCGAGCGGCATGACCACATGCGAAAAGGAAACGACGATGAACCGCGAAGGCGGAACACTCCGCAACGAGGGACTCCTTCGCAAAAGGAGACCGCCCCCAGCTCGTCTCCTCGTGTCGAGCACGATGCTGAAATTCCGCTCACACGCGAAGTCGCACCTCACGGCAGCACCGACACCGCCACTGGAGCGTCGGTCGCCCCAACCGCCGAATCTGCATCTTATCAGGGAAGCGACATGACCACATCATCGACGTTCGACAGCGGCATCGAATTCAACGGTGGACTCGCAGATCTCAGCTTCCGGAAGCGGAAGGCCAACTCGGTGCTGTCGATTCAACCGCCGACTGACGCGGTCGACGGGTTCGTCGCAAAAGCTATCGACGCGCTCTACCGCGACACCGGTGGCGACGAACTGCTGCGCAGGGTCAATGCGGAGTTGCTCGCGGAAGGTTTGACCGAAGCGGTCGGGAGAGCGACAGCGAAACTGAATACGGGCGGCATCGACCGCACGCAGCGACTGCTCCTTTCCACGTCGCCGGTCTATGCAAAGATCATCCAGTCCGCGATGACGGCGCCGATCGCCAACGCCGTAGAACTCGCGCCACCGGTGGCGCTCCGTCGTCGCGTGGACTTTGAGGATACCGCAGGGCTAGTCGACTTCATTGTACGTACGCTGGACGGACCCGGTGGTTCGCGCGAGGCATACGCCGAGAGGTTGGTCGCTGCCGTCATCGCAGACCGTGGGCTGAACGTAGCGGCCGATGTGCGCGCGATTGTGGTCGCGGATGTGGCGGAGCGCGAGTTGCCAACCGCGGCAGCACGGGTTGACGAGTTGGTCGCTGCGCTGATCACGCAACGCCGCGCGACGGTGTCCGTCGAGCTGGCCGTCGACCGGTATGCAAAGAGCGGTGAGATCGATCCGGTGCGATTCACGCCGGCGGTACGTCGCAGCATGATCGCCTTTCTACGCGATCTCGGCGTCAATTTTCCGCCAAACGGAGTGAGCGCAAACAACCGGAGCTTTGACGAATACTTTGCGCTCGCATACAACAATGCGCTGCGTTCGGGCGACGGATCCGATACCGACCCGATAGATGCCATTCGACAGAAGGGCACGATTGCATCGTGGGACTTCACCGTCGACACCTTCGAGACCGTCGAAGAACAGGGTGTCGTTTCACAAAATATCCTCGCGGCCGGCGCACTCGACTACGTGTACAACCTCGGCGAACGGTTGGGGATGTTCAAACTCGCCGATGCGCTCGTGCTCCGCTGGGCGTCCGGTTCATTCGATGCGGAGCCAGGCAAAGCAAGTGCCGACTTGTATCGCTACTGGAAACTGCGCCCAGAGCGGGTCAGCCCCGAAGAGCGCGCGATGATGTACCGTCGGATTCTGGCACGCGGCGACGGCAAGCTGTTGTCAGGGATGGTGCAGAACGACTCGTTCCCGACGCTGTGGGGCACGTTGATGGAGAAGGCGACGGACTTCATCAGACGCTCGGAGGAAAATGCGAGCAAAGACCGCACCGTTTCGCGGCAGCCCATCTTCCAGGCGACCAAGCAGCTGCAGTACAACCTGACGGAGCACACGACTGGCATGGCGCACATGCAGATCACGGAGATGTATCACCATCTCCTTGAAGCCAAACAGGTGCTCGAGCATGCGATCAGCTACTTCTCGACCGGCTCGCGCAAGAGCCTGTGGACTGTCATCGAACGCGCATCGCGTGAATGGTTCGACGAAGCACCGAACATTTCGGCGATTCGCAGCGCCGCCATCGATGGCAATGCGGTCTTCCACTGGGTCGCCGAGTTCGACGCGTCGAATGTCACCGATCAACAGTTGCAGACGTTCCTCGAGGCAGGAGAATCGTGGATCATCGCGATCGCGAACGAAGGCGGGACGGGCATGGAGAGTGGTGCGAGCGACGACACGGGTGATACCGATGCGGAGCTGGATGGTGCAACAGATGATGCTCACAGCGACTGGGACAAGTAAACGCGCCTGACGAGAGAGGAATTCATGCGTAGTCAGCAAGACGTCACGACGCTCGCCCGCGCGAAGGCGCAGGAAGTACTTGTCCAGATTCCACAGTTTCACGAAATGCCGTGGAACGAAAAGTTGAGTCTCTACAAGTCACTCGTCGACGAGAATGTCCGCGCGATGTCGGCGCCGATGGGGAACGGCGTCGCCACGGCGATGGCCGGTCCGAAGAAAGCGAGTGATTTGATCGACGACAAGCGACACGAGAATCGACGGATCGATCAGGCAGGCCAACTCGCCGGTGAGTTTGTCGAGAATGTCGACTTCCCGAAGTTTGTACGCGACCTGTTGAAGGGTGTCTTCGATGCGAATCTGCAGGTCACGCTGCAGCAGATGGAGGCGTACCAGAAGTTGCTCAAGACCGCGACCAAGTCGGTTGCCGAGTTCGTGAACGCGATCGATAACACGGCGGCGTTCGGATATCTCGCCGAAAGCAAGTCGGACGAGTTCAGTCTCGATTTTGACGACAAGGACCCCGATGACAAGGGTCAGCCCAAGGCGGTACTGACCAACAAGGAGGGTGAGCGTGTCGACATCGGCGATAACGAGATCAAGGCAAAGATCATGGACGCCAAGATCGCGATGGCGAAGGAACAACGCGCGCTCCTGCGTGAAACGATCCTGATGGGAATCACGCGCCTCGTCGTTGAACGCGGCAAGGTGAAAGCATCAGTGCTCTTCGACATCAAGGCCGGCGAGAAGATCGACAAGAACGACAAGGCCGCGATGAAGGAGGCTCACTCCTCCGGCACCTCGATGAAAGCCGGCGGCGGCTTCCTCGGTTCGATCTTTGGCGGAGCATCGGGTGGACACACCCGGAGCGATTCCAAGACGCAGATCAGTGTGTCGTCGGCGAAGAGTCAGTCAACCACGAGTCTTGAAGCCAAACTCACCGGCGAAGTGGAGATCATCTTCAAGAGCGACTACTTCAAGCTCGACAACTTCATGACGATGTATTCGGGGGTGACCTCGGGCGATCGTGCGGCGCTGCAAGGTCCAGCAGGAGCACAGCCTGCGGGGACGTTGCCGGCGGGTGCATCAGGCGCACCTCGCCTGTGACCGGTGGCGCTCGCGCTGGTTCTTCCGAGTCGGATACCCGCAACGCCAGGTACAGTGGCATTGCAGATCGATATCGGTAGCAATCGCTACTACCAGTACGCCATCGGCGGCGACAGCACGACACGCGACAACGGCTTTCCGGTGCTCGATACGCCGACGTTCACATCAGCCGTGCTCGGCCCGCTCCCCGAATCATCATTTGGACGTCTGCTGCTCGAAGTTCCATCGACACGTTTCGACCGCGATCACCGGACCATTCAACTCACCTCATTCCGCACGAAGCTGCGCGATGGCCCCGCCGTATCGGAGCCTCAGCACGTCACCGTCACGTCTCCAGCGCGTGGCGACTTCCCACTTCCAGTCTGGGGTGACGACTCGTCGCTTCCGCACCTGCGCGCGCCCGCTCCTAGCCTGAGGCAACCGATGAACACACACTCGATGGAAGCGAGTCCCCCGGCACCATGGCGATACGCAGAGCCGATGGGCTATCGCGAAGTGCGCCCGATGTCGAGCGCGATGTTCCTCGGGCAGCTGGTTCCAATGCTCGCAAGCGTGATCGGCAAGGTTGCACCGATCATCAGCGCCATCACCAAATCACCAGCCGTTGCGCCGACGGCCGGTGCGCCCGCGACCGGTGGGACAGCAACAGCGAGTCCTTCGCTTCTCACGCCGGAAACAATCAAACTGCTGACCGACTTACTGCAGCAACTCGCGGCGCCTGCAGCGTCGACCACAAAGAGTTTGAGCGTGCCGCAGCGATACGTCGAGGCAACGGAGTATTCGCACGCGGCAATCGCGCCCGCCCTGCTCGCTGCACTTCCTGCGCTGATGCCACTGCTCGAGAAGGTACTGACGCCGGAAACAGTGAAGGCGATTCTCGACACCGCAAACCCGACCAAGATCATTGGAGCCGTGACCGATAGCGTCAAAGAGATCGGGAAGCTTGGCCTCGACTTCGACAAGCAGTCCAACGAGCATCTGCGGGCACTCAATCCGATGGGGGTCCATGGTGCGGTCGATGAACTGCTGCAAGGGATGGGGTTCGCGTCGTCGGTAACGCCTGGTGCAACAAAAGAGCCGAGCGAGCCCGCGTATCGGCGAGTCGAATCGGTCGAGCTGAACTTTGTCGGCGCATCACCGGTGATGATTCACGGCCGCTCGCGGGTGTGCTACCGGAAAGGCGAGGATATCGCGTTCGCCTTCGACGTCAAAACGCCACGCACGATTTCGGACGCCTCCGTCGCCGTGTTGGTGAAGGATCCATCCACCAGAAACATTCTGGTGCGCAAGCGCATCGCCGTGACACAGATCGTGAACGGCCGTATCCCCGCGCGCATCGCATTCAGTGGTGAGGATCTCAAATCCGTCCCGGTCGGCGAAGAGTATCTCGTCTGCGCGTATCTGACGTGGAAGAACGCCAAAAACAAGATCATCGGTACGAGCCGAACGCAGATGATCACGCTCATCGGGGAGTATATCTTCGACCGCGTCGAGCACGGCAGCGTCGTTCCGCTCAATGACGTTGCGAAATTTCGTCCGTTCTGGCACAAAGCGTGGCAGGGTTCATTCGACAAGGCGCTGTTCAAAGTCGACTTCGAAGGGAAATACATCTACGCCCTCGAGCCGATGCGTACGACGAATGCGCCGATTGAAACGACACTGTCGTCCGAAAGCAGCGAGGGGCACGTCAAGAAGGCGCGTCTTCGCACCGGCATGACGACGTCGCTCAGCGCGTTGAACGCACTGATTCCTCTGATATCGAACGGTCAATCGCTCAACGAAGCCCAGCTCTCGGCGTTGTCCGCGTCAGATTTTGTGGCACGCTTCAACACGGGGGCGCGATTCAACGCAGTACTGAGTGGACGACCTGGAGTAACGGCCGCTCTTTGGATCTATCCCGAAGTCAATCTGCACGAAGTGGTGCTGTTCAAAGCGGCGTCGATCGATGCCGACTCACATGTGCGTGAACTGGTCGAAGAGCGGGTCCGATTTCCGATTCCCGTCACCGTACATGTGATCGGTACGAGGAGCACACAATGAGCACGCGATCCGACTTTCCGGTGTTTACCGCGGGCTTCGTCTCGACCATGGCAACGGGGGACCCGCCGGTGCTGTTGGATGGCATGCAGGTGCTCTTCGACAAGACGGTCGGTCTCGCCCCGATCACGCTCATGCCGAAGGCGTTGAAGCACGACCATGCGACCGCGACGGGCGCGTAGTGGAATGTCGGACAACAGCACTGCGCCATCCTGGAGTAACGACCTGCCTCCGCTTGCCGAACTCGTCATCGGACTCGCAGAGCTCGATGCTGCTGATGATGATGTTGATGTGCAGGGCGGCTTGGAAGACAGTCCAGATGGAGATTTGGAAGGCAGCGCCGAGTTGGAAGAGATCCGTCTGTCGCTGGCGATCGAGCTCGAGGTACGCGATGGCGATGCGGGCGCACCGCGTGTCACGGGCTCCACCCCGACGCAGTGGACAGCGACCACGATACTTCCGTCGTTTCATCGTATAGCGATTCGAATCACGCGGACGGTCACCGATGCCTAAGGGTGGACCGAGCTGGAAGCTCAATTCATTTCTGGACTCGCTCATCCTTGAATTGGATCGGGCTCAGGACACGCTCGCACTGAAGGGGATCAATCGTCGCCTGACATACACCGTACGCGATCTGGATCTCGAGCTGCATCTCTTTCCCGACTTCGATGGTCGAGAGTTGCGATTTTCCACCGCAGGACCAGGCGAGACCGGTGCTGCAAAGATTGCATTTCAGTTGGGTTCGATCACCGACCGGCAAATTCGCGAGACGACACGTGAACCACTGAGCCGCGATGATATCGCAATCGAGGCAGTCGACGACATCGACGATGAGACCCGGACCGAGTTGCAGAAAATCGGTGTCACCACCGTCAACGATATCGAGCGGATGGAGCGCAGCAACGTGGACATGAAACGTGCGGGCGGCACAGTGAACTACAACAAACTCGCCAGTATCCTCAATCGCACGAAACGCCGACAGAATGCGCCCTCCGTTGCCAAAGCGATGTTGGTCAACGACGACTCGACGCGGATGTTATCACTCGAGGGGAACAATCTGGCGACAGCCGCATCCGTCGGTGAGTTCCCGATCGCTACACTAAACAACGTGGTTGTGCCCATCGTCGAGTCACACGCACAGCGGCTGCGCATCGTACTCACCCCTGGCCTTTTGCGTGAAGGCGCCAATCAGTTGCGCGTCGCTCTGGACCCTTACGCGGTGATCACGCTCGACGTGCACGCTGCAGGAGATGGTCTGACATGAAGCACAGACTCACATCGCTCTTTGAACTCGACGACCTCCTCGGTATCACAACACGGGAGCACATCGCTGCCCGTCCGCGTAAGCATCGTCACACCGACAGTGTTGCCACGCCCGCACCCGCGTGCCCGCCAAAGAGTTCCAGGAGTGCAAAGTCTGCGACCGCGATGCCCGCGAGCGCGAAATCGACAGTCACTGCGCAGAGTTTTGACAATGGCGCTCCAATTCGCTGCGAGCATGACGTCGCGTACAAACCCGTAGCACGCATTGACGTCGAGCTGCCTCGACCGAACACCGATACGGCGGCGAAGCAACTCAGTGTGGATGACTATGACGTGGAAGCGTTCGAAGAATCTGACGAAGGGTCGCACCCACAGTTGAACAGCGATGACGAAGCGGATGACCGGTCTACGCTCGATGCGCCGCCATCGCGTGCGGGCACAGCGCTCTCCTTTTCAAAGGGGACCGTGTCGCTGAGCGACTCGTCGTCGCTGGCATCGCAGCTGAGTGCTGTGGAGCGGGACCTGGCTGATCTGGCGGCCCACTCTTCGACGCCCGCAGAAATACCGCCAACGCCGGTCGAGCATCCGCGCGACGACGGATACGGGAGCGAGGCGGCGCCTTCGCCACCGGTGCGCGCTGCCGGACATGGCGTGTTCGATACCATGGCGCAAGGAATGGGATACGCGACCGAATTCCGCCTCCCTCCGGTGCAACTGAGTCAGGTGTTTTCGGCGCTTGACCAGCAGCTCGATGCACATCAGGGCGGTGGCGCGCCAGCACGACCAGCAGGTGCCGTCCAATTCGCACGTGAAGCTGGCGCGTATCAACAGACTGAACTACCGGTGGTCGGAAGCGAAACGCTCATCCGGGATCTTGTTGCGATGCCGACGGTGCAGCGCCCAAGTGAGTCGGCGTTGGCGACGGACGCAGGCACAACTACAACCGACGACTAGCAGTGCGCGCCCAACGCGCGTGACGCCTTCGCACGACGGAGAGAACGATGTCGAACCGATTGCTGGATCTTGAAGCGTCTGTCGCCCGCGCACAGAAGCAGCAGAAGCCGCACCCGCACTCGACGCGGCCTGGGAGTGGCGCGCCTGAACAGGCGCCGAGTCGCGGGCCCGCCGTCACCTCGCGGGGGCCGTCGGTCGTGTCGCACGCGAGCGCCGCGATCGACTATCGCATCCCCGGCGTCGTTCCGTCATTGCGCCAACCCAGCCCGAATACCTGTTGGGCAACCGTGAGTGCAATGATGGTCATGTGGCGAGATCGGATGACACTGCCGATCACCACGGTCCTCGATCGAATCGGACCCGCGTGGCGCACGATGTTCAACGCTGATCAGGGATTGCTCGGCTCGCAAAAGGTACCGTTCCTTGCAGCGGCGGGACTGATGCAGGAGTCGCCGCAGAGCTACACGATCGATCGATGGGAATCCCTGCTGCGGCGATATGGCCCCCTCTGGGTCACCACTGATGAAGACCCGTCAGCGGCGTTTGCAATCCACGCGCGCATCATCACAGGCATCCATGGCGATGGCACACGCGCAGCAACAACGCTCGACATCGTCGATCCCGGTACTGGCAGCGCGTACAGCGAGCCATTCTCAACCTTTGTCGACAAGTATGAGTCCGAAGCAAAGACGCCGCTGACGCCGCTCCGTATTCAGGTGGTCCACTGGCCACACGACGCGGGATTCAATGTCGCTCGCTCACTTTCGACGCAGCGCGCCGCGTACGCGCAGTCACTTGACGTGCAGGTGGAGAGTGTCCTCGATGATGCAGAGTTCGAACCGCGCTACGATGAGCGCCGCGGTGCGCCGCGCACGCAACGTGCACCATCGGCATTCACCTTCGGACTCGGTGGCGCCAAGAAGCTGACTGCAGCCGACATCCACTGGGCCCCCGATACCACGTCACCGGACTATCGCAATATCGGACTACCCATTGATGCCACCCCGTTTGTGCTCAACGGGAGCATCATTGCAAGACTGATACAGCTCAATCAGTTCTCGCTCGCCGGCTCGGAGAGCAAAGTCGTATTCGCGTTGCGCGGCTGTGGCGCCGACGTGAGTCAGACGACCTTCGCGGATAGCGTGTCGGTCCGGGAACTCGAACCCAATCACATCGACAATCGCTGCATCATCGGCGTGTGGGACAGCGTTTCCGGAAAGATCACGGCGTTCGAAGCGTCGACCGTCCCGAACTGGGCGTACATGGAAGGGTACCGGCAGAATCACGGCAAGAAGGCCAACATGCTGCCCTGCGGCAAGTATGACATGGTCGTCGGCACACACCGCGCGTACAAAGAGGATGCGAGCGGAAATCTGATCGACAATCCCGGACGGATTCGCGGGGCGCTGCGCAACGATCACACCGTCGTCGTCCTGCGCTCCGAAGACGATCTGACATACACGGTACGAGACACATGGGACGAAACCGTCGCCAACGACAATATCCATCCTGGCATTGTCAGTGTGAACGCGGGCGTAAGTACCGTACCCGACTTCTCCTCGGCTGGGTGTAACACGATCCCGGGTACGTCTGTCGGTGATACACCCACCGGCGACTGGGCCGCGTTCCGCAAGGCGCTCGGATTGGACAACGCCCAGCTGACCAAAGATGACAAGCGAAAGTTCGCTTATGTGCTGCTAACTGGGCGCGATGCACGGCTGGTGGCCGCGGGCAAGGACTCTGCCCCAGCACGCCGGTTGCGATTCGGATCGGACGGGGCCGACGTACGGGCGTTGCAGGATGCGCTTGCCAAGCATGCGAAGCGCTATTTCAAGCTCAAGGCGGACGGCGGCTTTGGACCGGGAACGGCGATGGCGTTCATTCGCTATCAGAAGGACCGGGATAATGGCGCCGCCGACGGCGTCGTTACGCCTGCTGATGCAGCGGCGCTTGGCTTTGCCCTCGCGCCATCGGCGGCTCCGGCGCGCGCCGGACAGCTCGGCATCGGCGATGGTGTCGTCGATTTTGCGCGCGGTATTTTCAAGAAGTTCTTCGACAAGCTGACGGCCCGTCCTGACGAAAGCCGTTTCGTTATGATCAGCGATACGGCAGAGGTCATGCACGATGACACACCGTCCGCGGCGCAGTGGACGCGCAAGACTGCGAACTTTGGTATCGCCGCTGTCGCGCCTGCGTCCGGCCTCAAGGATGTAGCGCGTCTTGACGTTCAAGCTTCGAAGAAAACGTATCACTTTGCCTTCACCCTGTCTTTCGAATACAACGGCTACGACATCCGTAATGCACAGGTGCAGCGTCGGATTCAGAGTTCCGCCGGACTCACCACGCAGAAATTCGAAGTCAAGTTCACCGCGAAACGCGCGACCGGTTCGCGCAACGAAGTCTCACGCATCGACTTCCTCGTGAACGGAAAGTGGGATCCGGGCCTTGGTGACAAGTTCACCGACTTTGCCGGGAAGTTGTACACCGAGTCCGACGGCGACATCGGATTCGACATCGACAAGCCGACTACCGTGAAGATCGACTTCTTTGCCGGCGGAACCTTCAGCGACGTGAAGACGGAGCAGCTCGCGGCACCGAATATCATCCGTCGGTGGAAGTCGGTGTTCTTCGCCATCGACAAGGACGTCATCGCCGACAAGGAACTCCAACTCTTCAAAGAGTGGATGCGCGATCTCGAGAAAGAGAAGATCCGCTATCAACGCCTGCGTGAAGGGATCATTCCGATCAACGTCGACGGCTACGCCAGTCCGACGGGTAAAGGTCAGCACAACCAGGATCTGTCTCGCAAACGGAAAGAGAAGGTCAAGAAGCTCTTGCAGGACGAACTCGGCTCATCTGCCAAGATCATCGACTCGGCCAAGGGCGAAGCCAATCCTGGCGAAAAGAACGAGCAGGAAGAGGCGAGTCAGCGTCGCGCCGACGTGTGGTTCGAGGTCGCGCTCTGAACGAGCGCGACCAGCGTGGAACGCGCGATGGATGACGCGCGCCAAGAGTGGCGCAATAATGCGCCGCGTCTAAGCCATTGCGCCGACCAAACTGCGCGGCGCGTGCGATGGAGCGTCGAGATCCGGCGTGAGCAGGGTTTGGCGAGCAAACGCCCGGCCGCCATGTCGTCAACGTGAAAATCAAAGATCTCGTGAGCGGCTCAGTGAAAACGCGCGGTGTATCAGTGTGGATACTCTCGCCGGAAGCGCAAAGACGTGTGCCACCAACGCCCGGCGCTCCACGACCGTAGACGCAGCGTAGACACTCGTCAAAAGCACGGTCGCCGTCCAATACCGCTCGACGAGACCCGCCGACGTTCCCGTACATCTCCGACACCCACAGCCATGATCGCCCCAATCAGCGAGCGGTACCTCCCGTACACTCAAACGGCGCTGCGCGTAGTTGCCGGTGCGGCTTACTTCGTTCACGGCGCGCAGAAACTGTTCGGCTGGTTTGGAGGAATGGGGCCCACGGGTGGATCGGTCGAGTTCATGAGCAAGTTCGGAGTGGCTGGAGCGTTCGAGGTCGTGCTGGGCATTTGTCTGGTGCTCGGCCTGATGACACGCCTTGCGGCATTTCTCGCCTCGGGCGAGATGGCGGTGGCGTACTTCTGGGTTCACGCGGCCGGCAGCAGCGCCAGCGTTCTTTGGTGGGTGAATAGGGGCGAGACGGTGATGCTCTTCGCGTTCATCTGGCTTGTGTTTGCAGCGTGGGGCGCCGGACCGTACAGCGTCGACGCGATGCTTGGTCGCAAGCGCGGGTTGTGAACGTCGCGCACGGAACCGGCGCGCATTCGGTTCGTCGCGCGTTCATCGCGTTAAGCACCCGCCTAGCGACGGTTCGTCAACGAGGGTGTGCAATTTGCGGACGGATGCGGTAGCGTGCAGTAATGCGCTACCGCCTCAATCGACTCAACTTGCTTGCCGCCCTGCTCGGCTCATTGAGCGCGTGTGGCAACGCCTCGACAACGGCGCCGAGCATTCCGGCCGGCGCCACGCGAGTGCTGTTCATCGGCAATTCGCTGACGTATGTGAATGGGCTTCCCGGTATGTTCGTCGATCTCGCGAAACTCGGCGGAGATCCAAACGTGTATGCGGAGACCGTCGCGTTCCCCGACTTTGCGCTCGAAGACCATTGGGCGCAGGGCACCGCGCGCCGCACACTCAGCGAACATCCGTGGGAGTTCGTGGTCATGCAGCAAGGGTCATCAGCGCTGCCGGAAAGTCAGGTGAATCTTCGTACGTGGTCACTGCAGTTCGCGCCGCTCATTCGCGCGGCTGGCGCGACACCGGTCATGTATATGGTGTGGCCGTTCGCATCGCGCACGTTCGACTTTCCAGGCGTGCTGCAATCGTATCGCAATGCGGCGAGCGCGATCAATGGAATCTTCGCGCCGGCTGGCGACGGATGGACCACATACGGTGATTTGACCGCGTTGTACAGCGCCGATGGACTGCATCCTACCGTGCAAGGCACATACATCGCGGCGCTCGTGTTGCTTGAACGCATTC
>JBKJTE010000329.1:0-10297 GCA_046590495.1 Gemmatimonas sp. | reverse complement strand
GTCAGCGGTGACGTTGCCGTCGGTGACAAGGCGGTAGCGCGTCTGTCCGCCGTAGTCTTCGGATTCGACAGAAGCTGCCCCGCCCGCGGCGTTGATACGCGCGGCAATCGTCGCGATAGAATCGACCGACAGATCGGCGCTGATGATCCGGCCGCCGACTTTGATCGTGGACGGTTGCGGTGTGACGGAGAGTCCCATCGCGATCGCGGCAGCTTGCACGGCGGAAGAAATAGGCTTGGTGCGTGAATCGAGAAATCCGATTTCGCGCGCGATGCCGCCCGTGCCATCGACGAGCGTGATGCCGGCTGAGCCGCTCTGGTCTCGCGCGAGCACGAGGCGCCCACCGGTTGAGCCGTCACTCACGATCGATGCCGAAACACCAGTCGCCGAAACGCCGGAGTTCGCGGTGTTGATCTTGCCCTGCAGATCGACCAGGGTGTCGGTCGCGGCGACGGTGATCGTCGCGCCATTGACGGAGAAATCGCCCGCCAGCCCGAGTGCGGCCGACGTGTTCGTGACCGATCCACCGCCGATTTTTGCGGTGTCGGCGAGCTGCAGGACTTCGACGCGGTAACGACCCGGAGTTGCGCCGAGTCCAGCGGACGCGGAGAACAGGGTGCGCGACGTGGTGGGGCTGGGTGGCACCGATGCCGTATACCCGCCAAGTCCCGCTCGACGTATGACCCGCGCGGTGTCGTTGAGAGTCTGGGCCAGCGTATTGAGCGTGGTCCAGGCTGCCTTCTGCGCGGTCTGCAAATCGATGCGCGAGGTAAGCGGTTTCAGGTAACGGGCCTCTTCGGCCTTTATGGTCGCATCGACCATGTCGTTCCACTGAATGCCGCTCGAAATCCCCGATACGTTCGTTACAGAGCTGGTCGTCTCCATCAGAACTTCCCTCCGATCCTGCGTAGGACACGGCCCCGGAGCCGGCGACTAGCCGACTCCGGGGTTACTCGTATTCTTTGCCGCCTACTTCGATTAGCGCAGCAGCTGCAACACGCCTTGGCTACCCTGATTCGCCTGCGACAGCATCGCTTCGGCCGCCTGCTTCAGGATGTTGTTCTTGGTGAAGTTGGCCATTTCGTCCGCCATGTTGACGTCGCGGATGGTTGATTCGGCAGCGCGGATGTTCACCACCGACGCCTTCAAGTTCTGCACGGTGTAGTCGAGCACGTTCTGACCGGCACCGATCGTCGCGAGCACGGAGTTGACCGTGTCGAGCGAGGTGTCAGCGTTGGCGAGCGTGGACGTTGCCGTCAGCGCGCTCTGCGTGAGCGAGGTGTTGACCGTCACCGTGCCGCTGGTGGCGGAGTCGCTGACCTGGAACACGAGCGAAGCAAACACCGACGCGCCCTGGAAGTTCGAGGAACCCTGAACACGCGTTGCTTCGGTCTGGAGCGTCGCGACTTCGGTTCCGAGCGTGCCCGTCACCGTGCTGTTGTTACCAGCCGATGCCGACTGCGTGATCAGTTCCTTCTGACGCTCGATGATGCGCTGGATCGTGCTGGCCGCGCCTTCTGCGATCTGAAGCATCGCGGAACCCTGCTCGGCGTTGCTGGCTGCCTGCGTGAGCGAACGGCTCTGTGCGCGCAGCTTGTTCGCGATGGAGAGACCTGCCGCGTCGTCAGCCGCACGGCTGATGCGGAGACCCGAGCTCAACTTCGCCATGCTGCTGTTCGTCGCCATTTCGTTGACGAAGATGTTACGGGTGGCGTTCAAGGCGCCGACGTTCGTGTTGATACGCATGGGACAATCCTCCGTGATGTTTAGTTGAGGCTTCCGTGCCTCGCCCGAATCCGACTACCGGATCGCGGTCGAAGTACAGTGTCGTCCCCACCAGAAAGAACTTGAGCGTTTCAATCCGAGGAAATTTCAGACCCTCACATCGGTGGAATTCGCTGTCACGGAAGCCGATCGACTCTCGCAAAACGCAATGATGGACGCGTAGTTTGGGCGATGGATGCTCTGGTAGAATGCCTGACTGAAGGCGAGGCAGCGCTCGAACGTGGTGAGTACGCCCACGCAGCCACCGCCTTTGCTCGCGCCCTTGAGGCCGCACCCGCCGAAAATTCGATCGCCCTGATGCTCGCCAACGCGCATCGACTCGCCGGCGACACGCTCGCCTCACGCGCCGTGCTGCTCCACGCCGTCCAGACATCACCCCCGGCCGACCCGAAGCAGCGATATGCGTTGGGAGCCGCACTTCTCGATGCCGGAGCGCCGACCGAAGCCGCCGCTTGCTTCACGATGGTGGTGAAAGCACTCCCGAAAGATCCAGCCGCACTCGCCGCCTTGGCGGGCGCCAAACGCACACTTGGTCAGGCCGCCGAAGCGTGGCCCCTCATTCAAAAGGCGCTCGTCTCTTCGACGACCCATCCCGCGTATCTGCTCACCGCAGCGCAGATCCGCCACGATATGGGCGACCGGAAAGGCGCGCTCCACTGGCTCGACATGGCCGATGCGGTGCGCGGCGGGCACGCGCCAACCCAGCTTCAGCGCGCCTATACGACGCTCTTGGGGGGTGCCACTGCGGACGGATGGCGTCTCTTCGAGTCGAGACCACGCCCCGTTCCTGCGACGTCGGCGCGACCGTGGACGGGCGAACCGCTCGAAGGCTGCTCGATACTGGTGACGGCAGAACAGGGCGTCGGAGACCAATTCCAGTTTCTTCGGTTTCTGCCGTTTCTGGCGGAACGATCCCCAACTCGTGTAGTGGTCGAGTGCCATGCTGATGCTGTTTCGTTACTGGCGTCAAACGGAATCGACGCGGTCGCGAGAGGGAATCCGCCGGAAACCGATTGGCACGTGCCGTTGCTGTCGTTGCCGCATCGACTCGGGCTTGGAGGCGCCGTGATGGGCGCGTCTGTGCCCTACCTCAGGGCGCCCACAGGAGCCGTAGCAGCTCCAGCACTACCGGCGCCATCGGCTGGTCAGCGACGGCTGGGGTTGGTGTGGGCCGGCAACCCGGCGTTTTCAGGGCGTGTCATGCGGGACCTGGACCCGGCGCTCCTGCCGACCCTGCTCGCGATCCGTGGGGTGACATGGGTCTCGATGCAGCAGGGGGCGATCGATCCGGCGGTCTCGGCACAACTGGCGGGGGTCCATGCGCTGCCGGCGCTTACTGATTGGGCAACGACGGCCTCACTCCTCGCGCAGCTCGACGGGCTGGTGACGACCGATACCGGGATCGCACACTTGGCCGGGGCGATGGGTGTCCGGACTTGGGTGATGCTGCAGCACGTGCCAGACTGGCGCTGGGGGCTGACCGGTGAGACGACGCCCTGGTATCCGACGCTCACGCTCGTGCGCCCCAAGGCCTCGCGCGACTGGAGCAGTGTTGTTGCAAGGGTCGCGGAATTGGTAGGCGCCCCTCGCTGAACGGCCGCTGTTACTCGAACCGCTGCTCCATCGCCGCGACCACCCGCTCGGCCGCACCAACGACACCGTACGCATCGCGCGCTCCGCCCGCTGGGCGCGCGTCTCGAAGACCCGCGAGAATTCTGTCGGGATCCGCATCAGCGAGCACGTTCCACCCACTCGCGACCGTCTCGGTCCACTCCGTTTCGTCGCGCAGCGTCACGCACGGCACACCCAACCAATACGCTTCTTTCTGCAGTCCACCTGAATCGGTGACCACGGCCTGCGCGTGTTGCAACGCCGCGACGAGATCGAGATAGCCGAGTGGTTCGATCGCGCGCACGTTCGCCGGGAGCGCGATCCCTTCGCGGGCGAGTACGTGTCGTGTCCGGGGATGCATGGGCCAGAGCACCGGTTCTGCAGCGGCGCCGAGTGCCCCGACGATCGCGCGCAGTCGCACGAGGTCGTCGGTGTTGGCGGCGCGATGCACCGTGGCCAGCAGATAGCGTGACGGTTCAACACCAAGTGCGGCGAGTCCTGCCGGATCGTTTGCCACACGCGCCGCTGTATCGGTCAGTGCGTCCAGCATCACATCGCCGACAACAGTGACACCATCGGTGATCCCTTCGGCCGCGAGGTTCACGCGCGCCGTGTCGCTCGGACAGCAGCAGAGCGAGCTCAGTCGATCGGTGAGGACGCGATTGATCTCTTCCGGCATGTCGCGCACAAAGCTCCGCAGTCCGGCTTCAACGTGCACGATTGGGATTCCAAGCTTGGCCGCAGCGAGCGCGCCCGCGAGCGTGGAGTTCGTATCCCCGTACACCAGCACTGCATCGGGCCTTTGATGTAGCAGGACTGTCTCGATCCCTTCGAGCATGCGTCCCGTCTGCGCACCGTGCGGCGCTGAGCCGACGTTGAGTGTGATGTCGGGCGCCGGAATTCCAAGTTCATCGAAAAAAACGTCCGACATCATCGCGTCGTAGTGCTGCCCGGTGTGCACCAGAATTTCCGTATGCACGCGACGTAGTGCGCGCGAGACTGGAGCCGCCTTGATGAACTGCGGACGTGCACCGAGGATCGTGACAATTTTCACGCGGCAATATCCGACATGGTCGCGCCGCGCGTCGCCGCCGCGTTCAGGAACTCAATGAGTTTCGGGATTTTGACGCTCCACGCAAGATTGGATTCTGCCCAGACGCGAATCTGCTTGCGCCGTGTTTCCGCACTCCACGCATGTGCGAGTGCGCGCAACATGCGCGGCGACACCGGTGAATCGTCGGCTGCAATCTGACGCACCCACGGCAGCGTAGACGGAAAATCTGCATCGCCACCGGCAAGCACAATGGGAATCCCGCGGAATGCATACTCACGATGCTTGAGTGCGGCGAGTTCCCGCAACCCGACGCGGTGCGGCGCCAGCGATCCGATCGCGACGTGCGCCTTGGGATACCACTTTCCCAGTTCGCGGGTGGGTACATGACCGTGAAAGTGCACGCGCTCCTGCAATCCGGCGTCGTTCACGAGTGCGCGCAGGTCGGGAATCGTAGGGCCATCGCCTACAAGGTGGAGATGAACATCCTGTACATCGGCCTCGGCGGCCATGCCGACCAACAGTCGATCGATGCCGTGCCATGGATAGAACGATGCGACGCACAACAGATCGACGCGTCCGGGCGTCAGCGCTGGCGTCGTGAACGGAATCGTCTGCGGGTCTGCGCCGTTGGGCATCACGATGCCCGGAATCGCCCACTGCGCGCGAGCCGTTTCGTATTCGAGAATCTCGTGGGTCACCGCAACCAAACCGGCCGCCTTCGGCAGGACCCGGGTTGCCCAACCCTGCTCGAATTCTGCCACCTGCGGCGGCACTTCGTTCTTGAAGATTGTCTGCAGTTCGAAGACCACCGGTGGCGCCTCCTGCAGAAAGCGCAGCACATGTCCGTCGTACATGGGGTAGCGCATGTACACGACATCCGGCTTGAACTGTTCGACCACTTCCCAGCAGGCGTGAAATGCGAGCGAACGACTGGCCGCACCAAACCCGCCCCCGTGAATGTCGACCAACCTGTACGGCGGGTTCACGGGCGCTGGTGCCACACGCGTGTCCGCAAACACGATGCACTCGACTTCCTGCCCGCAGGCACGAAGTGCGGTCACCTGCTCAGCGAGTTTGCGATGCACACCGCTTTGATCGGTGGCGGCAAATGCGATGTAGAGAATCTTCACTGGATCATCCGTTGCTCTTCAGGGCGGCTCTTCAGAAGCTATTCGACACGAGATGCAACACGCTATTCGGTACGTCGACAAACGAGCGTCGCAAGCGTGACGCAATGCGGATCCGCATCGCGCGACAGACGCGGACGCCAGTGGGCGTGTGTGTCCGCGGGCACTGCGGCCAACAGCGTTTCGTCGGACACCGTTGCATCAAACTTTCCGATACGACGCAATCCGTGTTGCGACAGTCGCGCATCGTCGGCCAAGAGTTCACGCTCGAGCCAACGCCCGTTTGCAGGTCCCGAAATTCGTACGGACGTTCCGACGCCAACGTGGCCGCCAGTCTTTGCGAAACCCGACAAGGTCGCGAGCAGTGCGTCAAACTCCGATACCGGCGCGTACCGCGATGCGTTCGGACAAAGCACTGCGTCAAAGCGCTCGACGCGCATTGCCCGCGCCGCCGGCCAGACACCGGTCACCAACTGCGCATGACCTAACGTGCGTGTTGCACTCCCGGCAATGAGTTCCTGTGACGCGGCCTGATGATCGAGCACCGCCACATGCGACGCGACATGCGTGAGCGCCGCGATGATCCGCTCACTCGCGTGCCCGACAATCAACACGCGCGCAGATTTCGGCAGCGCATTCGTCACACGCAACGCGTGCATGAGCTGCCCATCGCGCCAGGAACTCTCGCTTCGCGTGTAGAAGTCAGCACCGGCGTTATCGCGAAAATGCATACGATACGTCTCGGCCCACCGGGCATCTTCCCATGCCGACGGATTGCAGATACCACTGAACGCGCGCCCTGCCGTTGGCCCTGAAATGCCGGTACCGCTCGCGATCCGTCGTTCCGCGAGCAGCGCATCGACGCGTGCAACGGCGACCGTGGCGCGCTGCCGTACGTCACCAGTTTCTTGTACCGTCGCATCACGGAGCAACATGCGCGCAGCAGGCGACGCGAGGATCGCCGCGCGTTGGTCGCCTACATCAGCGAGCAGTAGCCTGGACGCGTCTTCGATCGCGCCACTCAACTCCGTGCGCAATAGCGGTCGGCCACGCGACAGGCGTTCACCCAGATGCTGCCGCAGCGGCCACGTTTCGTCGGCCACTGCACGCCGCGGCTCTCCGTACGTGTCGATCGCACCCATCGTGCGCCACTTGTGTACCAGATACGCCTGATTCGCGAGGGAGCCCGCAATTCTCTCGGGCTTGAGCGCAACGCCAGAGCCATGCTCGTGGTGCTCGATGTTGGCGCTTCGCACACGGCGTACATCCCACCCGGCATGCAGCGCGCGAATGCAGTAGTCGTCGTCTTCGTGCCAGAAGCGGCCCAGCGATTCGTCAAAGTGGCCGACCGCGCGGGCTGTTGCACCGCGAATCCAGAAGCAGCACCCCTGCACAGTATCGACCGGGCCGGCGTTGCTGTTGTGCTCAGGCAGAATGTCGCGCCAGCTTTCGTGTACGTGCATCGAGAACGCCCACCGGCCAGCGACCCCTAGACGCGGGCGTTCAGTGAAGGCGTCGACAAACGGTTGCGCCCACCCTTCGCCGACTTCGATATCATTGTCGAGGAAGACAAGGAGTTCATCGTCGTGCATCGCCGGCACGAGCTGTTGCAGCAGCCGGTTGCGACCGCCACCAACGCCGAGATTGGCCGCGCTGAGTTCAACGGCAATTCGCGGATCGTTGAGCGTCGAAAGCCATTCAGCTGTCTCGTCGGTCGATGCATTGTCGAGAATCAACGCGCACCACGGCACCGTCGTATGCGCCTGCAACGACGCGATGCACCGTTTCGTGTGATGCAGTGCGTTGTGCGTCAGGATACCGATGCGCAACAGCGGCGCGACGCCCTCACCCATGCGTCACACCGCCTCTGCAAGTACCCACCCTGGCCGCACGTCGACTTCGCGTCAACCGCAACTCACGCGATGGCGTAGAGAGAACGGATGAGCGCATCGGCCGATGCGTCCCAGCTGAAGGCCTGCGCCGTCGCAATTCCGTCGGAGTTGATTGGCAACGACCCGCGCTGCTTCTCCGCATGCACGGCGCGCAGCTGCTCGACGAGCTGGTCGTGCTGGCGCGTGCTCCACGACGCCCAACGCCCAGGATGCTTGCCGGGGGATGCCTCTTCAGTACCGTCGATCGCAATCAGTCGCGCGTTCGATGCATTCACGAACTCGGTGTGCGCGGAGTAGTCCGTGGCGATCACCGTCTTTCCCATCGACAGCATCTCGAGTGCCTCGAGATTCCACCCTTCGGCGCGCGCAGCAAACACACCACAATCCGCCGCCGCCATCAACCCGGCGACATCTTGCTGCGTCGGCAGTTCAGCGGTCAATATCGCGATGCGCGACGCCAGCGGGGACTTCTTGAACGGACGAAGCATCGCATCGAGATCAGCCTGTGACACAAAAGGATTTCCGCACGACAATACCAGCCGCACATTGTCTTTGGCGGTGAACGCGGCTTCGAATGCACGCAACAGTTCGAGTTGTCCTTTGCGTGTCTCGAGTTTGCCAACCTGCATGAATACCGTTTCGTTCGACCAGCGACGCTTCGCCTCGACCTTCTCGTTGAAGATTGTGCGATCAACACCGAGCGGCACGATGTGCAGTGGCGTTTCCGTCAATCCGTTGTCGAGACACACCTGACGCGCCCATTCGGAGCAAACAAAGATCGCGTCCTGGTTCGCGAGATGATGCAGTTCGCGGGGCGTGAACGTGTCAAGCTCAAAAATTGTGTAGGCAACGTGTGCGCCATGACCCACATGCATCGCCAGATCAAACTGCTGCGACAGACGCACACTTGGCACATCCGGGCGATACGCGTCCTGCAGATTGACGGCCTGATGCAACTGCGGATTGTCGGCGAGCGTGCGATCAACCGGCCCGATCGGAAAGAACGCCACAGGCACACCACGCTGCTGCATCGCGCGCAACACGTGTGCGCCAGTCACCCCGTACCCCGTCCGCGAATGCGACGAAATGAATGACAGGCCGTCCCGCATCGCGTTCCAACGCGGTGCTTCGGCAACAGGTGCAACTCCGTACGCGGGCGTGGCGCTCGTCGATGCTACCAGACGCGCCGCCGGGAACACATCGTCCACCAGGTCGATGTTCACCTTCTCGTTCACGTCATCGCCGATGTCGCGATGAGCTGAATCCAACGTGCCGGTCGCTGCGGCCGGCGCCTCCTCGGCAAGCGCCGACGGAAGTGCGATAACCGGGGCAAACGGAGTGCCCGCAAGGCGGATCATGACCGGCTCACCGTCCTGTTCGACGAGCACACCGGCCGTCATGCCGGCCTGGGTCAGCGCGTCAATGGCGTTGGTCCAATCGTCTGCGACGTGGGCGTCGGGGATACAGATCGCGAGAACGCGTCCCTGAGCGATGAGCGGCTGCAGCCGGCGGCTGATGTCGGCAACGCGGTCGGTTGAGACGTGTACAAACACGCGCCCTTCCATATCCAGGCGCGTGTCGAGGAGCTCAACGAGATCGGTGCCCGCGTCGGTGTCGACCGATTCAAGCCATCCGCCTACATCGACCGCGGCGTCCTGGAGCGCCTGAAGTCGCGACTCTGACAGCCCGCCGACAAAGACCGTCGGCAGTCCGCCAGGTGCGGTCGTTGCGCTGAGCGCCACGAAGCCGAAGCCCGGTTCCAGGTCTAGCAGGACATCGCCTGTCTCCAGCTGCGCATCCAGAAACGCCCGGATCTCGGCGGAGACTCCCCCGTTCGCTTCAAGCTCCGCAGCCGTGTCCCAGTTCGGATCGTTAGGACATACCGGAATCTGGAAACGCGGTACATCGCCGGCGATCAGCTGCGCGCTGGGGATCGTCGTCGGAAGCGATTGAGTCGTGGCGAAGCTGGTGGTCATGGACCTGACGGCGCAGGGTGATGGATACAGAACGCACTGGGCACCCCATATTCACGATCTGTGCCATTTCGTAAGCGACTCTATTGCAACAACTTACCATTCTGCTGACGACCTGCGGCGCGCACTATCCGGAAGAAGCGGTCGTCTTAACAGGAAAAACCTGCCGAGTGTTTTGAGGCGGTTCATGGCGGAGGAAATTGCCGGTTACGTGACGGCTTGTCTTGCCTACTACTTCGTAACTCATTGATAATGAAAGAGTTACAGCACAGGTCCGGTTGGCATGGCTGTTGCAAATTGCTCCGTTCGCTGACGTCCACTCTTACGGAGCATGAGCGACTTTCCAAATTGCGTCTGGATAGGTCCTGTTTTCGAGCCGACTGGCTACGCCGATGAAGGGCGTGGCCTGCTTGTCGCGCTCGAAGCGATGGGCCTTCCCGTCGCACTCCGGGCCAAAGTTGCGCTCGACCCGAGCTTCCGAGACCACCTTCCCGCGCCGATGCGTGAAGCGCTCGATCGGCAGCGGGCGCGTCCGATTCGGTCACCGTACGTCATCGTTCAACACTACCTCGCCGACGGTTTTGTCTCCGCTGCGCAGGCCGCGTATGTCGTGGGGCGTACGATGTTCGAGACGGATTCGCTGGCGCCCAATTGGGTCGCACGATGCAATGAAATGGACGAGCTGTGGGTGCCCAGCGCGTTCAATCAAGAGACGTTTCGGCGGGCGGGTGTGCGCGTTCCGATACACCTCGTGCCGGGCGGAATCGACAGTAGAGTGTATCGCCCCGATGTCGCTCCGCTGCAAATCGACGGGCTGCGCGGCACCGTGTTTCTATCGGTGTTTGAGTGGCGGGT
>JBKJTE010000011.1:0-8759 GCA_046590495.1 Gemmatimonas sp. | reverse complement strand
GTCATTTCGATCAGGCGGTCGGCGAGTGTCGACTTGCCGTGATCGATGTGGGCGACGATGCAAAAGTTGCGGATGTGGCTGAGCTGCAACGGGATGCGGGCTGAAGGAACGGTACGGCGACAGCAACGAAAGATAGCGAGGTCCCCAAGGAAAGAGGCGACCGTCCCGAGGGATGGTCGCCTCGCCCTGGAAACGCTCTTCGCCACAAACGCGGGTCGCACGTCACGTCTTGTGCAGCCCGTCAGCACTCGACGCGCACGGCGCGTTGTCAAACTAGCTTCCATCGTTGGCCTCGGCGCATACCGTCCCCGCTTCACCATCCCGCACTGCATGACAACGTCTCGCGCTGACCAGCTCGACCCCGCCGTTCTCGCCGCATTGGGCCATCTCGAGCTCGTCGCGCGTTGGGTTGTGGACGGTTTCATCACCGGGTTGCACCGGTCGCCGCGCAAAGGCTTCAGCGTCGAATTCGCTGAACATCGCCCCTACATGCCCGGCGACGACCTGCGCTACCTCGACTGGCGCATCGCCGCTCGCGCCGACCGGTGGGTCGTCAAACAGTTCGAAGAAGAGACGAACGCACGCGCCATGATTGTGCTCGATGTCAGCCGCTCCATGCAGTGGACCGGTGACCCGGGGCGTCTCACCAAACTTGCCTACGCCGAACGGTTGGCCGCCGCCGTTGCGCTGCTCCTCATTCGTCAGCGCGACGCGGTCGGCCTCCTCAGGTTCGATGCCGGCACACGCTCGGTCGTGACGCCGCGTGCTCAACGCGCGCAGTGGCGCCGACTGGTGGCCGCGTTCAGCGAGCCCGGTGGCGGCGAAGCGTCCGATGTCGCATCGGCGTTGCTGCAAGCCGGCCGACTCGTTCGGCGCCCGGGCTTCGTCGTACTGCTGTCAGACTTGCTCGTCGACCCGATTCCCGTTGCCGACGCTGCCCGTACCCTGCGCGCTCGCGGGCACGAAGTGCTGGTGCTTCATGTGATGGACCCGGCCGAACGCGATTTTCCCGAAGCCGGCGAAGCGTTGTATCGCGATCTCGAAACCCGCGTTGAAGTCCCCGCCGCTCCCGCCGACGTGCGCAACAGCTACCAGGCAACTGTTCGCGAAGCATTGGCTGAATGGCGCGCCGTACTCGGTCGCGCTGGTGCTCGTTACGCGCTTTCCGTGACGGACGAACCGTATGGCCGAGCCCTCCGACATCTGGTCGGTGTGAACGGTCGCGGCGCGATGGTTTGAGAGACGACTGATGGCCTTTCTCGCTCCGTTTTTATTGGGTTTGGCAGCACTCGCAGGCGTACCGTTGGCGGTTCACCTGCTACGACGTCGCGTCAGCCGTCGTGTCGATTTTCCGGCCGTGCGGTACCTCACGCGCATGGAACAGGAGCACAGCAAGGAGCTCAAGCTCCGGCACCGGCTGCTCCTCGTGTTGCGCGTGCTCGCCGTGATCGCGGTCGCACTCGCGGCCGCGCGCCCCGTGGCGAATCTCGTCGGACTGGGACACGCACCGCTTTCAATGGCGTTGCTGATCGACAATTCGATGAGCAGTGGTGCGGTGCGTGATGGCCGCGCTGTGATCGACGACCTGCGGGCCGATGCGATCGAACTCGTTGGCACACTCACGGCTGATGACCGCGCGTGGATTGTGACTGCCGATGGACGTGTGAACGGTGGCGCGCCCGCATCATTGGTGCAGCTGCTGACCAATCTCAAACCGCTCGGCGGGCGTGGCGATCTCGGTTCGGCGACACGTCGTGCGGTTGCGCTGGCACGCAGTGGCGCGCCGCGCGCCCCTGTGGTCGCAATTGTAAGCGACGGTCAGGCGAATGCCTTTGCGGCCGGCGGTGACAGCGCGATCACCGCGGGCGATGTGCCTGTCGTTGCGTTGGTGAAAACGCGCCCTGCGCTTCGCAACCGTGCCGTGCTCGAAACCGAAGCCGCACCGGCGCGATGGACTCCGGCCGGCGCTGTGCAGTTCGCGATCGCGTCGGCGGAGCCCGCGCCTTGGCGCGTAACCCTTGATGGACGAACAGTGGCGCGCGGCACGTCGAACGCAGGTACGCTTGGTTCACCGGCACGCATCGCACAAAAGCTCTCAAGCGCGAGCACCGGTTGGGTGCGCGGAAGCGTCGAACTCGATGCGGATGAATTGCGTGGTGATGACACGCGCTGGTTTGCCGTGCGTGTGGCGCCGCCGCCGTCAGTTGCCGTGCGCGGTGAAGCGGGCCCGTTCCTCGGTGCTGCGCTGACAACATTGGTTGAAGAGAAGCGACTTGGTCGCGGCACCGAGGGCACGTCAGGCGTCGTGGCCGTTTCCGGTGCCGACGCCGTTAATGTGCGGGCGCCCGTCTTACTCACGGCGCCCACCGATCCCGTTCGAGTTGGCGAAGCCAATCGCACGCTGACGCGGCTTGGCATTCCGTGGCGCTTTGGCGCGATTGCGCGTGGACTGGTGCTCGCCCGGTCAACCGAAGTGCGCCCCGCTGCTGCCGTGGCAACCGGCGGTAATGCCCTCGACGGTGCATCGGTGCGCGTCCGCTTTCCGCTGCTGCATTCCCCAGGGAGTGCCGGCCCGCCGGCACGCACCGACACGCTCGCCACGGCCGGTGGCGCTCCGTGGGTCGTGGCCGGTGCAGACTACGTGTTGATCGCCTCGCCGCTCGATCCTGATGCGACCGATCTCCCGCTGCGCGCGGGTTTTGTCCCGTGGCTGCTGGAGTCGTTGTCGCGTCGACTCGGCGATGATGGACAGGTTATCGCGGCGCACCCCGGGCAGTTCCTTTCGGGACTCGAAGGCGTGACCGCGCTGGAACGTCCCGATGGCTCACTCGTTCCACTCTCGGGCGATCGACTCACCGTACCGAACGACGCAGGGGTGTATCTTCTTCGTCGTCAGGCGGCTCGGGTCGGCGCGCTGGTGGTCAATCCGGAACGCGAAGAGTCGGACGTGGGGCAGGGTGCTCCGGAAGACGCGAAATTCCTTGCCCGCGTCAGTGGTCGCGCTGTTTCGGTGGTCGGTGCCTCAGACGGATGGCGCAAGCAGATCTTCAAGCAGGCGGCCGGTCGTTCGCTGGTACCCATCCTGCTTGCGATTGCCCTGCTTGCACTGTTGCTCGAGGCTTGGTATTCCCGCTCTGCGCCAGCCGTTGCAGCGCACGGCACTGAGCAGCGCGCGACCGCCTCCCGCGCCGCCTGAACGTACCCGCCGAGATCTGCGCGGCCGAGCTGCTGGCGTACCGACTTCCGATCACTTCGTACCGGATTACCTGAGATAGATGGCTCTACCACGCCTCCTCGACGCCGTCGAGGCGCTACCCGCTTTTTCACGCGTCCTGAAGGCCATCCCCGGCCCCGGCGAAAGCCTGCGTGTGGGCGGTCTCGCCGGTTCGAGCGATGCGGTGTTCATCGCCGCATTGGCGCGTGCGTTTCCGCAGCGATTGGTGGTCATCGTCACCGATCAGCTGTCGGATGCAGAACGATGGCTCTCGGATCTTGAATCGCTGGTCGACGATCTCCCCGTCGCGCTCTACCCGCCGCGGGAAGGTTTTGGTGAAGTCGAACCGCACGCCGAAGTCGCCGGCGAACGCGTCGAGACGCTGGAAAAACTGGTTCGTAGCGGCGTGCGTCTCTTGCTTACGACCTCGCGCGCCGTACTCGAACGTACGCCGCTTCCACGCGCGCTCGCGGGTGCTCGACTCGAGCTGCGCAAGAACGATGTGCGCCGCCCGGAAGATCTCGTCGCGCACTTGGAATCGATCGGATTCGAGCGCGTACCGATGGTGGAAGACGTCGCACAGTTCTCCGTACGCGGCGGCATCTTCGACATCTATTCATTCGGCATGGCCGAACCGGTGCGCCTCGAATTCTGGGGCGACGAGATCATTGAACTCCGCCACTTCGATCTCAACACACAACGCAGCACACGCGACGCCGAACTCGCGCTGATCCTCCCGGTCGACGGACGGGTCCGCGATGATGACGGCACACTCGAACGGGTGACGCTCCCTGAACTCTGGTCCCCAGACACGCTCGTCGTGATGCCCGCCGGCAGCCAAGTGTTGCCGGAACTCGTCCGCACGTACGACGAAGCGGCGCACCACATGGAACTCGCCCGTCGTCGCGGCGAGCAGTGGATTCAGCGTGAGACCATGTTCGAATCGCCGCCGGCGATGGCATCACGACTGGCGCGCTTCGGCACGATTCGCATCAACCCGCCGCCAGTGCGGGCAGTCAGCGCATCGTCTGCCGACGTCCAGCCGCAAGGACCGGAACCCGACATCGCGTTTCCGCTGCGCGCGCCGGAAACGATCTCGCGCGACCTGCGTGTCCTGCGTCGTCTGCAGCGCGATGGACTGCACACGATCATCCTCTGCGACAACGCCGGACAGGCAGAGCGTCTCGAAGAACTGCTGGTCGAAGACGGACCTGTCGCCGCGTCGCTCACCATCGGCGTGCTCGGCGGCGGTTTCATCGTCCCGAACGTCGTCCGCGTGCTCACCGATCACGAGATCTTCCGTCGTGATCGGCGCATGCGGCGCACCCGCAAATACACGACGGGCGCGACCTTCGACACGATCGGCGCGCTCAAGCCCGGCGACTACGTCGTGCACCTCGAGCACGGCATCGGCATCTATCGTGGCATCGAACGCATCTTCGTTCGCGAAAGTACGATCGAAGCGGCGGTCATCGAATACGAAGGCGGCGATCGACTGAACGTCCCGCTCTATCGCATCGATCAGATCGAGCGCTATCGCAGCGCCTCCGACGTTTCCGACGACGCACCGGCACCGCGTCTCCACAAGCTCGGCGGCAATCGCTGGAAGCAGCAGCGCGAAAAGACGCGCATGGCGATTCTCGAGATGACGCAGGAACTGCTCGAGCTCTACGCGCGCCGCAAAGTCACCACACGGCCGCCGCACGAACTCGATGGCGCCTGGCAACGTCAACTCGAAAGCTCGTTCCTTTTCGAAGACACGCCCGATCAACGCAAGGCAACGACAGACGTCAAGCAGGATCTCGAAGGCGAACGCCCGATGGATCGCCTGCTCGTCGGCGACGTTGGGTACGGCAAAACCGAAATCGCCATTCGCGCCGCCTTCAAGGCTGTGCAAAGCGGACGTCAGGTGGCCGTGCTGGTGCCCACCACGATTCTCGCGGAACAGCACGCGCGCAGCTTCGGCGATCGCTTCGCTGACTTCCCGGTGCGCGTTGAAGTCATGAGTCGTTTCCAGACGACGAAAGAACAGGCCGTCGTCGTGGAAGCGCTCAAGAAAAAGCAGATCGATGTCGTGATCGGCACCCATCGATTGCTCAGCCCCGATGTGCAGTTCGCTGAGCTCGGCCTCATCATCGTCGACGAAGAGCATCGCTTCGGCGTGAAGCACAAGGAACGTCTCAAACAGCTCAAGCTGCAGACCGACGTGCTCACGCTCACCGCGACGCCGATTCCGCGCACGCTACATCAGTCACTCGCCGGTCTGCGCGATCTCACCATCATGGCCACGCCGCCGCGCGATCGTTCGCCGGTGCTGACGTTCGTTGAGCCATGGGACGACGGCCTGATCGAAGAAGGGATTTCGCGCGAACTCGATCGCGGCGGACAGGTCTTCTTCGTGCACAACCGCATCGAAACGATCATCGCGATCGCGGACCACCTGCAGCGACTTGTGCCCCGCGCACGCATTGCGGTCGGCCATGGTCAGATGAAGGAGCGCGACCTCGAATCGGTGATGCGCAAGTTCGTCGAAGGCGAAGTCGACATCCTCGTGTCGACACTGATCGTCGAAAGTGGACTCGACGTCCCCAACGCCAACACGATGTTCGTCAATCGTGCCGACCATCTGGGACTCGCGCAGCTTTATCAGCTTCGTGGTCGCGTTGGACGTTCACACCGTCGCGCGTACTGCTATCTGCTCGTTCCGGACCGTATCGACGACGACGCCGAACGCCGGCTGGCGGTGCTCGAACACCACACCGAGTTGGGCTCGGGGTACAAGATTGCGCTCAAGGACCTCGAAATGCGCGGCGCGGGCAATCTGCTCGGCCCCGAGCAGTCGGGCTTTGTGCACGCCGTCGGCTTTGACCTCTATCTGCGTCTCCTCGACGAAACGGTCACGCAGCTCAGCAAAGGCGACGGACAGAAGTCCTGGATCCCCGCCGACGTGTCGCTCGACTATCCGGCCTACCTCCCCGACGACTACATCACGTCGCAGGAAGCCAAGCTGGATGCCTACCGTCGTCTCACCTCTCTGCGCGCTCCGGCCGACATCGAGGCGTTGCAGGCCGAGGTGCGCGATCGGTTCGGCCCACTCCCGGCACCGGCGCTGGCTCTCTTCGGGAGCGCGATGCTTCGGGTCCTCGGCGCGGCGCTCGGGGTCGAAGGGGTGCTTGTGCGTGCATCGGAAGCCCGTGTTAGTTTCAGGGCTGACGCAGTTCCGCGCCTGAAGGGCCTGTCTGCGGCGTTCCACGGGGTGCAATTCCAGGTGGACGTCCGTCGCACACAGCCGCTGGCTCTCAAGCTGACCCGGCTGGGCGGTGCGGAAATGCTCGAGGGACTGGTGCGCGCGTTGCGTGCCCTCGCTCTTTAAGGCAACCAGCTCGGTGCCTTTCGGGTCCCACCTACACACCTTCACTCCGTCGTCGGAGTCCGACTCGATGAAATCATACCGCTTGCCCGCGTTTGCCGCCGTTGCCCTTGCCGTTGCCTGCGCCTCGTCCAGCCCGGACGTGGCCGCCAAGGCCGGCAGCCAGCAGTTGTCTGTGACGCGTTTGGCCGACATTCTCGGTAATTCCCAGGCGCCCCTTGAAAAGGACGTGGCGCGCAAAATTGCTGAACTTTGGGTCAACTATCAGCTCGTCGGCCTTGCAGGCGCTAAGGGCGATTCGCTCGCCGATAAAAAGGTCATGGACCTCGCGCTTTGGTCGATGATCGACAATATCCGCGTCAAGAAGTTCTACGATCAGGTTTCCAAGGGCTGGGACTCGATCTCGCCCGGCCCGGACGAGACGCGCTACAACAACGGCGAAGCACTCGCGGCGCGCCACATCCTGATCAAGGTCGACGCCAGTGCGACGCCCGAGCAGAAGGCTGTGGCGATGAAGAAAGCCGAAGCCATTCGTGCCGAAGCCACGCCGGCCAACTTTGCCAAGCTCGCCGCCAAGAGCGACGAACCGGGTGCGGCTGATCGTGGTGGCGATCTCGGACTGTTCGGCAAGGGAATGATGGTCCCTGAGTTCGAAAAGGCCGTCCTCGCGATCAAGCCGGGTGAGATCTCGCCGGTTGTCACGACGTCGTTCGGTTACCACGTCATCTATCGTTCGCCGTACGCGGACGTGAAGGACAAGTTCGCGCCGATGGCAAAGCAGCGTAATGTCGCCATCGCCGAGAGCACCTATCTGGCGAAGGTCGAAAAGGCCAACGAAGTGACGCTTGTGAGCAGCGTCGCTCTCAAGGCCAAGGCCATCGCACGTGATCCGCTCGGACACGCCAAGGATTCGGACAAGCTTGCGTCGTACAAGGGCGGAGAGTTGAAGGCTTCGGAGTTTGCCGATTGGGTTGCGGCCTACCCGCCACAGTCGCAGATCCGCGACCAGCTCCAGACCGCAGCCGACACGCTCGTCGAGAAGTTCGTCAAGCAGATCGTGCGCAACGAACTCGTGCTCCGTCAGGCAGACAGCGCCAAGTCACAGGTCGACACCGCTGAATTGTCCAACCTGTACCTGAACTTCAAGAATGCGGTGACGCAGACCTGGTCTGCACTCGGTGTCGATCCGACCAAGCTCGCCGACAGCGCCAAGGCGCCTGCCGGCGGTGACAAGGAAAAGATCGCGGCGTACCGCGTCGAATCGTTCTTCGACAAGCTGATCAAGAGCGAAGTCCAGTTCATCGACGTGCCGTACCCGGTTGCACGCGCTCTGCAGTCCAAGTACGAATACGCCATCAACGACGCTGGTCTCGACAAGGTCATCGAGCGCGCCAAGGCCGTTCGTGCCACGGCAGACAGCACCCGCGCACAGAAGAACCCGACGCCGGGCGCAGCAGCACCCGGTATGGCCCCGCCGCCGAAGCGCGATTCGGCGATGGCGATGCCCGTGCCGGCCAAGAAGCCGTAACTTTTCCCTTCGTTTGCGGTATCTGCGGGGGGCCGCCATCTGGTGGTCCTCCGCTTCCCGTTTCCGGCCTGACAAAATCACATGTTCCGCACTCGCATTCGTAGTCTCGCTTTCGGCGCGACGCTGCTCGCTGCACCGTCATGGGTGACGCTGTCGGCGCAGAGCGCGACGGCCAAGCCCGTCGAGAAGCCGGCCGCACCCGCCAAGTCCGATGTGAAGGACACGGTGCGCGGACTGCCGGTCGATGGCGTCGCAGCGATCGTCGGCGATCAGGTCGTCCTCGTCTCTGAAGTGCTGGCCGAAGTGAATCGCCGTCGCGCTGCTGGTGCGAAGGTGACCAGCTTCGCCGAGCAGGTCGCGCTGGAACAGAGTGTGATGGATCAGCTGGTCGAGGCTGAACTGCTGGTGCAGAAGGCCAAGGCGGAAAAAGTTGAAGTCAATGACGCGGACGTTACGCGGTCGATGGACGAGAACGAGAAGAAGATTCGCGCGCAGTTCAAGACCGAAGCTGAGTTCCGCGCTGCACTCAAGGAAAACGGATTCGGCACGCTCGAAGAATGGCGCAAGATGCAGAGCGATCTGCTCAAGCGTGACAACCTGCAGCGGGATGTGATTCAGAAGCTGCGGCGCGATGGCAAGATGACGGC
>JBKJTE010000252.1:0-8591 GCA_046590495.1 Gemmatimonas sp. | reverse complement strand
GCCGCATGATCGCGTCCGGTGCTGGCACATCGCGGTCACGGCGCTACCGTTGCCGGTATGCGTTCCTCCTTGGTGTCTTCCATGCGTTCCTCGCCGCCGCCCGACACTCACGCGCATTTCCTGCGCGGCCTGCAACAGCAACTCGACGACGCATTGCGCCCGCTCGTAGAGAACGCGGACTCCATCGCACTGCTGGATTTCCCCGACTTCTCTAATGTCGGTGACAGCGCGATCTGGCTCGGCGCGCTCGCTTCGCTGCGACGCGTCGGTGCGCCGTCGCCGTGCCATACCTGCGACGCGCGGAGCTATGATCGCGACACACTGGCGCGACGACTCCGCACGGGCGTCATCCTGCTCAATGGCGGCGGAAACTTCGGTGATCTCTGGCCGCGGCATCAACTGTTTCGGGAGCGCGTGGTCGCGGACTTTCCTGATAATCCGATCGTGGTGATGCCGCAGTCCATGCACTTTGTCGATCCGCAGGCCGCCGAACGAACGCGCGCCGTGTTTCGTGCACACTCGCGGCTGACGCTGCTGCTGCGCGACCGCGAGAGTCTTGATGAGGCCACGCACCTGTTTGGCGGCATTGCGCAACTCGTGCCCGATACCGCGTTTGGATTGACGGCGTTGTCGCGACTGCGGGCACCAACGCACGACATCCTCTGGCTCAAGCGCGGGGATCAGGAAGATCGCTGGAGTGCGTCGGACGTCTCGAGGCTTGGCAACGCCACCGCCGACTGGGCAGGCGATGAGAGTACGCGCCTCGTGCGGACGCATGATACGCTCGTACGTGCCACGAAACGGCCGATCACGGCGCGTGCTGCGCGTCGGGCCCTGATGTGGGTGCACCCGCGTCTGGCGCAGGAACGACTCGACCGCGGTGTCGCGCTACTATCGAGCGCGCGCGTAATCGTCACCGATCGACTGCACGGCCACATCCTCTGCCTGTTGCTCGCCATTCCGCACGTGGTGCTCGACAACAGCTATGGCAAACTGACTCGGTTCATCGGAGCATGGAGCAGTTCGAGCGCTCTGGTGCGCGTCGCGTCGACACCGGAGGAAGCGTATGACGTGTCTCGCGCGCTTCTCAGCGACGTCGTCTGAGACGGCCCCAGGTCATACTGGAGACGATGAGATCATTGATCCATCGCTCCGGCGGCTCACGCAGCCGCGCCTTGCGGTAATCGTACTCCTGCTCGACCGCCAGACGCCACGCGGCGAATGAACGATCAGGGTCCGACAGCTCGTCTGATTCGTCCAGCAGGGGCATCATCGCACCGACACCGGCGAAATAGCGACGCAGGTAGCGCACGGTGAGCAGACGGGCCGGCACATGATGCATAACGCGCGCGTCAGGTACCCACCACCCTTCGCCGCCTTCAGCCAGAAGCGCGCGCACCAGGCGAATCTCTTCGCCGAGCATGAGGGTACCGGCACGTGCACCAAGGCGCGTGTCGTACGGATGTCGCTGCTGGTCTCGCCGCCGAACAGCGTAGTTGGCGCCGAATGGCGTGAGCTTTTCTCCGTCAAATCGCAGTGGAGCGTCGCCCAGTGCCCGCTCACCGTACGCGCTCGCAACACGCGGCCAGATTTGCGCCAACCACGGCGGCGGTGTGCGTTCGAATGCCGGCGTGATGGGGCCACCGAAGAAGCTGGCCGAAGGATACATGTCGATCGCACGGGCATACGCCGCCAACCACCCCCGCTCCACGCCCACGTCATCGTCGGTGAAGAGAATGAAGTCGCCGCTGCACTGGGTCACCGCCGCATTGCGCGCGTGTGAGAGTCCCGGGCGGCGCTCGCTCACCACCGTGAGCGGGAGTTTGTCGCGATACGTGTCGAGCACGCGCGACGTATCGTCGGTGCAATTGTTGTTCACCACCACGAGCTCCCACTCCACGCCTGGTGGAATCTCGATCGCAGTGAGGTCGTCCAGCGTTCGGCGCAGGAGCGCGCTGCGGTTCCAGGTGCAGATCGCGACGGAAAGCGTGCGCCGCGCGTTCACGTTTGCGTGACGAGAGGACCGCGGCGCATGAGCTCCGGCACGCTTACGAACTGCATGTCTCCACCCAGCCGCCCGAGTGCGATGTCGAGTGCGCCGATCATCACGCTGCGATCGAGCACTGCCGCGCGTGTCACCTCCGGACCGAGCGTGGGTGCACCCTGATCATGGATCGCGTCATGCAGCAGCACGATGCCACCCGGGCGAATGCCGTTTGTCAACGCCGAAACGAGTGTGTCGCGATCGCTCTCGCACCAGTCATGCACGTCCAGCGACCAGCCGATGACCTCATGTCCGCACCAATGCGCATCACGGCGCGCAGCGCGCGAATGATCGCCATACGGTGGGCGGAAGAGTGGCGCCGCGTGCGGTGCAAGCACGGCCTGACAACGCTGCAGCTCGCGTCGTCGCTCAGGGCTCGAGATCATCGTGAACGATGGATGGCTCCACGAGTGGTTGCCGATGACATGACCTCGTTCGGCAATCTCGCGTACGAGTTGTGGATACTGTGCCGCCGCTTCACCTACGAGAAAGAACGTCGCCCGAACGCGGTGCTGCTCGAGCAGCGCCAGCAGGCGTGGCGTGTACTCCGGATGCGGCCCGTCGTCGAACGTAAGCGCTGCGATCGGCTCCGATGTCTCCACTCCGACAATGGCACCTCGCAGCGCAAGCGCAAGTCGGAGTGCGACGTCGCTCTCACCCACGCTCGCACTCGCAGTCGTCGTCGCCGTCGGAATCACGGTCCTCAATTCGCGGCTCACGCGGGGTCGATGGCGCGAAGTACCACGGCCGGATTGCCCGCGATCACCACGCCGGCGGGAAACACGCCACTGCACACGGCGCCGAAGCCGACGACGCTGTTCTCGCCGATCTCGGTGCCCGGCAGGATGCCGGTCTGCGCACCAATCCAGACGTTGCGCGCCACCTGAACCGGGCGCGTAACGACCGGTGCATCATCGCTCCATCGGTCCGCGCGCGTGGAATGGTAGTTCGTATCCATGATGCGTGCATCGCCGATGATGCAGTCGCGGCCGATTCCGATGTACTGCTGACAACCGAAGCGAGTGCCATTGAGAAAACAGTGATCACCAACGTTGATGATCGCGTCGCGATGATGGGTGTACGGCGTGACGTGCATGCCGATCGTCACGTCGCGACCGAAGGTGACGGTGCCCGGTCCGCGCACCGTGAGCGAGCCGTGCACACGAAAGTTCGGACCCGCGGAAAAGCGCAGGCCGCGCATCGGATACCAAAGCTTGTACACCCACCCTTTGACCAACGCATAGAGTGTGGACGGAGCATGCAGTCGAATCATGCTCAACGCGGGAGCTGCAGCCAGCGTGACAACACACGTCGCTCCAATCCGGCACGTGCCTGCGATGTCGATCGTTCGGCAAACCAGCCGGCAAGACGCGCGCGTGTGGCCTCCACTTCGGCCGCGAATCCACTCCTCACACGCACGTCGGCCAACAGCCAGTCTTCAAGTCGTTCGTCGAGATCGGCGTCGTACGGTTTCCCTGCACCAAGACGCTCGGGCCACTCGCGTGCGGCGGCGATCAAGCGCGTGGCCTCGTCCCATCGTCGCGCAGCGATCGCGTCGACGGCGAGCATCAGTTTGGCCTCGCGGAAGAGTACGCGTCCATCGGCCGCACCCTCGTACGGCAGCACAGTCAGTGTTGTCAGCAGCGAATCCGCTTCGGCGTATCGCGCGGCCGCAAGCTGCATGCGAGCGAGCGTCATGCCGAGGATGTAGCTGCGAGGTGATCGCGTGAAATAAGTGCGCGCGACAGCAAGTGCGCGGGTGGTATCGCCGGCAGCCAGTCGACGTTCGGCCAGCAGTTTGCCGACGCGCCATTCGGTGCTGTCGAGGGCGACGGCCCGTTCGAGATCGGCAATCTGCGCCGACAGCGACCGACCGGGAAGCGATGCGCGCGCAGAGTAGAACGGTGCGTACGTGGGAACGTCGCGCAGCTCAGTGAAGAGCGCAGTCGCCCGTACAACCCGTCCCGTACCCCAAAGCCCCAAGGCGAGGTAGTAGCGCGGCATCCAGTGCGAACTCGCGCGTGCCGCCTGCTCCAACGCTTCGATCACCTGCGGCCGAAACGGGAAGACCATTCGTGGCGACAGCGCGTTGGCGCGATCGATCAGCGCAAGCGCATCGACGATCGGCTGCGCGCCTGCGTCGTGATCGCGCGGCGCACGATCCCTTCTTGCGTCGTCTGTCGCGTTCGCACGGAGCGCCGCACGCCAGTACAGCGCCTCGGGATGCTCCCCGATCGCCTCGAGTACGCGCGCGGCAACCGAGAATTCGCCGACGTCCTGATACCAGGCCGCAAGTGCGAAGAGTTGCTGTTCGGGCAGTTCACTCCGCACACCGTTTCTGAGACGTGCGCCTGCGTCCGTCACTCGGCTCGCCAGCAACCTCTCGAATCGCGCCTGATGACTGAGCGGATCGGCGCGTTCGAGCGCAGCGATCGCGTTCGTTGTTGCCGGTACGTTGGCGCGTCGGCGCGCGGTGACAATGCGCACGCCGAGTGCGTCGAGCGTTCCCGGTTGGATGGCGAGCACCTTCGTGGCGTATGAGTCGGCGCGATCTGCATCGCCTCGCGCCAGCCAGAGCCGGGCGAGCTCGGTCCAGGCCGCTGCACGATACTCCATCGATTGCGACGCGATCTCGAAACCGTCGCGCGCGTCGGCGAATCGACCAAGATGCCGATTGGCCAGGCCGTAGTAGTAGTTGGCACCACCGTCGTAGCTGTCCACCGCGAGTGCCGAACGTGCGAACAGTCGTGCGCTATCGTACTGCATGCTGCGCAGCGCCATCGCAGAGCGATCGACAAGTGCCGGCACCAAGTGCGGTGCACGCACGAGCGCGCTGTCGAGCAGCACCACCGCGCGATCGTACTCGCGCTGGCGCATCAGTTCCTTTCCTTTCAGATGCAACGCCGTCGCCGACGACCAGTCGAAACCGAGTGGCGACTCGATGGGGCGGTCGAGTGTCGTTTCCGTTGTGTCGCCGTAGAACACGAGTCGATCGGCACCCAGAGCCACCGTGACGGTCGTCAACGCAACGCCCGGTGCCGCAATCGTGTCAACGAACGGTTGTAGTGGTGAGCGCCGCACAGGTCGTGCGTACAGCGTGCGATTCGCCGACTTCACCACGAGCGTATCGTCGATGGTGATCGCCGGCGACAGTGCGACGATGATGCGGTCGCCATCGCGGGTGACGTTCAACGCGCCGACATCACTGGCCACCACGAAACCCTTGGTGCCCACCACTGGCATCCAACGCTCGGTCCACCGGTCCACCAGCTGCGGGGTGAAGCCGCGATGTTTGAATGGCGTGAGCGTGCTCCCTTCGGCCGACTGATTGAACAAGCGCCCTGACTGCAGTTCCGAGTACTGGCCATCACGATCGGTGAGCAACTCCTCCCAGATCATCCCCTGACGGGACAGCCCCCAGATCCAGATCTTCTGACCCGGCTTCTCGTCGCGCGGCGCGACCCGCGCGAGGCCGAAATCCTGCGCGTGCCAGTAGGCGCCGGAAAAATCGCCAGCAGCGCCGACGACATGATACGATTTGTAGCCGCCGAAGTCGTTCTGGTCGTACCACGACACATCACGCTCGCTCGTATCACGCACGACTCCATCGCGCGGGCCTTCGCCGGAGCGAGTCTGCGGGCGGGCCATCGGCCACGCTCCCGGCTCGCCATCGTGGCCGATCGAGCGATGTCCCGGCACTACATATTGCAACGCGCCTGTCGTGGGAATCGCCGCAGTCATCCACGTATAGTACGGCTGCTCGAGCGAAGAGCCGTTGTACCAGGTCGATGTGGTGGTGAACGACGCCTCGCCCGGAGCGAGGCGCGTTTCAAGTCGCCACGTTGTCCCTGTCAGGAGGTCGAGCGCGCCCGTGATGGCGCTGACACTCCCGTCGACATTTCGGCGCACCGTGTAATCCACCGGCGTCGACACGTTCGGTGTGTGACCGAGAATTCCGTAATTGGCCTCGATGCCGCCGCTCGTCCACGGGCCACGCATCGCGATATCGCGAAACTTGACGACGCGGTTGTAGTAGATGAACGGTCGCCCGCTCCGCTTCTCGATGGCCGTCCAGATCTTGCCGCCGATCTCGGGGAGGATGAGGACGCGCACGTACTCGTTTTCCAGCTCCACCACCTTCCAATTGCGAGGCTCGCCGGTGGTGTGGAAGCCGTCAAAGCGGAAGTACGGGTAAATCCGCCCGAGAACAGGAATCGGATTGGGATCGTCGAAGGGATAGGTTGGAAACGACTGCACGTACTCACGCACGCGTGTCGTTGATGCGGGACGGCTCTTCTGAACCTGCGCCGCGAACAACTGAAGAGGCAGGGCGAGGAGTGCGACAGTCAACGCGTGGCGAAGCATGTCGGGAACGTACGACGTCACCCGCCGAGCGACAGTGCCGAGTCGGCACGTCCCGCACATTGCGCCAACGCTCCGACGTCGGCAGTCTTGCCCGCATGACTGACGGTCTTCACTACACGCGGCTGCCTGCCGTGTCCACCGGTGTACTGTGACGGCACCCGTACATTCGCCTGCGCCGAACGACGAGCATCGAACGACACTGCGGTGGAGCACCCCAATGCGGGCGGCCGCCGGCGTGATGCTCACCGTGCACGCGATTCTCGCGTGGATGCACCGCGTACCGGGGCTCACCACCGAGCATGATGATGCCTGGTATCTCGTGCTGGCGCGGGCGCTGCGACAGTTCTCGTACGCGGAGCTACCGATCGTGGGAACGCCACCCCATGCGATGTACCCTCCGGGATATCCCGTACTCCTCGCGTTGTTCGGAGCCACGGGGCCCGAGTCGGTGTCGCTCGCGGTAGCGGTCAACGTGGCACTGTCCGTCCTGTCGCTTCTGCTGGCGGCACGACTGGCCGCCCGGATTTCGGCGTGGTGTGCGCTTGTTCTGCTGCTGGTGTGCGCATTCAATCCACAGCTGTTGCATCAGGCGGCGGGGGTGGGCAGTGAAGTGCTCTACACAGTGGCAACGCTCGTTGCGCTGCTGGCACTGACCGCCGAACGCGACCGCGGCCGTGTCTCGCGGGCCTATGTGGTGGCGGCCGCGGGTGCGGTGGTGGCTGCGCTCACCCGCACCATCGGAGTGACACTGCTCCTGGCGATGGGGCTTGAGCTCATACTCGCTCGGCGCTGGCGGTCGCTGGCGCAGCTCGCGGTGGTGGCTGGTCTCACCGTTGGCCCATGGATGTGGTGGACGGTGCGCGCCCCACGGCAGACCGCTGGCCGCTCCTACATCGCCGACGCGACGGTGGTCTACCCGACGCGTGAGGTTGAACCGGCCGCGACGGCGGAAGCGAAGGCGCTCTCCGATCACGCGCCGTCGGCTCTCGCGCGTCTCGGGACCATCGCGCGTATCGCGTCACGTCGCGTCAGTCACAACGGGCGCGGCTACGGTCGCACGTATCTGCCGGCGGCATTCGCGGTGCCACTGATCTCCGGAACGCTGGTGGATAATGGCATCTGGTTGCTCGTACTGGTCCTCGGCGGCGCCGTCGGTCTGGTGCAGCTGTGGCGTCGCCTGCGACCGGTCGCCCTCTACCTGCTGGTCTATCTCGGACTGCTGGCGGTCTGGCCCTATCTGATGACCCGCTACCTCGGCCCGATTCTGCCCCTGCTCGTGTTGTCGGTGCTGCTGGGGGTGCACGACATTGCGATGCGCCTTCTCGGGTCGAGAATCGTCGCGGGATCGCGGAATGTCGTCGCACGGGGAGCCATGGCCGTCGCAGCGGCAGTAGCGGTCGTGCTGGCGCTCAGTGGGGTCCACCAAGACATGTCGCGTCTTGAACTCGTGGCGAAATGCGATCGCGACGCGCCAACCGTATCGTCGGGTTGCTTCGGCCAGGAGCAGCGCGATTTTTTCGCCGGCATCGAGGCGGCGCGTCGTCTGACTCCCGATTCTGCGCATTTCCTTGGTGCCAAGGATGCCACGTTTCATCTCCTTTCGGGACGACAGTCCGCGCGGGAGTCGGAGGCGATCGCGAGGCCTGATGCACAGCAGTTCGCAGCGTTTCTGCGAGAACACGGCGTCCAGTACATCCTGCTCTCGCGCGTGCACGTCGATCAGGCCGCGATGGCCGGGCCGCTCGGCTCCGACTGCGCGAGCTATGAGCTTGTGCAGCAGGTTGGGGCGCATGTGGCGCTCCTGCGTGTGCCGCTCCGGCGTGTGCCGCTACTGCGTGTGGCGCCGTCCGGTGTCACCAACGACGACGCAACCGGAGCACGCGCCTGTCGCGCGATTGCGGCGTGGGCCGAGGGCGACTGGCTCAATAGCAACGGCCCCCTCTGGTAGGCGCACTCCAGCGGAATCTTGCAGGTGAAAGTAATATCTGCTAATCTTGCAAGCATGCAGGTACGTTCCAATCTCCGACTCGCACCCGATCCGGCCGCGGTCGTGGCCAAGGCCACGCTCGCGGCGGCAACGCGGCTCTCGCTGACCAATCGGCAACTGTCGGTGGTGATCGGTGCCAGCGAAGCCTCGGTGTCGCGCATGCAGCGTGGTCGCGGCGTCGAGCCATCCAGCAAG
>JBKJTE010000187.1:0-4741 GCA_046590495.1 Gemmatimonas sp. | reverse complement strand
GAATGCGACGCCAGGCCAAAATCCCGGCCGATACGTCGCTCAGTCGATCAACCGCTCGTGCTCGATGCTCTCCAACCAGGCGCACTTCACTCGCGAGGTCGCGCGTCTGACACGGTTTGCACCAAACGCGCTGCGCGCCCGGTTGGAGAGCATCGAGCACGAGCGGTTGATCGACTGAGCGACGTATCGGCCGGGATTTTGGCCTGGCGTCGCATTCGTTCAAGACCGGTGGCGGTATTGGGGCGAGGTTTCGGACACAGCTTTCGATCTAACCATTCACGTCACTACTCTCGCCCGGAAGTCTTATGTCAGGAATAGCCAGCACCGGTTGGTCATCGAGCGCTTCACGTTTGCGCGCGGTTCTGTCGCTTCGCGGCGCATTTCTTTTGGCGTTTGCCTCGGCGGCACCGTCGCTCTCCGCACAGTCGGCAGCGGCAACATCCAAGGCTGCCGCGCCGGCCGGCGACCCGCGTGCCGCGTGGTTGGCTGACGCCAAGTCGGCTATGACGTCGTTTGCGTGGTTGGCCGGCGAATGGGAAGGGGTAGCGACCGTGCGCATGGGCAACGGCGGAAGCATGAAGCTGGTGCAGCGCGAGAGCGTGACGTCGGCTGCGTTCGGTACCGCACTGCTCATCCAGGGACGCGGCAACATGAAGGATGCGAGCGGGGCCGATCGGCAGCTGTGGGACGCGGCCGGTCTGTTCGCCTACAATGCACCCAGCAAGGCGTTCTCCTTCTCCTCGGCGAGTGGCAGCGGCATGGCGCAGACGTTTGCCGTGATCGCGCAGGGCGAAGGCTTCACCTGGTACTACACCGAGGGCGACGGTGCCCGTGTGCGCTACGTGATCACGCACACGCCTGACGACATGTGGAAGGAGATCGGCGAGCGCTCGACCGACGCGGGTGCGACCTGGAGCACAACGATCGAGCTGCTGCTCGCACGCAAGCGCTGACGCGAAATCGCGGCCCGCTGTGGTTGCGGAGTGGACGTCGTCGCGTCAGCGTAGAGGCATCTCTTCCGGAGCCACCGTGTCCCGCCTCAGTCTCCTGCGCGCCAGCGCCGTTTCACTTTCCGTTGTCGTTGTCTTCGCCCTCTCGCCGTTATCGGCGCAGCAAAAGCCGGAGCCGGGGCAACAACAACACCTCACTGGCGGCAATGAAGGCAAGGTTCCACTCGGCTGGTTGACGCGCGCCGATGCGGCCGCCGACGTGCACGGCGATAAGCACGCCGAGGCGAAGAACGACAAGCACGACGACAATCGGACGGGCGACACGTTGCTGTTCGCGCAGATGACGCCGGGCTTTCACATCACGACCGGTCCGGGGACGATCTTCTGGCATCCGGACAGCGTTGCCAAGGGCGCGTTCGCCATTGAAAGCTCGATCTTTCTCTTCCCGACCAAGGGACGCGACCGCGAAGGCTACGGCGTGTTCATTGGCGGCAAGGATCTGGCGGGGCCGAACCAGCGCTATGTGTACTTTCTGATTCGTAACGACGCGCGATTTCTGGTGAAGCAGCGGGTTGGCGACAACACGATCACGCTCAAGGACTGGACAATCCTCAAGGAGATCAAACAAGTCCACGGGAAGGACGCGATGCAGAACGACATCAAAATCGTCGTTGATGCGCAGAGCGTGACCTTTCTCGTAAACGGGGTCACCGCTGTATCGCTTCCCAAGACTCAAGTCGCGGCGGACGGCATTTTTGGCCTGCGCTTCAACCATGCCGTGAGCGCGCACGTGGTGAAGGTGGCCCGGGGGTCGTAGGGCCCCTCGCCACCTCTGCCCCATCCCATGGTTGGCGAGGGGTTGGGAGATCATGCACCGCCGGTTATGATTGACAGCTCGACTCGGGCGGGACGCTGCTCGGGTCGGAATGGCTAGGTAGCTCAGTTGGTAGAGCAGCGGACTGAAAATCCGCGTGTCGGGGGTTCAATTCCCTCCCTAGCCACTGCGAAAGTGATGAAACGACAACGGCTTACTGCGAGTGATCGCGGTAGGCCGTTTTTGTTTGGAGAGATGCCTGTCCGTCATTGCTCAGCAAACCACGCAGATTTGTCGACGGCACGAACACGTGCGCTTTCCCGACTTTTCGTTGCTTCAGCAGGCTTTGTCCTACCAGTTTCAGCAAGTCGCTTCGCGCCGTCTCGTAGCTGACTCGGTGCGAGATTCTGTGCGATTCGACGGTATACCGTGCGTCTGCATTCTTCAGCGCGTGGTTGATCAGCGCGAGTTGCCGAGAGTTCAGTTCTGCATTCACCGCGGACGCGCGCCGCACAATGTCTTCTGTTTGATGTATCTCCGCAGATTTTCTCGCGAGGTACTCGTGCAAGTCTCCGATTGCTCGGAGCAGTACCCGCATCTGGTACAGAAGAAAATATGTTGCGTCGTTGTCGTCAGTTTCTGTGTAGAGATATGCTCGCGCGTACTGCGCACGTGCTTTCTGCAGAATCCGAGAGATCGATACATACTCGCAGAGCCAGTATCCCTCGCGCGCCATTGACCAATAGAACAGTGCACGCGCCGTGCGCCCATTCCCGTCTACGAACGGGTGATCGTACGCCAGCCAGAAGTGCAGCAAAATCGCTCGCACAGCCGGCGGTACGAACTCCTCTCGTTGAGTACCGTTGGCGAATTCACACATCGCGCGCATACGCTCGTCCAGCTCCTTCGCTGGGGGTGGCGTGTGCAAGTGCGTCCCCGTCTCGTCCTCGACCACGATGTCTTCTTCGTCACGTCTGAATCGTCCGGCTGCGTCGGGATCATCCAACGCGCCTTCGGTGAGCCGTCGTTGGAGCTCTTTTACGATCTCCGGCGTGAGCGGCGATTTGATAAACTGCCGAACGTACAGCATCCCCTCGAAGTTGTTCAGAATCATGCGCTCGCTGCGATTCCGGGGTGCTCGCCCCTCCTGAATCATCGCCTTGGCAACCTTTCGCGTTGTCGAGGCGCCTTCGAGTTGACTTGAAGTGACTGCTTCTTCAACGATCGACTTGAACAAATACGTATCGCGGGTCGAAGGGTTGGTCACCTGCTCACTGCCCTGAATGTTGCCGCCTGCATTCCTGTCGATCTGATGAAGCATCTCCAGCGCAGGGTTCGGCAACGCATATTGGAACGGCGCGCCGCGCGCGTCTTTCAATGGCAGCGGCCGATAGAGCGCGCGCCTGGCGAGCTTTACGGCGATCCATTGCTCCTCTGCGGAAAATTTCTTCGACGGTGAAGTGTGCCTGAACGTGTCCCAGTGGCGGTACTTACCGCCTGGGGCGGCACCCAGCCCTTCGCGCGTTAGTTCGTCAAAGCGCTCTGTTCCGTTGAGTTTCGCGAATAGCTCACCCAGCAGCCTCCCAAAGCTCGGCGGGGGAACAGGCAGCTTCATTGTGCGTGTCTTTTAGAGGGCAACGGCTCAACTACTACTTTGCTACTAGCTGCCACGAAATTAGGAGAAGAGGGCGGGCCATGCAACACCCAGCTACTAATTTGGGAGGAACTGGTAGTAAACAACAACTATTCACGGCGGCCCTCAACGTCGTGCCCCAAATGCGGGGCCGCCGAACTCTGTGATACCTTCGCGCTCGGCGGAGTTCGGTGCCCGCGCTGTCGCACCGGCACCTTCGCGGTGGATCCTTCGCGCAACATGATCTCGTAGTCGGCGAGTCTGCACGCGATGGCGAGAACGCCGCTCCCCCGCTCGCGCTGGACAAGGAGCGACTGAGGGACGCGTTGGCAGCGGGGGACGTTCCGCCTTCGTTTGCGGAGTACGGACAAAGCCAAGTACGTCTTGATCCAGCGCTTCTACTCGTCTGAGCCAACCGCGATTGTTCGGGCGCGCGAGACATCCGCTCAGCCACGCCGCTTCGGATGCGCAGTCGCCGCTGCGCTGTGCTAGCGTTAGAAATCTGTTCTTCGCTCGCTTGCCGGGCCCCAGCTCCCCACAAGATTCCCATGCCGCAGTCAGCACCTCGCGCGGAGGATGCGCGGTACCGTACGCTGTTCGATGCGATGGATGACGCCTACTGCACCGCCGAAGTGCTGTTCGACGAGAACGGTAGGGCGGTCGACCATCGGATTATCGAGGCGAATCCCGCATTCGAGCGGCACACCGGTGTGTCGAATCCGGCTGGGAGACTCGCGAGTGAGCTGGTGCCCGGCGGCGAGCAGCGATGGAACGACCTGTACGGCCGCGTTGTCCGCTCGAGAGTGCCCGAGCGTGTAGAGGAAGGCTCGGACGTCATGCAGCGGTGGTTCGAAGTCTCCGTGACGCCAATGGGCGAGCCCAGCGAGAATCTGATCGGCATCATTTTCAAAGATGTCAGCGGCCGCCGCAATGCGGAACGCGCGCTGCAGCAGCGAACGTCGCAGTTCGAGACGCTCCTCAACGACGCCCCGCTGGGTGTGTACCTGATCGATGCGGACTTTCGCGTGCGTGCTGTGAATCCGGCCGCACTCGCGACGTTTGCCGGCGTCACGGATCTCATCGGACGCGACTTCGATGAAGTGATGCACATCCTGTGGCCAACCGAGCGGGCGGACGGATTCGTGCAGCTCTTCCGGCACACGCTCGCGACGGGTGAGCCGTTCGTTGCCGCCCAAGATTCCGAGGTGCGCTACGACTCAGGCGTCGCGGAGTACTACGACTGGCAGATCAACCGTATCTCGCTGCCCGAGGGTGGCTTCGGCGTGGTGTGTTACTTCCGCGATATCGCCGCTGAAGTGCAGGCCCGCACGCGACTCGCCGATT
>JBKJTE010000380.1:0-7273 GCA_046590495.1 Gemmatimonas sp. | reverse complement strand
CAGCGAGATCGGCGTAGCGCTGACGCGCACGAAGTTCCGTGTCGGCAAAACCCGAGTAACGTACAGTCTTCCCGTCAATGATCGCTTCCTTGCCATACGGCAACGGACGCAGTGACTTGGACAGCAACGTGCTCTCCACGACGCGCACCGTCGGCTCACCGGTGCGCGTGCGCATCGTTGTGCCGCGCACTCCAACCCAGTCGCCAAGATCGTAGTCACTGAGCAGCGCCCACGCGGCTTCACCAATCTCGTCGCGACGGAAGTACAACTGGATCCGACCATCCATATCGGCAAGATGCGCAAACGCAGTCTTCCCCTGGCTCCGCCACGATGTGAGCCGACCCGCAACCGACACCGGTGGCCCTTCGTCGCCTTCGCCAAGCGCGGCGATCGCTTCGACCGTCGAGTGAGTACGATCATACGAGTACGCAAACGGCTCGACACCGTTCGCGCGCAACCGTTCCAGCTTCTCGCGGCGCGCGACCATCAGGAAGTTCAGCTCGTCGCTCATCACTGATTTCCCTCGACAGCGGCCGAACTTTCCATCTTCAAGTACGCCTGGATGAATGGGTCGAGCGCGCCGTCCATGACTTTCTGTACGTCAGGGATCTTGAGCTCAGTGCGGTGATCGTTGACCATCGTGTACGGCTGGAAGACGTAACTGCGGATCTGACTGCCGAACGAGACGTCCTGCTTGTTCGCGTCGAATGCCGCTTTCACGGCAGCCTGTTTGTCCGCTTCCATTTGGTACAGGCGATTCTTGAGCTGCTTCATCGCCGTCGCCTTGTTCTTGAACTGCGAACGTTCAGCCTGCGAGGCGGTCACGATCCCGGACGGCATGTGCGTGATGCGTACCGCCGACGACGTCTTGTTCACGTGCTGTCCGCCGGCGCCCGACGCGCGATACACATCGATGCGCAAATCTTCTTCGCGAATTTCGATGTTGATCTCCTCGTTCACCACGGGATACACGAACACCGAGGCAAAACTCGTGTGACGACGTGCCTGCGAATCGAACGGTGAGATACGCACCAGCCGGTGCACACCCGACTCGGGACGCAGAAAGCCATAGGCGAACTGCCCCTTGATCTCGAGCACCGCGCCCTTGATTCCCGCTTCTTCGCCCTCACTCAAGTCAAGAATCTCGATCTCAAATCCCTTTCGCTCAGCCCACCGCGTGTACATGCGGTAAATCATCTGGGCCCAGTCCTGCGCTTCGGTACCGCCGGCGCCCGCCGAAATTTCAAGCTGCGCATCACGGTAATCATCGCGCCCGCGCAACAATGTCTTCAGTTCGAACGCGTCCAGTTCTTCGGCGATGCGCTCAACTTCCGCATCGACTTCGGCTGCCATCGCGTCGTCGGGCTCGAGACCGAGCATCTCATCCAGTTCGCGCGCCGACTTCGTGCGCGCCTCGAGTGCGTCGAAAGGTTCAACCCACCCCTTGAGCACCTTCACTTGCTGAACGATGCCGCGCGCATGCTCCTGGTCGTTCCAGAAGGCGCTTTCCGACATCTCATTCTCGAATGAACTCAGCGTCGCGCGCTTGGCTTCGACGTCAAAGATACCTCCGCATGTCCACGAGCCGTTCGTCTGCCCGTGTCAGCACCTTCAGTCGCTCGCCGTCCTGCATACCTGTTCTCCATGAACGACGTGAGCCGCCTTCCCCGCAGGAATGCGGCTCGTCGAGCTACTCACCGGAATCTGCTCCGCAGCGATCAGGATGACCGTGCACAGCGGGGTAAGTTAGCCAGCGAACAGAGTTGCTTCCAGACTGAAGAGCGCGCGTTCCTCAGAACAGCTTGCGTCCAGCGCCCAGGATCTCGTTCAGCGCTTCCTGGAAGTGCGGAGAGCTCTCGGCGAGTTCCCGTCCAACCTGCTCGACGTATTCCTCGTAGCTCTTCTTGATCTCTTCGCGAAAAAGCTGACGCAACGTGCCATCGCGGAGTCCGTCATCACGCTTTTGCGGATGATACGCGACCAGGTCCGAAACCAGTGCGCGCGCCAATCGGCGTGCCCGCTGGCCTGGATCGGCGTTCAAAAACGGATTGATCGACCGTTTTCCGCTGCCAGGCGTCGCACCAGCAGGGGTCGGTGACGTCGCGCGTTGCACCGTCGCAACCGGCTGTTCGGCGGCGCGTTGCTGACCGAGCGCCCCGAGACCACTCGGGGCCGGCGGCGTCATCAGGGTCGGCGCAACAGGCGGAGCCGAGACGGACACCGGCGCAAACCCATGCCCAGCGGACGACGCCGATGCGGTCGCGTACGTCGAAGTTGAAGCTACAGGAGTCGGATTGGCTGGCGCGAACGGGCGCGCGGCCACGCTTCCGGGAGTCGGCGCGTTGGCGAGAGCTCCGCGAGCAGCTCCCGGTGCCGCGGCAAACGACGGCATGATCGCGCGAGACGACGATGGAGTCACGGCGATCGGCAGCGTCCCGCCCGCTATCGCAATTACCCCACCACAGACCGAGCAGCGCGCTCGCACGCCCGTCGCCGGCACCTTCGCCGGATCAACGCGGAACACGGACCGACAATCAGGGCAGGCGACCGTCATTGTCCGGTGGCTCCCGTGCGCTGGATCGACGAATCAAAAAGGGTCTCGCCGGCGACTGTGGCAAATGGCACCTCGTCTTCCCGACGTCGATCGACCGTCCACAGTGAACCTGATAGCGACTTCGCGTAGCTCTTCATCTCCGTTGCCAATTCGCTCACCTCGGCCGCGCGCGTAAAGCGGCGGCGCTGATTCGTAACCACTCCGATCGACAGCGTCATGAGCGGCACACGATGCAACAGTCCCCGACGGTCTTTCCCAAGGAAATACCCCACGCGCTGGTCTTGCTCTGAATATTGCAACGGAATCAGTTCGTCGAAGACACGAATGACATCATCACACACTCGCGGCATTGCAGCGACCGGCACGGCGTACAGGAAGTCATCGCCACCAATATGGCCGACAAACCCTTCTTCGCCACACAACCCCTTTATGACATCGTGGAGAATGCGGGCGAGCAGTCGAATGACACGATCGCCGTTGTGATACCCGTACCGATCATTGAACTCCTTGAAGTGATCGAGGTCGGCGTAGCACGCGGCGAATTTCTCTCCCGAAGCCACGCGACGTGCCAACTCTGCTTCGATTTCACGAGTTCCGGGCAGACGTGTCGACGGATGCACGTCCACATCGCGATCACTGCGACGCAACACGGCAGCAAGCCGCGCAGTCGCTTCGAGCACGTCAACGTCGTCGCGCAACACTTCGTCGGCGCCAGATGCGAATGCGTCCGCAAAGCGCGAAGCCGTAACGATCACGAGCACTGGTATGATCGCAGTGAACGAGTCGCTCTTGAGACGACGGCAGGTCGCGAGTGCGTCGTTCTGCCACATCTCTTCACCGCGCGTGTCGATGACAATCGCCCTTGGACGCGCGCGCAACGCAGTCGCTACCACGCTCGAACACACTGCGATTGTTGTTGCTACCAGACGTGAGTCCGCGCACCAGGCATCCAGCCACGACGGAGCCGCCTGACCATTGGTCAGGATCAACGCCGTCTGCTCGGATACCAACCTTTCTGCCATTTCTGATGCGGTTGCTGGACGTCAGGCGTCACTCGCACAGCGCGGCCTGCCACGCCGCGCTGTGCGTTGAGATAATCCCTTTCATGAGGACGATCTACGGGCGCCAGTCGGCACGATGTGCCGTGCGTCACACTGGCGCCGTCACCAGCAGCCTCAACGAGGAACAACCCGGAGCTGCGTCCGTAGCACTCTCTGGCCGTAGGCCGGGTCGCCGAAAGGAATTACATCGGTTCGGATTCCGTCCACCTTCAGGCCGGCAATCCCGGCACCGCCAAACCGACGGATCCGCACGCTGATGTACGCGTCGACGAGACTCGCTAAATGGTTCGCGCCAACTACGCCCGCCAGATTGACCGAACGCAGGTAGCTCCGGTTCGCAGATCGGATTGTCTGTTTGTAGACGTCCCACTGCAGTTGCGCATCACGCCAGCTCCACCGGTACTCGTCGGTCACGGCCTCGCGCACGTATTTGGCGAGCGCACGTGCGTATTCCTGGCTGCTCGTGCCCGGGTTCACATTCGGGTTGAGCCAATAAGTCTCACGCGCCAACAGCCAACGTGATCCGTTGTACGTCGCCGGATCAGTCTCCGGGTCGATCGCGCCGCCTGGAATTACGTCAAACGCGCCGCTCTCGAGCCTTTCTTCCATCGACTCGTAATAGGCCCATGCGCCAACCGGGCGCGAAGAACTGAAGCGCTTCCGCGCCACATCTGACGCGACCGCGCGATAGCGCTCTCGCTCACGATCTCCGTCACGCTGCGCGGCCATGGACTGCAGCACGAAGAACCCCTCGGCGACCAGATACGCGACCCCGCGTTGCTGGCCGAGCGCGAACTGCCCGGCTCCCGGCAGCACTCCAGACGCGACCGGTGCCCACCAGGGCGCGCGCTTCGAACGCGGGGGCGCCAGCTGAAATCCTGCCGCGGGCGGATCGACAGGTCGGGATGCCTCGACGCTGCCCGATGCCAGCGCCTCGGCGTGCATCACCTGAGCGCCTGCGGAACTCTGACCCGCCAGAACGGCCAGCGCGAAAACGCTGGCGGCAGTACCGCGGCCCGCCCTGCGCAGCCTACTCCATGGGCTGCGAGACGATTCCTGTGACATCAGAACCGGGCGTGCAGCGAGATGTATGTCGGCGGAGCGCCGAGTTGCCCCAAGCCGTCGAAACGACGTGAGACGTCAAAGCCGAATTTGCCGCGCTCGAAGCCGATGCCGAGCGATGGGCCACCTGCGTCGCCCGTCTGGACTTTGTAGCCACCGCGCAGGAAGAGTTGTTCCTTGTATCCGAGGACGAAGCCGGCGCCGCCAGATTGCCCTTCCAATGCCGGCGAATTTAGAATATCGGCGCTCAAGTCGAGCGTCGCGCCGCTCTCCTTCAATGACTGGATAGGCACGCGCACCTTCGCGCCAATCTGAATCACGCGCGGCAGGGGGTCAGCCTGATCCTTGTCCTTCGCTTGCAGCGCCGGGCCAAGATTTCTGACTGCGAATCCGATGGTGAAGGGTACGCCCGAGGGCACCCGATACTGCACGCCGAGATCGAGTGCCTGCGTGCTGCCGGTGACGCCGGGGCTATTGCCACAGAGGCCACTGCACTGGTTGAATCGCAGCAGCACGAGTTTGTACGAAAGTCCGGCGCTGAACCGCGAACCCACGGGTGTCGCGTACGAGATCGCGAGCATGTGGTTTTTGTTCGTGATCGTTCCGGTGCTCACGTCTCCGCTGTTCGCCGGCGTTGCGGGTTGGTCGCCGTAGTTCACGAGGTAGTAGGCACCCGCGAGTGTCCCGAGCACGCGGGACGGGACCGCATACGCGATCATGTCATTCGCGGCGAATACAGTCTGCGAGTGATGAATCGCAAGTTCGCGCTTCGTAAGGCGCGCGAGCGATGCCGCATTCCACCAAATGCCCTCAGTGCCAAGACTGGTATCGGCAACGACCGCATCGCCCTGTCCGGCGGCCCGCGCGCCGAACGGTGCGAGGAGGAACAGCCCGCCGTTGCTTTGCGCGACGACTGGTTGCGCCGCCGCCAGCAGTGCGGTCAGCGCAAGGGCGACACGAGTCCGCGACCGTCTCACCCGAGTGAACTCACCGAGTGCGGTCCAGCGGCTGAGGCGCACATCGCTCCAACCATACACCAGCGAACTGCGCTTGCGGAGATCAGAGCCTTAATCACGCGCGATCATTGGGATCGCCGTAGCCAAGACGCAGTACGGCGTTCCGATTACGTCGCCAATTCGGCAGGACCTTGACCCAGAGATCGAGGTAGACGGGCTGCCCGATGAAGCGTTCGATCTTCTCGCGAGCGACTTTTCCGAGTTTTTTGATCTGCTGGCCATTTGCTCCGATTACGATGCGTTTCTGGCTGTCTCGTTCGACGTGCAATACCGCACGAATGTATAGCGGAGATGAGCCTTCGCGAAACTCCTCAATTTCACACGCGAGTGCGTGAGGTAGCTCGTCACCAAGCTGTTCAAGCGCTGTCTCGCGCACAAACTCGGCGCAGAAGAACCGCACCGGCTGGGTCGATATCTCATCATCAGGATAGAGATACGGACTCATTGGCAGACGCTGACTGACTGCAGCCACCAGAGCGTCAACGTTCGAGCCGGTCGCTGCTGAGAGGAGCACGGCATCCGGGTACTGACCCCGGAGCGTATTCTGGCGCGCCTCGTCGAGGAGATCTGCCTTGTTGAGCGCGAGTACGATCGGGGCCTTGGGCGTATTTGCCAATGCCGCGGCTTCGACGAAGGTTACGATCCGCTGGTTCGTCGCGTCGACGACATGTACCAGCACGTCAGCGTCGCGAACCGCGGCGAGTGCAGCGTTGCGCATGGCGTTATGCAGCGTGTCTCGCGGCTCGAGCAAACCGGGGGTATCGAGGATGATCATCTGCACATCGTTCTCGCTGCGAATGCCGACGACGCGATGCCGTGTCGACTGCGCTTTGCTCGACGTAATAGCGAGCTTTTCGCCGACGAGCTTATTGAGCAGGGTCGATTTGCCGGCATTGGGGAAGCCGGCGACGGTGACGATTCCAGCCCTGGTCATGTGAGTTGGAGTGCGCGGTAGCGCATGAGGGTGCGCATCAAGACGGAAGCGAAGAGTACGGAAACGACGAAGCCCCCGCCACTGTAGTGACGGGGGCCTCGTGAAGGGTGCCGGCAACGGCCTACTCTCCCGCGATCTCTCGACCGGAGTACCATCGGCGCTGCTTGGCTTAACGACCGTGTTCGGGATGGGAACGGGTGTGGCCCAAGCGCTCTAGTTGCCAGCGAATTTTCAAGGTCAACCGATATCCGTGAGGATACCTGCTGCGGTCCAGCTATGGAAGCTGATCGCTGTTGACAAACGGACGGGAGTGATCATGGGGTGCAGACGCTGCGTTTAGGCAGCGGTGCACATGACGTACGCATGCTTTGCGGTGATTCTTGATGCCCATGGAAAAACCATGGGGGAGTCAAGCCGCACGGGCGATTAGGACGGCTGCGCTCGGAACATCTCGCGATGCTCCCACGTGCCGCCTATCGACGGAGTAGTCTCCTCCGGCCCTTTAGGGGACTCAAGGTCCCTGGGAGAATTCATCTTGGGGGGCGCTTCCCACTTAGATGCTTTCAGCGGTTATCGCCACCGATCATCGCTACCCGGCGTTGCAGCTGGCGCCACAGCCGGGACACGAGCGGATCGTCCGACTCGG
>JBKJTE010000322.1:0-2953 GCA_046590495.1 Gemmatimonas sp. | reverse complement strand
CGATACAAATTAGGTCGATCCGTCTGCAAACGGCGCGCAGCTTCGGCAACGTTGCCATCGCTTTCCGCGAGCGCCGCCGAGATCAGCTGACGTTCGTACACGTCCAGCGCATCGCTGAGCGGCAGATCGTGGCCTGCCGCCACGAACGATCCGGTCTCGCTGCCGCTTGTCGCCGTTGCGCGCACCCCGCCGACCGTTGGCAGCACCTCGCGCACCTGCGCCTCACCGATCTCACTCCCGGCGTGCAAAATCGCCAATCGCTCGACGACGTTGGCCAGCTCACGCACGTTCCCCGGCCACCGATATGCCGAAAGCGCCGCGATCGCGCCTTCGCGCCACCGCACCAACGGACGTCCTGTGCGCGTACGATGACGATCGGCAAAGTGACGGACGAGTGCGGGCAAATCTCCCGGACGATCGCGCAGCGGCGGCAGTGAAATCGGAATCACGTTCAGACGAAAAAACAGATCCTCGCGAAAGCTGCCGTCGGCAACAGCGCGGGTGAGGTCTTTGTTCGTCGCGGCGAGAATACGCAGGTCCACTTTGATCGGTTTGCCCCCACCAACCCGCTCGATCTCTTGCGCTTCGATCGCGCGCAACAACTTGGCCTGCGCTTCAGCACCCAAGTCACCCACTTCATCAAGAAACAGTGTGCCGGTGTGCGCGAGTTCAAAGCGTCCGATGCGTCGATCGGTCGCGCCGGTGAAGGCGCCGCGCTCGTGTCCAAACATTTCGCTCTCAACCAGGTCGCGCGGAATCGCCGCACAGTTCACGCGCACAAACGGTCGATCGCGTCGCGGACTCGCGATATGCAGTGCGGCGGCAACCAGCTCCTTTCCCGTTCCCGATTCGCCCGTGATCAGCACGCGTGCGTCAGTCGGCCCCACGCGCGCAATCAACGCACGTACATCGCGCATCACCGGCGAGTCGCCGATCATCTCGCCGGAAATCCCCAGGTCTTCGCGCAGCGCCTGCGCCGCACGCCGCGCCTGGCGCAGCTCGAACGCGGATGCGAGCGCGAGCAAGACGCCTTCAGGCGTGAGTGGCTTTTCGAGGAACGTGAACGCGCCGAGTTTCGTGGCGCGCACAGCGTCGGCAAGGGCCGCTCGTCCACTCATCATCACGACCGGCAGGTCCGGGCGACGTTCACGCAGGCGGGCCAGCAGTCCAAGTCCATCCAACTCGCCCGGCATCATCAAATCCACGAGCGCAACGTCAGGCTCGGTCAGTTCTGCAAGCGCGAGGCCTTTCGCGCCGTCCGCTGCATCGCGCACGTCGTACCCTTCGCCGGCGAGCAGCGCGCCCACCATCCGCCGGATGTTCGGTTCATCGTCGACGATCAGAACGCTGGGCATCAGCGCGTGGCGCTCAACCGTCGGACGCGCGCGCGTTGCGCATCAACCACGCGGGCGATCCAGTCGAGCCTGTGCACCACTCACCACAAATTCTTCGGCCGGCGGCTGCGCCCGTTCCGACAACAACTTCGTCGTGAAGCGCTGCCCTTCGCTGATCCGTTCGACTTCGATCGCGACGGCATCGACGGCCTGCTCGATCGCCGAGAGTCGCTGGATCACTTCCGGCTGCACATGCGGTGTTGCGCCGCGTCGCTCGACCCATCGCCAGAACCCGCGGATGATGGGGACGCCAAGCAGAATGAAGCAGGCCGCGATGGAAATATCCTTGACCAGCTCCATCATATTCGGCGGGATGTCGCGTTGGCCATATTGCCGCGTCGACGAGAGCGACCGATCACCGCCGATCTGCACGCCATTCCGGTCGATGACGATCTTCGAATATCCGCCGCGCCCGTCCGGATAGGTGATCGTTTTCGTGAATCCATCAGGACCGGCTGACACGGCCACCGATGATGCTTCGCGGCTGGCCTGTATCGCCTCCTGACGCGCGTCATTGGCCGCTTGACGCGCGTCCGCTTGTGCCTGTCGTGCGTCTGCTTGTACCTGCCGCAAGTCCTGCGTGACCGCCTGCTCAATCTGTCTCGCCTGCGCCGCAGCGTCCTGCTGCGCCGACCGCTGCATTCGCATCGTCATGTGCTGTGACCGTTTGTGAAAGAAAACCGCTGCGCGATCATCCGTGCGGCCGATCGATCGGGGCGCGGACACCCGCGGCGACATACTCCGCCGCCGGCATCTGTCCACGTTCGGCGAGCAGCTTGTTGGTGAACCGCTGTCCTTCGCTCACACGCTCCATCTCCAACGCGACGGTGTCGATGTTGCGATCCATCGCATCGAGTCGCGCCTGCACTGCGGCCGATAGCTGCGCTGACTGCTGACTCGCGGTCCCGCGTCGGCCGAGCCACCGCGCAAACGCCCGCGCAATCGGCCAACCGATGAAGACGAACGCCACGGACGCTGCAACTGCATAAGAGATCTGCACCGCGCCGCGTGGTACCACGTCGCGAATCGGGATCACCGCTTCGTGCCCGTTCTGCGAAACGTGGATGCCGGCGCCGTCCACATTGATGGTGATGTTGTCCCCGCCATCCGTCGGGATCACGATCGTCGGTGAGCTGCCAGGCGGAGCCGGCGGCGGCGGCGGTACCTGCGCGAGGTCCGCACTGTTGGTCGCGTCGTTCGCATCGCGGATGGCATCCCGCACCTGCCGGCGCGCCAGATTGCGTGCCAACTCCGCGTTCGCCCTCGCGAGGTCCGCATTTACCGTGGCCTGTGCGGCCGCTTGCACTGCGGCCGCTTCCTGCGTGCCCGCTTGCGTCGCTCCGCTCTGCTGCGTCGCAACGACTTCAACGCGATTCGGAATAGTCATGCTCCCAGCACCCCGGTAATGGGAAGTCGAATTCGCAATTCTGTGCCGGTGTCCGGCGTACTCGTCGCATCAATGACACCGTTGTGGGCCGCAAGGGTTTGGTGCGCGATCGCGAGACCGAGCCCCGTACCACCTGGTTTCGTCGTCATGTACGGCTCGAAGATGTGCGCCA
>JBKJTE010000305.1:0-18351 GCA_046590495.1 Gemmatimonas sp. | reverse complement strand
CAAGAGCACGCTGATCAAGACACTGCTCGACGAGCATCCGGCGTTCTCCGGCACGGTGAAAACCGGTCCGTCAACCACCGTCGCGTACTATCGACAGGATGTTTCGCACCTTCCGCTCGACGCGGCCATCTACGATGTCATCGCCAACTTGCGTCCGCTCTGGGAACGTCGGCAGGTACAGGGACACCTTGGGCGGTTCGGATTTTCTGGCGACGAAGTACAGCGCACGGTCGGTACACTTTCAGGTGGCGAACGCGCGCGTGTCGCGCTCGCACTCCTCACGCTCGAAACTGCGAACCTCCTCATCCTCGACGAGCCGACGAATCACCTCGACGTCGAATCGATCGAAGCGATGGAAGACGCGCTCTCGGACTACGAAGGCACGGCGCTCATCGTCAGCCACGACCGCGCAGTGTTGCGTGGGGTCGCGACGCAGGTGTGGGAGCTGCGTGACCAAAAGATGGTGGTGTTTCCCGGCAGTTTCGCCGAGTGGGAAGCGATGCGTGCCGAAGCCAAGCTCAAGGCCGAACGGGACGCACGCGAGGTTACCGTTCGTGAAAACGAGAAGAGCTCGAAGGCACGTGCGCAGGCCAACGCACAGGCCAACGCAACGTCGCGCGCCAACAAGCAGTCGAGCCAGCAGTCGACTCACAAGTCAAAGCAGCACGCAGCGCCGACCAAGGGCGGCAAGGGACACACTGCGCCGACATCGACAGATCAGCGCAAAGCCGCGCGTCTGGCCGAAAAAGAATTGGCCGACGCCGAGTTGCGAGTGAGTGTGCTGGAAGGGCGCATCGCCGAGCTGACGCGGACCCTTGAAGACACTTCGCTGTACGATTCGGCGGCCGGCACGCAGCGTGCCCAGGCACTCGGCCGAGAGCTCGACGATGCGAAGGATGAACTCGACGAAGCGGTCCACGATTGGAGTACCGCGGCAGAGCACGTTCAGTCGACAGGGAAAGCTCGATAAACCGTTTGCGTACCCACGGGTGAAATTGATGCGCTACGTCTGCCGTTCGTTGGTGTTCGCATTGTCGACATTGGTTTTGACGACTGCCCCGATTGGTATGCGGGCGCAGTCGTTGAGTGCGACACACACGCACCCCGATTCGGTGCGTGAACCGTTGCATCGCGCATTGAACGAACTGCTGTCCGATGCAAGTCGCAGGAACGTGCTCCCCTCGTCGCTGATCGCGTACAAGTCGCAGGTGGAGACTGAAATCGCGGTGCTGATGCGGCGCGAAGAAGGCACCGAGGCGATCAACACCATCGAGCAGATTGCGAGCGCGTTGCGTTGGACTCGCAGTGGCTACTACGACCAGCATGTGATCGGCTACCGCGCCCAGCAGACCGGCGCGACGTTCTCGATGCTTTCTGTATTTCAGACTGGGTGGTTGCAACCGTTGCTCTACGGCAACCGCCTGCGTGTGACCCGTCGTTCGTCGCCCGCGAGTGCGGCGCGTAACACCAGCGTCCGTCGCGACGGACTCGATACGCTTCCGGCCGTGCATCCGCTCGCCACTGATCGCGACCTGTACTATCGGTACAGTGGTGGCGACACGATCGTCACGATGCGCACCGGCGATCGCTCGATTCCGATTGTACACGTGCGCGTGCAACCGCGCGCCGATGTGAAGGCGCGCGTGCTGCTCTTTGACGGTGAGCTGGATCTCGATGCGTCGCGTGGGGCGCTCGTGCGCATGCGCGGAACGTTTGTCCGCTTGAATTCGCCCCGATCACCATTAGGCGCGGCGCTGGTTGATGCGGTCGCGTTCGTTGAGTATGAAAACGCGGAGCGTCTAGCGAACTACTGGTTGCCAACGAAGCAGCGCATCGAACTTCAGGTGACATCGCCGCTCTTTGGCGATGGACGCGCGGTCATTCGCATTGTATCGCGTTTTTCGCAGATGGCGGTGAACGACACGACACTGAGTGCGGCGACGCTTGCCGCAACGGACTCGTCGCGGTCGCTATCCGGACGGCGGCGGCTGAGCTTCGCACCGACTGATTCGCTCGACCGCTACAATCAGTGGCGCGGTGGCATCGGGAACATCACGGCAGGTATGCACGCCGACGATTTCAATGACATCGGCCCCGATCGCTGGCGCACCAATGGCCCACCACGCTTCGATCTCACGGCACCGCGGGCCTCAGACATCTTCCACTTCAATCGCGTCGAAGGCGTATACACTGGGCTCGGCGCCAAGCTCGCGCTACGCGACGTCGCACCCGGCGTCACGATTCGAGCGAACGCCGGATGGGCATGGAACGAAGGCACGGCACGCGGTCGCCTTTCGGTACAGCGCGCCAGCGGCCCGTGGACCATCGAAGTTCGCGGCGGACGATCGCTCGACAACACCAACGACTTTCGCGTCCCGCTCGACTCTGGTGGCACGTTCGCGGGTCTCTTTGGCTCCCAAGATCCGTACGACTACGTCGATCGTCGGAGTGCCACCGTCGCCGCGGTGCGTCGGATCGGTGGGCGGGCGTTTGCTCTGCGCACAGAGCTTGGCATCGCCGACGATCGCTACCAGCCATCGTCGTATGTACGCAGTCCATTCGGCGGTGATCCGTTCCGCCAGAATCGGGGCGTCGAAGAAGGTGGCTATGTGCGCACTGCGGCCGTCGCTGAATGGCATCCAGACGTAAGCGCAGAATTTCTGAGACCCGGTGTCGGCGCGCGCCTATCGTATGAGCGCGGCGACGGAACGTTGGCGTTTCAACGTCTCGAAGCGCGCGTGGTTGCGCGTCGCCCTTTTGGTCCATTCGTCGCCGTGGTACGCGCCGACGTTGGTACGCTGCTCGGCGATCGGCTGCCTCCGCAGCAGCTCTTCGAGCTTGGCGACAGGCAGAACCTGCCCGGCTATCTCGACAAGGAATTCGCGGGAACGCGTGCGGCGGTGCTGCGTGGTCAGCTTCAATACACGACCAAGTATCTGCAACAGCCCATTCGAATTCGCCGGCTCGTTCTCCCCGCGATCGCGCCCGGAGCGAGCGTCGGTCTGCAAAGCGGTTGGACGGAAATCCCCAACGCGGCCGCGCGTGCCGCGGTGCTCAGACTCGGCGTGCAGGCCGATTCAACCGGCGCACTCGTGCCGGTGTCGCGCGCAACCGGCGGCGGTCGTGCGAGCGTGACGGCGGGGCTGCGGTTCTTTGCCGGCGCGGTGTTTGTCGGGGCACAGCGCCCGGTCGATCACGCGGCCAAGTGGAGCGCGTTGATCACGTTCGGGCAGCAGTGGTAACAGCGGGCCACGAATTACGCGAATTACACGAATACAGCGAACGGCGGTCTTACGGTGTCCGCAATTTCCGATTCTGGTTTTTCATTTTTTTCATCCATTTTTTGTGCTTTAGTTTTCGTTTTTTTGCCTTCTATTTCTCTTTTCCTGTTCGTGTTTTTGCTTTGATTCGCGTCATTCGCGTTAATTCGTGGCTGCTGTTTTAGGCGTCCCCTGTTCCCGCGCCTCCGTCGTCACCCCGCACGTCGGACAGAACTGATAGAACGCGTTCTTGTGCACTCCGCAGCTCTTGCAATCGTCATACAAGTGCAGGCCGCAGTATACACAAAATGACGATGGCGACCCGGGGGCGCCGGCGATCGGTCGTTCGCACGCCGGGCAGACGTTGTTCTTCATGCGCTCGAGTGCCGTTTCAAAGCCGAGTGCACGCCGACGTTCAGTTTCGGTTTGTTGTTCGACGTCTTTGCGCTGCGCGATATACCGCTTCATCGCGCGGACGGCTTCGCGCGCGGCGAGCGCTGTGAGCACGATGCCAACCACGTATCGTACGTAGCCCCCGTAGCTCGGCAGGTACGGCACCAGTTCCACAAAGAACGCAAACAGTGCGAAAAGTACGAAGCCGCGGGCGAGTGGCCAGTATTCGCTCTTGCGTTTGCGTCGAACCAGCCACGCCGCCGCGATGAGCAGGGGCAGTGTAAGCGCCAGTCGGACGCCGAATACCTTGAGCTCCTGCTGGAAGAGTGCGCGCTGGTACTGAGACTCCACCGCTTCAAGTCGTTGCTGCTCGACGAGATTTTCATTCTCGAGTCCCTGCGAGATGGCGAGCAGGCGCGCATCGAGCATTTCAACATCGCGCTGCGCGCTGCGCGCGCTCGTGCCAAGGGTGTCGAGGCGAAGCGTACGCTGAATGACTTGCGGGTCCTGCTTGGGATCGGTCGTTGCCGTCCGCGCCGCAACCCACGCTTCGAATTCGGTACGTGCAGACTTGTACGCTTTGTCCGTCGATTCGGCGAGGAGTCGTGCGCGATCCTGTTCAGCGCTCGCGTCCCGCTGCACGCTGTTCAGCGAATCGCGCTTGAACTTTGTCGCGCGAATCGATGACTGGTCCATGAACTGTTCGCGCGTCAATGTCTGCGACACGCCGGGCAGGTCAGCGATGACTCGGCCGCCCAATCCAACAAGGAAGCCCGCGAACGCCACTGACACTGCCCACATCGCGATGGCAAAGAGTCGCTCTGGCACGCGCAAACTTTTGAACATGCGCTATCTCAGTTCAGTGTAAGTGGAACGTGCGCGCCGGAAATTCATGACAGGCTCGTTTCAGAAGTCGCCGATGAAACCGATTTCCGTCTCGAGTTCGTAACCGAATCGCTCACGCACTGCCGCCTGCGCATGTGCGATGACGGCACGCACGTCAGCAGCGGTCGCGTTCCCAAGATTTACAAGGATATTGGCGTGAATGTGCGAAATCTGCGCGTCACCGATTCGAAATCCCTTGAGCCCGCACTGATCGATGAGTCGTCCCGCACCGACGCCTTCGATCTTCTTGAAAATGGACCCCGCACTCGGATGTACGGCCAACCACGGATGACGCGATCCGCGCCAGGAGAGATTCTCCTGCAGGATTTTGTGCAGTACAGCTGGTTCAGCGCGGCTGAGACGAAACTTCGCGCTCAGAATCACATCGCGTGTATGATGAAAAACCGATTCGTCGTACCCGAACTTGATGTAATCTGCGTCGACCGTCTTCCGAGCTCCGTCTTCGGCGAGGATGTCACACGACTCGAATACGTCGGCGATGAACATCGTGCGCTCGCGTTCGGGTGCGGGCGACAGAAAGTGCAGATTCTGCCAGAGCGCGCCGCCGACGGTGCTGGGGATACCGATGTAGTGCTCAAGCCCCGACCAGCCAAGTCGCACGGTGTCAAGCACTAGATCCTGCACCACTGCACCACTTTCCGACCAAACGAGACCGTCGGTGGCGATCGTGTGTGCGGTGGCGCGATTGCGAATCACGAGCCCACGCACGCCCTTGTCGCCGACGAGGATGTTGGCGCCGAGGCCGAGTACGAACCACGGGATCTTGAGCGCCCGAGCGGCCGTGATCGCGTTGGCGAGATCGTCCGCCGACGTCGCTTCATACAGGACGTCGGCCGGCCCACCGATGCGGAAGGTGGTGTGCGGGGCCAACGGTTCGCAAAGATGAATGCGTGCTCGGTCGAGGGACCGACCATGGCTCGAGACAAGCGCGTCGGCAATCTGATCAGGCGTCATGCCGGAAAGTAAACGCCTCCCGGCGACATGATCTAATTCGCGATCGACTTCGCAGCTACTTCCGCTTGTTCACCGTCGTCACCTCGACCACACCCATCTCGTGCCCCGGGCCACGCATCTGAATCGCGCGATTCTGGTCGAGGTAGCGGAGCTCCACGACGTCTTTCGCCTTCACCGTCCTGAGATCGTCGACCGACTGCTGGCGCACGTCGTCGATGTAGACAACCAGCTCTTTCGCGCCACCACCGTCGCCGCTCATCGTAGCCGTTGACGTCCGCCCTTGCGGCGGGTTGAGCCACTGTGCGCGCATGGTGCGAATGATGTCGTAGGCCGTGTTGAAGCTGCCGTTCGCTTCAACGAGCTCACTCGTGGTAATGCGATTACGATCGCCCCGCTGCTTCTTGTCTTGCGCGTGGAGTGACGTCGGCGTTGCCATACATGCGACCGTCAACAGCATCAGCACGACGTACAATCGAAGCGTGTGTGGATGAGCATGTGTTCGTCGCACTCGAACCTCCGAAGGTCGGCTGCGGGGAAACTCGTCGCTAAAGACTATTACCTCGGCGCGAGCGGGCGCGCAATACAGGCCAAGCACCGACCGGCCTTATGTGGTTGCCTATTCCATATGGAGTGATCGGGCGCACTAACGCCGACGTTACCTGATCTCGATGCGCTGTTGCCACTCCGGCTTCTTCGGATCGCCCGCCGTCAACGTGTAGACGCCGCGCGCCGGCGGCAGGAAATCGAAATCGAATGTCTGACCGGCGAAGCCGCTCACCTTCGCCGCGCCTACTCGCTGCCGTGCCACCGGCATCTCGTAGCCGTCCTGCGCGAGTGCGCGCCACTGCACGAGGGTAGTGTCCGATCGCAGCGAAAACTCATCGCCATTCACGAGACCAATGAACACAAACCGCAGCCGGTGATGTACACCGGCAGCAAGTACGAGTGGCTTCGGAAGTGAGTCGCCATTCACCAGCAGATGCGGCGGATCCTTTTCGCCATCCCAGCCGACGACGAAAAGGTGATCCACCTTCGGGTCGTACTTCCGCCCCGGTTCAAGCACCACAATCGCACCGTACATTCCCGACGTGAGCTGCTCGAGATCATTGAGATGCGTGTGATAGATGAACGTTCCAGCGCGACGCAATGTGAGGTGCGCCGTGAATGAGTCGCCCGGCGCAATCAGCGGCGCCATCTTTTTGCCACCACCGCTCCACCCCGATACGCCGTCGGAAAAACTCTCCAGTTCGATACCGTGCCAATGCACCGACGTGCCTTCGGTCAATCGATTGATCACGGTGATATCCGTCGGCTCACCACGTGTGAGCACCAGCAGAGTTCCCGGAATCTCCACCGAATCACGAGCCGGCTCCGCACCAGACTGCAACACAAATCCCATCGCACGCGGTGAGCGTCCACGGCGTGGCGCTTCGTCGACAACGAGACGCATCTGGCGCGGATTCACTCGAGCGTCGACGATGGTGTTCGGCTTGGGTGCGACGGAAATGCCGAGTATGAGTCCCGCCATGTGTCGAGCGACATCGCCGGACTTGTGATCGTCGTGCGTTATCGCCTGCGGGAACTCCGGCGATCCGTTTTGCGACTTGAGCGATGTGTCCTTTGCCGCGCTGATGAGCGTGAACCGCGCGCCCGGATCGACATGAAACGCGAGGTGACAGTGGAAGAGCCAATTTCCTTCGCGTTCTGCAACCCACTGCATCGCCATCGTAGAGAATGGCTCCATCACCTGCGTCACGACATTCGGTTGCTCCCCATCGCTCAACAGTGAATCGCGTCCACCATCGCCAAGATTTGAAATGCGGAAGTAGAATCCGTGCAAATGCATCGGGTGCACGCGAATGGTGCCATTCACAACTCGCCACGTCAGTGTATCGCCTGCAATCGCCTCGAGCCGTTCGGTGTATGGCCATGCGCGTCCGTTGATCGTCAGCGCGTTGCGATAGTTGATCGAATCGATCGGCTCACTCCAGATGTTCATCACGAATACCCGATCGTCGGTACGCGCGCCCTTTGCATCGACCACAAACGCAGCGACGGTCTGCTCGCGCTCCCGCACTTTGTGGTCAACCTCCCCAACACGGGCCGAATAGAAGTACGTGCCCGCCGCACCCGCGAGGAATCGCACACTCTTCGTCTCGCCTGGCTTGATGCGCACGGAATCGAATCCGGGCCTCGTCTGCATGCCAAACCACGTCACGGTCGAATCGGTGAGTGAGTTGGTCAGCTGTGCGCTGATGACAGTGCCTTCGACGACGCGAACGAGCGGCCCCGGCACCTCCACGGCTTTCCCGACTTCGCCGATTGCCGGTACGTCGACGTACTGCCCCTTCGGATCTTCAGGAAACCATCGTCCGGTGCGCACTTCGAGATGCACGAAGAGCGTGTCGCCCCGCATGGTGCCCGCGGCGTGACGATTGTCGTTGGCGAGGACGACGTTGCTCGTGGGTCGTGCGGGCGCCCTCGCGCAGCCAGGGGTGAAGATGCCGACCTGCACCAGCAGTGCTGCGAAGAGAACGACACGCGAAGCGGCACGCGTTTGGCTGATCGACTCCGTTGATTTCATGCGCGAAGCTACGACCATCCGTCCCGGTTGGATACGGGCCGACCCGATCACGAACGGTTCATGCGTGCACCGCGTTCACCGTCGGACGCTGGCGGCACAGGTGACCGGAGTGCCATCCTACACACCTTGGCCTGCGTCGGCGCTGCGCGGAACTTCCGGACCCCGCGTCCGACCGACGGTGTATTGGGCCAGCGACGTAGAACCAACGTCCTTCCTTCACATGTATTCACACGTCATCGAATGCCTGCACCACTCGGCTCGAACAGGCGACAGTTGCGACTGCGCGTCATGAAGCTGTTAGTCGCAACGGCCGCGACAAGCATCACGCTCCCCGCACTCACTCCTTCGCTCGCCCACGCCCAATCACGAGCGGAGCTCGATAAAGTCCTCCGCCGCAAGCTGCTGCCCAACGGTCTCGAAATCATCGTCGTCGAAAACCACGGCGTTCCGATCGCGACACTCGAAATCGACGTGCGCAACGGCGCGTTCACGCAGACGCCTGAATACGCGGGGCTCGCGCACATGTACGAGCACATGTTCTTCAAGGCGAACAAGGATCTGCCGAGTGCGGAGCAGTTCAATGATCGCTCAGCGGAGCTGGGTGCGAAGTACAACGGCAGCACGCAGGAAGAGCGCGTCAACTATTTCCTGACATTGCCGGCAGACTCGCTCGAGGGCGGCATGAAGTTTCTCGCGAGTGCACTGCGGGGTCCGCTGTTTCTCGAAGACGAGTTGAAGCGCGAAAAGGAAGTAGTACTCGGCGAGTATGATCGCAACGAAGCGCAGCCCGGGTTCGACTTTCAGCAGAAGGCGACGGAAGCGCTTTACCCCGGTCAGTTCAGCCGCAAGAACACCATCGGCGATCGCGTCGTGCTCAAGAATGTGACGCCGGAACAGATGCGTTTCATTCAGGGCAAGTACTACGTACCGAACAACAGTTCGCTCATCGTCACCGGTGACGTGAAGCCGGAGCAGGTGTTTGGTATCGCGGAAAAGGTGTTTGGCGATTGGGCGCGCGGTGCCGATCCGTTTGTCGCCGATCCGATTCCGCCAATTCCGCCGCTCAATGGCAACAAGTCACTCATCGTTGAAGAGCCGATCAACGCGGTGGCCGTGCTGATTCAGTGGCAAGGGCCGAGCGTCGGTAAGGACGCGGCCGCGACGTATGCGGCTGACGTGTTCAGCGATGTGTTGAACACCCCCGGTTCGACATTTCAGAAGAACCTGGTCGACAGCGGATTGTGGCAGGGCGTCGGCGTGAATTACTACACGCTCAATCAGGTCGGTCCGATTTCCATCAGCGGACAGACGACACCGGACAAACTGCGTCCCGCCCTCGCGGCGCTCGAACGCGAGATCGCCAGATTCACCGATCCGACGTACATCACGCCGGGAGAACTCGAAGCGGTAAAGGCGCAGCGCACCGTGTCGAGTGCGTTCGGCATTGAGAAGGCGTCGGAGATTGCCCACACGATCGGTTTCTGGTGGAGCGTCGCGAACCTCGAATACTTCATGGGTTACACCGATCAGATGGCCCAACAGCGCATCACGGATTTGACGCGCTACACGAGTACATACATCGCCGGGAAACCGAGATTGACCAGCATTCTGTTGTCACCTGAAGCGAAGAAGAGTATCGGACTGACGGAAGCCGAGTTGCTGACGCCGGTGAAGCGTCCGGTGGTGCGCCCGTGAGTACGCCACGGATTCTGCAAATGAAGGGCGAAACTGCGTGGCCACGAATTTCGCGAATTACGCGAATGATGCGGCGTGGTGGCAGCGCTGTCGTGAGCGGCTTGGCGATGATGTTGGTGTTTGGTGGTGCCTGGCAGCGTGCAGATGCGCAGACGTCTACGAGGAAGGCCACACCTCCGACCGCGAAGAAGCCGGTTATAAAAGCGCCGGTTGCAAAAACCGCCGCTGCGATCCCATCACCCGCCGATGAGCAGAGTGGAGACACACTCACGTCGCGTTTCGATGTTGCAGGAATTCCGGTCATTCTCAGACGCGTCACCGCCAACGCAGTCGTTGCAGCGAATCTCTATCTGCTTGGTGGCGTGCGTCAGCTCAACACGAGCAACGAAGGGATCGAAAGTCTGCTGCTCGAAGCGAGTGAACGCGGCACACAGAAGTATCCACGTGACATTTTGCGCGCAAAGATGGCGCGACTTGGTGGCGCCATCGGTGTGAGTCCGGGTCTCGATTGGACCACCGTCGCACTGCGTTCAACGGTCGCTGGTTTCGATTCGACGTGGGCCATTCTCGCCGATCGCATCATCGCGCCCCGTCTTGACGCCGCCGACGTTGAACTCGTGCGCGAACAGTTTGTCAGTGCACTCAAGCAGCGCACAGACAGCCCCGATGCGCTGCTCGACTATCTCGCCGACAGCATCACGTATGTCGGACATCCGTACGCGCTCGAACCACTCGGCAACGTTGCGTCGCTCACGAAACTGAGCGTCGCCGATCTACGCGCGTACCAGAACGAACAGATGGTCACGTCGCGCATGATGCTGGTCGTGGTCGGCAACGTTTCACGCGCGCGTGTTGAACGATTGGTGCGCGAAAGCATCGGGCGCCTGCCCAAAGGCAACTATACGTGGACCGTGCCCGAAGCGCCGAAAGCACTACCCACCGCCTATGTCGTCGCCAAGCGTTCGCTGCCAACGAACTATCTGCAAGGCTATTTCCAGGGCCCGCCCGCAACGTCCAAAGACTACGCCGCGCTGCGTCTCGCCTGCGCCGTGCTCTCCGGTCGTCTCTTTGGCGAAGTGCGTGGTCGTCGCAATCTGTCGTACGAAGTGAACGCGCCGTTTGTGGAGCGCGCGTTTGCATCGGGCGGGCTGTATGTCACCACCACGTCGCCCGACGAAGTGCTGTCGATCATGCGTCAGCAAATCACCGACCTGCAGGACGGCTACATCACCCCCGAAGGGCTCGAGCGGTTGGTGCAGCAGTTCATCGTCACCTACTTCCTCGACAACGAAACCAACGCCGACCAGGCCAACCTGCTCGCGCGCGCGGCACTTTATCAGGGTGACTTCACAAAGGCGTCGCACTTTGTCGACGACCTTCGTGCCGTCACGCCCGAAGAAATCCGCAACGCCGCCCGCACCTACATGTCGAAAGTGCGCTGGGCGTACGTCGGCGATCCGACCAAGGTCACGCCTGCGCGGCTCATGCGCTTCTAATCATCCGGGTGTGGCGCTGTTGGCGGTCCGCCCGCCGATTGGTCCCACTGAGCAGCGCCCAACGCTCGACGCGCGGCCTCGCAGGACGCTTGTAGCCGGAAGCCGTACACGTAGTACCAATGCCCAGGTCTACCCGGATAGAAGAACCGATTTCCCTCACGCGATGCGATCTCCGTTTCCGCCGCGGGACTGTACAGCGCTTTGGCGAGCTCTTGGGAGCATGGTTTTTCCTTCCAGTCTTCCGCCCGCGCCGCGCCAGCGTCGCGGCCAAATGCCCAACGGTAGCGCCACGGCTGATAGAGAACCAACGCTGCCGCCGCCGTTAGTCCGATGAGCAGTTTCCGCATGCGGTTCCCAGGTCATTTGAGGATGGAAAGCGGTCCGCCCCGACGCGCGCGTCGGTTTGTTCGTTCGTACTAACCTCCAAGTCGTGCGTATCGACCCACCGCCCTTGGAGCGCCGTTGCGAACTTATGCCGCATCCTGCCGTTGTGCACTACTCTGTGAGCTTGCTGACGCACGCCGCGATGAATGGGTTCAATCGCAGTGCGCGGCTCGGCGGCATCTCCGGGCGCGCTGTCGTCGACGTTCCTTGCTCGCAGTTGTCATGGGCCATACTGTCAACGCAACAGCTTGCCGCAATCGTCGGCCGCATCGCCGCTGCTCGCGCATCACCGACAATCCCATCCGTACCTGGAGTTACCGCATGTCCCAAAGGATTTCAGCGCTCGCGTCGCTGATTGCCGGCGCTGCGTTGCTATCCACGCCCGCCGCTGGACAAGATGCGCGACTGTTGCGTCAGCCGACCATGAGCGCGACCGAGATCGCATTCGAATACGGCGCGGACATCTGGGTCGTGGCACGAAGCGGTGGCGCAGCGCGGCGCATCACCAGCACGCCCGCCGTCGAAAGCGATCCGCAGTTTTCACCCGATGGCCAGTGGATCGCATTCACCTCCAATCGGTCCGGCACACCGTCAGTGTACGTGGTGGCGGCGCGCGGTGGCGAGCCGACGCGACTGACATGGTACCCGGCCCATTCCATCGCGCGTGGCTGGACTCCGGACGGTGCGCGAGTGCTGTACGCCTCGACGCGAGGCACGGCGCCGACGGCGTACAGCCGCTTGTGGACCGTCGCACGCACCGGCGGTCCCTCCACCATGCTCGCCGATGTATGGGGCAACAGCGGGTCGTACTCACCCGACGGTAAACAGCTGATCATCGATCGCGTCATGCGCTGGGACGTGGAGTGGCGCAGCTATCGCGGCGGACAGAACACCGCGCTCGAAATCCTCGACCTCGCCTCGCGCAATGAAGTGAAACTGCCGAACGAGCGCTCGATGGACGTCGATCCGGTGTGGATCGGCGGCAAGATTTTCTTCCTCTCCGATCGCAATTGGGCGGAGAACGTCTGGTCGTACGATGTCGCCACCAAAGCCCTCGCACAGGTGACGCGCTTTACCGGTGCCGAAGTGAAGTCACTCGGCGCGAGCAAGACCGGGCTGGTGTTCGAGCAGGACGGCTACCTGCACACACTCGATCCGGCCACGGGCCAGAGCACCAAGCTGGCTATCACGATCGACGGCGATTTCCCGTGGGCGGAGACGCGATGGGAAGACGTGACGAAGAACATCTCATCGGCCGCACTCTCGCCGACGGGAAAGCGCGCGCTGATGGAATCGCGCGGCGAGATCTTCACCGTGCCGGTCGAGCAGGGCGACATGCGCAACCTGTCGCACAGCGCGGGCGTCGCCGACCGCGCGCCGGCGTGGTCGCCGAACGGCAAGGAGGTCGCGTGGTTCGCCGACTCAGGCAGCGGCTACCGATTGCACATCGCGTCGCAGGATGGACTCGTGCCGACGCGCACCATGGCCATCGGCCAATCAAAGATGGCGTGGGAGCCGACCTGGTCGCCCGACGGCAAGCGCATTGCGTTTGTGGACGACGACACGCGCATTCAGGTGATCGAACTCGCGACGGGGAAGATCACCACCGCCGACAACGATGGCAGCAACATCGGGCGCGGCAGCATGGGGATCACCTGGTCCCCCGATTCGAAGTGGCTCGCGTATGCGAAATACTTTCCGAATCAGCTGCATCGCATCGTCGTGTGGTCGGTGGAATCTGGCCGCGCCGTACCACTCACCGATGCGATGGCCGATGCCTCGTCGCCGGTATGGGACAAGAACGGCCGACACCTCTACTTCCTTGCGAGCACCAACGTCGGACTCGGCTCCGGCTGGGCGAACACGAGCTCGGGTCTGGCCGATCCGTCCCACGGGGCGTACGTGCTGTTGTTGCGCGCCGGCGACGTCACGCCATTCGCGCCCAAGAGCGACGAGGAGGCCGTCGCACCACCCGCCAAACCGGATAGCGGTGCGGTCGTGGTGCGTATCGATACGGCAGGCGTCGATCGTCGCATTCTCGCGCTGCCAATTCCGGTGCGCCGCTACAGCGATGTTTTTGCGGGTCCGTCTGGTACGGTGTTCATCGCCGAGCGTGTCGAGAATTCCCCGGGGCTGACGCTGCACAAGTTTACCGTCACCGACGCCAAACTCGATGTCTTCGTGCGCGGCGTGCAGCGCATCTCGCTCTCCGGCGACGGCAAGAAGATGCTCTATCAGTCGGGCGATGTGTGGTCGGTCGTCGGCACTGATGCACCGCCCACTCCTGGCAAGGGAGCGGTGCGCGTCGCGTTGCGCATGCAGCTCGATCGCATGGCCGAGTGGCAGCAGATGTTTGACGAAACGTGGCACTATGAAAAGGATTTCTTTTACGATCCGAACATGCACGGGAACGACTGGAACGCGGTGCGTGAGCGCTATCGCCCGCTCGTTGCGCATGTGCGGCATCGCGCAGATCTGAGCTACGTGCTCGATCTGGTGAACGGTGAATTGTCCGTCGGCCACAGCTTTGTGAACGGCGGCGATTTTCCCGCGGTTGATACATCACGCGTGGGAACGCTCGGGGCTGATCTCGTCGCGGAGAACGGAGGCTGGCGCATCGGGCGTATCTACATGTTCGAGAGCTGGAACCCGGGGCTCGCAGCGCCGCTCGATCAACCGGGGCTCCGCGTAAAGACCGGTCAATATCTCGTGGGTGTGAATGGCGTGCCGCTCACCGCGTCGGACGATCCGTATCGCCTGCTCGATGGCACCGCAACGCGGCAGACCGTGCTGAACGTGAACGATCGTGCCACGATGGACGGCGCCTGGACCGTCACGGTGACGCCCATCGGCTCCGAGAACGGGCTTCGGCAGCGCGCGTGGGTCGAAGACAATCGCCGCTTCGTCGAACAGCGCTCGGAGGGAAAACTGGCGTACGCCTGGATTCCAAACACCGCCTCGGCCGGCTTGATCTCGTTCGATCGCTACATCTTCGCCCAGCAGGACAAGCTGGGTGCCGTTATCGATGAGCGCTTCAACGGTGGCGGCAATCTCGACGACTACATGGTCGATCATATGACACGCACGTTACGTGCGGCCGTCACCAACGAAACTCCGGGCGGCGCCCCCTTCAGATTGCCGCAGGGCGTGCTCGGACCGAAGGTGCTGCTCATCAACGAACTGGCCGGCTCCGGCGGCGATTACTTCCCGTGGGCATTTCGACAGCAGAAGGTGGGACCGCTCATTGGCGCGCGCACATGGGGCGGTCTGGTGAAGTCGTCGGTGCACTACGCACTCGTGGACGGCGGTACCGTCACCGCGCCCGACAACGCGGTCTTCGATCCGATCAACAACAAGTGGGTCGCGGAAAACGAAGGTGTGCCGCCCGATATTGAAGTGCTGCTCGACGCGAAGTCGACGATGGCCGGGCGTGATCCCCAGCTTGAACGGGCGGTGGATGAAGCGATGAAGTTGGTGAATGCGGCCGGCGCCAAGCCAATCGTGCCACCGCCATTCCCGAAGCCGTCGAAACGTCCGAGCGGGCCCTGAGCACGATCTGACGCCATTCTGAACGTCCACCGAACGGATTCGCCAGGATCAGCAACCCTTGGCGCGTCCGTTCGTACTAACCTCCAAGCCGTGCGTAATGACCCACCGCCCTTGGAGCTGTTGTGACCTTCCGCCGCATCGCGTCGCTGTGCAAACGATTATTTACCGCCCTTTCCACCGTCCTGACCCTCACCGCGCTGCTGGCCGTCGCCCGGCCCGCCTTGGCGCAGTCAACCTCGGACATCATCCGCGGAAAGGTCACCGGCCCGGATAGCTTGGCCGTGCCGAATGTGCAGGTGAAGGCCACCTCGTACAGCGGCAGCGTGACGAAGACCGCTCGTACCGATAGACGCGGCCAGTTCACCATCATCTTCGTGAATGGCGAAGGTGACTACTGGCTCGAGTTTGCGGCGTTGGGCTTTGCCCCCAAGCGCTTCGAGATCAAAAAAGTCGGCGACGAAGCCGTGATGCTCGCGGACACCCGCATGTCGTCGACGATCCAGACGCTGGATCAGATCGTGACCACGGCCAATGGCGCACGCGCGCTCCCCGGCCGAACAGGCTCCAACTCCGATGTCGGTGGCGGCGACAAGGCACTCACCACGAACGCCGCCGTGCCCCCCGATCAGGCGGGCAACCTCAGCGCGATGGCCGCCTCCATCCCCGGCATTCAGCTCATTCCGGGCATGGACGGCGCCTCGGACATGTTCTCCGCGCTGGGTCTTTCCGGCGATCAGAACAACACGACATTCAATGGACTTGGCTCAGGGATCAACACACTCCCCCCTGATGCACAGGTCCGTCTCTCGTTCAATCAGTTCCCGTGGGACGTTTCACGCGGCGGCTTCAGCGGCGCGCAGATCTCCATTCAGTCCATCCCCGGCTCCAACTACTCGTTCCGCAATCAGACGGGCTATGGCACAGCGCCCGAGCTGCAGTGGACCGACGAAAACGCCGACTCCACCGGCCAGAAGTCCACGACAGTTCGCTACGGCGGCAGCGCACGCGGCCCGATTGCGATGGACAAGGCGTTCTACAACGGCGCCTATTCGTTCCAGCGTCGCTTCTCCGATGCACTCACGCTGCTCAATGCCAGCGACGTCGGACTTGCCGCGGCCGGCATTGCCCCTGATTCCGTCACGCGCCTGCTCGGCATTCTCGGCAACAAGCGCGTTCCGGTTTCGGTGGCGCGCGCGCCGAGTCTCAATGCAACCGATCAGGTCAGCCTGCAGTCCAATATCGACCTGACACCAAGTTCGTCGGGCACGGGTCATTCGTTCACGCTTGGCACGAACGGCTTCTACAGCCACACACGGCCGACCGTTGGCGGGTTCGGCGGACCGGGTGGCTTTGGTGGCGGCAGCCTGCTCACCACCGTTCCATCACGCACCAACAACAACGAAGTCGTTGTCGGCAGCATGTCGCTGACACACTCCAACTACTTCTGGTTTGGTGTGCTGTCGCAATCATCGCTTGGCATCTCGACGCAGCGCATTGCGAGCTCGCCGTTCCTCGCGTTTCCGTCGGGCACGGTGCGCGTGAATTCGATTTTGGCCGACGGTTCGAGCTCGATCAAACCACTGTCGTTCGGCGGCAGTCAGACGCCATTCACGCAGCTCACGCAGGCGGTGCAGCTGAGCAACACGCTGTCGTGGTACAGCGGCAACAACAAGCACGCGGTGAAGCTCACGTCCAACATTTCACGCGAGCACAACACCAACGACGCCAACAGCAACCTGCTTGGTTCGTTCAGCTTCAATTCGCTCGCCGATCTCGAAGCCGGACGCCCAGCCAGCTTCACGCGCACACTCAACACGATTCGCGGCAACACTGATCAAGTCTCCGGCGGTCTTTCACTTGGCGATGCATGGCGTCCGACGGCGCGCGTTCAGGTCCAGTACGGTGTGCGCGCTGACGGAAATCATTTCCTCTACACGCCGAAGGAAAATCCCGCCGTCAAGAACGCGTTCGGCATCGACAACAGCGCCGTGCCGAACAAGCTCTACATCAGCCCACGCGTTGGCGTGCAGTGGACGTATGGCAATGCGCCGCAGGTTGCGTTCGTGCCTGGCGCGGCGCGTCCACCACTCGCGGTCATTCATGCGGGCGCTGGCATTTTTCAGAACATGGGGCCTGCGACGCTCATCAACGGCGCAGTGGTCAATACCGGTCTCGCGAGCTCCACGCAGTCCATCACCTGCGTTGGCGACGCAGCACCAACGCCCGCGTGGGACTCGTATCTTACCAACCTCAGCGCGCTACCCTCTACCTGCGCCGACGGCACTAACGGCTCAGTGTTTTCGACGGTCGCGCCGAGTGTGACCGCATTCGATCGGAATTATGCTCAGTCACGTTCGCTGCGGACGGCGATCGATTGGTCCAGTCCTGTGCTCGACAATCGCTTCGTGCTTGGCGCGCAGGCCGTGTACTCGTACAACATGAATCAGCAGGGCTTTGTCGATCTGAATCTCGATCCGACCACGCGTTTTACACTCGACAACGAGAACGGCCGTCCGGTGTTTGCCCCTGCGTCCGCAATCTTTCCGCTCACTGGCAGTATCGCTTCTGCCGCGACACGTCGCACGACCGCGTTTCAACGCATGACATTGCAGACGTCCGATCTGAATTCGACCTCGACCAACTACGTGCTCAAGTTGCTGCCGGTGACGTCGAACAAGTTTCTCAAGTGGCAGTTCACCTACTCGCTGCTCGATGTGCGCGATCAGTTCAACGGTTTCAGCAACACCGTTGGCAACCCATTCAGCAAGGAATGGGGACCGCACCTCGCGAGTGGCAAGCATCAGTTCCAGCTCGCGTGGAGCAGCCTCCCGCTCTTCGACCTGATGTACGTCAACTTTGCGGTTGGTGTGAAGTCGGGGCAGCGTTTCACGCCGACGGTGTCTGGTGACGTGAATGGCGACGGCGGATTCCAGAACGATCGCGCTTTCGTGTTCGATCCGGCATCAGTAACAGATCCGACATTGCGCAGCAGCATGCAGTCGTTGCTCGCCGATGGCGCACCCGCCGCGAAAGCGTGTCTTGCGAAGCAGCTCAACGTGCTCGCCACGCGCGGCAGCTGTCAGGCACCGTGGGTTACGACGACCAACCTCAACATCAACTTCAACGCGCA
>JBKJTE010000271.1:0-12569 GCA_046590495.1 Gemmatimonas sp. | reverse complement strand
GCGCGGTACCAGACACAACACGCGACACAGGTCGCACGCATGGTGCGGGAATTCCCACGCGTTCCCGCAGTCGCCCTCCTCACCGCCACCGAGCCGCGCACCACGCAATCACTGCTCGCGCTCGGCCAGCAAGGAGTCCGCGCACTCGTCGACGTTCGTGATCCGAAAGGATGGCGTGAACTACGACAACTGGTGGCGAGCGAACGCGGTGAAACGATTGAACGCGTGGCGATAGCGCGCATCAACACCGATCTCCCTGACGTACCGCACGACTGCCGGCGCTTCTTCGAAGCAATCTTTTTGTCCGCGCCATCAGTGACCACCGTGCGACAACTCGCTCGCGGCATGGGTGTGCTTCCCAGCACCTTCATGAGTCGCTTCTTCCGCGCACGACTCCCGGCACCCAAACGCTATCTCGCGATGGCCAGACTCGTACGCGCCGCGCGTCTGTTCGAGAATCCCGGACTCAGCATCACGCACATCGCATATCATCTGGAGTACTCGTCGCCACAAAGCTTTTCACGACACGTGCAATCACTTCTGCAATGTTCGGCCGTCGAATTCCGTCGTTCGTTCGATGGGGAAGGAATGCTCGATCGCATGCGACACGATCTCGTCCTGCCATATCGCGACGCGCTGCGACGCTTCGAACCCTTCTCGACAACGCCGCAGTGGAGCGTGCTCCGACACAGCACACCGGAGCCACCAGCCAACCCTTGATCTGACGATTCAGCGTTCGCTAGTCTACTCGAGCGATATCTCAACATGCTCGGCGCGTACGCGCGGAATTTCAGCGAGACGTTCCGACGCCAGCAGCTGCGCCATCGACAGTTCGCGTACGTCCGTGGCGTCATTCGCCGTGCCATTCGCCGTGCTATTCGCCGCGTTATTCGCCGACATCGTCGGGCGCACCGTCGCGGTGATCGATGGACACGCGAGCGCGTCCGGCGCGAGCCTTTCGCGCGCAGGCATGTCGCGCGCATCGGCCGGCGAATCCGTCATCGCGGGCCCGACCAGTTCAGCGAGCCAACCCACAACAATCGCCCCTCCGGTAAGCAACAGCACGGTGCGGCTGACAAACCCGCCCCCCGGCTCGGCGACGGCGCCCGGAATGCTTTGAAGGAACCGCGCAAAACCAAATGCCTGCAGAGCAGCGAGGGTCACCGTCGCGACACGGACCACAGACTGTTTTGTGCGCGCGTCGTTGGTGAGCCGCCGCAGCGTCGGGAACGCCCGACGCGCCAAACCCAGATAGAGTCTGGCTTGGAGATATGGGATGATGCCGAGCGCAAAAATGCCTGCGCGGGACACGCCACCGCCGGCCAGGAAGTTGTAGATGGCGAGAAGGCCGCGGTTGTCGCCCTGAAAGAAGGCCTGCACGCGGCTGCCATCCACACCTGGTAGTCCGATGCGGGCGCCGAGTTCGCATGCCACGATGTTGGCGGCGACGACGAGGGCGGTCCGTGCACGATCTGCCACCGACCGCAACAAGTCGATACGACGGGTCCGAGTCATGGGTAGCTGAAGTGAAAGCCCCTAGTCGCCAGGCGCAAGGCGAGATGGCACGTCTCCAGCACTGCGAGGCGCCAGAAACCGATGCAACGCGTGTACATCTCGCGTCGGAGTCGGAGTTGAACGCCTTCCCTACGCCGCCACTCGAGCTGTAGCCGTCGCTGAAGCACGATCTGTTGTCTGAGGCGACTGCCTCGATGACGGTGCAGCACTCTGCGATGACGAGTCACTGCCCACACCGGCGTCATTCCGTACCACCACATGCTCGGCCGTGTGTCGCAAGACCAGCGCACGCATGCGCGCTGCAGTCTGCGAAAGCTGTGCGGCGCTGCGCGACAGTTCATCGATGCTCATGCGCTGTGCGGCAGCGGCGTTGGCTGCATTGATTGCTGCCTGAGACGCGCGATCGGCGGAGCCATCGAGGGCTTCGAATGTGTCGGCCACACTCGACGAATACTGCGCCTGTGTTTGCGCAAGCGCGGCCACTTCGTCGCTTTGCGTGGCAATGCGTGCAATGCCTTCCACCATCGCGCCGAGTGCGGCGGTTGCGTCACGGGCGATGTTGCCGGCCCCGGCGACCTCTCGCGCAGTGTTGTCCATCGAGGTTACGGCACCGCCAATGTCATCGCGCACACGCTGCACGGTGGTCGTGATCGTTTTCGCTGCGAGCGCGCTTTCGCCGGCGAGTTTGCGAATCTCTTCCGCCACCACGGCAAAGCCAAGTCCGTGCTCGCCGGCGCGGGACGCTTCGATCGCCGCGTTCAAAGCGAGCAGATTGGTTTGACGTGCGATGCGTGAGACAGTCGCGACGAAATTGCCGACGCGCTCCGATGCCGGCGCAAGGAGCCGCACCCGTTCGGCTGTCGCATCGACATCCTGCCCGACCCGAATGAGCGTCTGCGCTGCGCGTTCAATCGCCTCGCGACTGGCGCTGGCAGCATGATCGACGGCATGGGCATCGTTCGCGGTGCTGTCGGCTTTGCGATGCGCCTCGTCGGCCGTTTCGCGGGCCTGGTAGCCAGTCTGCACGCCGATGTCCGCCCGGGCCCGCTGCTGCGCGACTTCGTCACGCAGCGCGTGTGCCCCGGACGCGACATCGCCGGCGCGTTTCTGCAACTCACTCGCCGATCCGTACACCTGTACGGCGACCGCCGCGAGTTCGTCCGACTCCTGCTGCATTGTTTCGATGAGCATCGTCAGATCATCCAGCATGCGATTGTAGCTGCGCTCGAGAAAACCCAGCTCGTCCGCATGACGTGCATCCGCGCGCGCGTGCAGATCGCCGCGTTCCACCTGGGCCATGCGTTCGCGCGTACGACGGATGCGCGTGATCAGGCGCGACGGCATCTGGATCACCTGCTGCGCGACAACCAGCAGCAGCGCAGCCGCGAGCAGCACCTGCGGCCATGGCGCCGCGTCAGCGGGTCGCGCGTGCGCGTAACCCCAGCTCGCGATCAGAAAGCCAATCGCGGACGCAAGTGTTGTCACATATCCCAACGCCGGTCCGCGGTCGAACGAGTACGGCACGATCGCGAGGACGTAGAGCAAAACCAGCACCGGCGAACCAAACAGGTAGATGACGCTGCTGATCAGCATCGTGTCGAAGACCGCGAACACGTGGCGGAGCCACCAGCGATACAGATCTACTCGACTGCCGATGATCGCCAGCAGCCAGTTCGCACCGATCGCGGCGCAGAACATCCCGATGATTGCCGAGATTGAGACTTCGGCCAAACCCAGCCGCATTCCGGCAATGAGCACGCCGGCGATGAAGATCGTGCTCCAGAAACGCCGACGAGCCGCGATCCGAAAGGTCGCGACGTCTTTGGCGCGCTCTTCTTCGAAAAGGGCGAGCGTTGATTCCTGGGGGGTGCGGTACGAACTGGGCACGGCGGACCGGGTGACGGGGAGGACTCTCCCATCAGGACGACCGAGCGGGGGCGGGGGTCAGCGTGTCGGCGCGTTTCCGCGACATTGGCCGTTGAACCCCGTGGTGGGTGGTGGGTTTTGAGTACGGGGTTTCGGGTGTACGAACTCAAAACTCATCACCTAAAACCCACCACCCACCACTTCGGTTAAAGCGGCAGCTCGCTCGCCCGCACCATCGCGATCACATTCAACCCAGCCGCCTCGATCGCCTCCCGTCCACCTTCCTCCCGATCGACCAGCGCCAGCACCCCCAGCACCTGGCCTCCGGCCGCACGGATCGCTTCGACCGCTTTGAGCGCCGATCCACCGGTCGTAATGACGTCCTCTACCACGATGACCCGATCGCCGCTCGTGAACGGCCCTTCGATCTGTCGCCCGGTTCCGTGCTGCTTGGCTTCCTTGCGCACTGTGAACGCGCGGACCAATCCCCCCTCGCCCTTCTCCTGCGCGAGTGCGCTCGCGTGCGCGATCGCGTACGAGATCGGGTCCGCGCCGAGTGTCAGCCCGCCGACCGCATCCACCGGCCAGCCGCTGGCGCGGACTGCGGCCAGCGCGGCTCGACCGATCAGCAGCTGCCCTTCCGGGCTCATCGTAGTGAGCCGGCAGTCGATGTAGAGCGTCGAGCGTCGCCCGGAGGCCAGTACAAAATCGCCCCGCTTGGCCGATCGTTCGGCTAGCAGGGCGACAAGGCGAGCGTGGTCAGTATCAGCGGCCAAACAGTCCTTTCACCTTTCCAAATATTCCAGATTTCGCAGCGCCTTCGGCCTCGGGGGCCGAGGCAACGGGAGCCGCGACGGCAGCGGTGGCAAACGCGTTCGAGAATTCTGTGACCGAGGCATAGCGCTCGCCGGGCTGTTTGGCGAGCGCCCTCATGATCACCGCTTCGATTTGCGGTGAAAACGTCAACCCGGATTTGGCCTTGTTGAGTGCTGTCGGCGGCTGCGTGAGCAGTTGGGAGAACAGCTCGCGCGGCGACTTGCCGCTGTACGGCAGCGTTCCCGTCAGCAGAAAGTAGGCGATCGTGGCCAGCGAGTACTGATCGGCCGCGGGGCCAACGAGTTCACCGGACAGCGCTTCGGGCGCGACGTACATCAATGTGCCGACGAAAAATCCGGCGCGCGTCAGGCGCTGGTCAGGGGCGGCATCAGTGTCGGCCGCGATGCCAAAGTCGAGCAGCTTCACATGGTGCGTGGCCGGATCGTACATGACGTTTTCCGGCTTCAGATCGCGGTGCACGATCCCGGCATCATGCGCGGCCTGGACGGCGCCACAGATCTGCGTCATGATCGCGGCGACCTCTTTCGACGGAAGCGGACCCGAGCGTTCCGCGTGTTTGTCGAGGATTTCTCCGGACGCCCATTCGATCGCCAGATAGTAGCGATCGCCATCCGATTGCCCGTAATCGAGGGTACGGATGATGTTGGGGTGTTGTACTCGTGCGCCGAACTGCGCCTCGCGCAAAAAACGCGCGACTGCGGTTTTGTCGTGCTGCAGCTTTTCGCGCAGCACTTTCAGGGCAACGGTACCGTGCTGGGGATGGTCCGCGCGAAAGACGGTCGAAGTGCCCCCTTCGCCGACCTTTCCGCGCACCGTGTAGCCGGCCAGCGTCGTTCCGACTATCGTCTCGATGGGCACGAGCCGAACGTAACGTCTGTTGGCAGTCGGGTGCAAGACAGATGTGCTGCCAAATCGGAAACCTCACGAATTCGTTTCGTGACGAGTCGCCGATATCGGACCGTAGATCTGTGTTGTCGGTAGTATGTGTCCTATCGCCTTGTGTTCTCTTTCCCAGCCGGGAGTCTCCCGCCGCATGTCTCAGCAGCGTTCGATGCCGCCAGCGGCTTCGCTGCCTCCAACGTCATCGTCTCGCGAGCCACGGCCGTTGACGCTGCTTACGGATGCCGCCACCCAGCCATTCAGCGCGCGCAGGTCCGCCGCGCGCCGTTCAGCGATCGCCTTGATGCTCTTCGCATCGACGATGGCCGTGGCCTGTTCCGGCAATCAGTCGGTCAATCAGCCAGCTCCGGCACGCGGCCAGCGTCCTGGTGGTCCCGCGGGGGCAGCCGGAGTGCCAGCGGTGGCCGGGATCGCGGTCGGTTCCGAAATGCAGCGACTCTATCGCAGCATGGGACTGCTGGCCGGTGCCGGCACGATTCCGTTCGTCTCCTCGGTTTCGTTTCTGCGCTCTCCGACGTCCGACAGCACGTTGACGCTCGTCGCAATGTCACTCCCCTCGCGCGCACTCGGTTTTGCGCGCGAAGGTGATCGCTACGCGGCGAACTACACAGTGCGCCTCGAGCTGCGTCAGGGGATGTCGGTCGTGAAGCAGATCGAATCGAAGGAGACGGTGCGCGTCCCGACCTTCCGGGAAACATCGCGCACCGACGAGAGCGTCATCTGGCAGCAGTTCCTTCGTCTTCCGCCCGGCCGCTACACGCTCTCGGTCGCCGTGAAGGACGAATCCAGCATTCGCGGTGCGTCCGAAGAAGTGTCGATCCTTGTGCCGCGTCTCGCCTCGGGCGCGATCGGGTCGCTGGTTCCGGTTTATGAAGTGATTCCGCGCACGACGGCGGACTCGTTGCCAAGGCTGCTGGCGCGGCCCAGGTCAACCGTGACGTTCGGGGTGGATTCGATGCTACCGGTTTACATCGAAGCGGTGGGCCCCGAAGCACCGACCCGGGTACATGCGCGTCTCATCGGCGAAGGCGAGCAGATGCTGTGGGAACGCGACGTCGATCTCACGGCGCGTGGCAGTGCCCGCGATTTCACCCTCGGCGTTCCTGTCGCGCGGATGGGGATCGGTATCACGACGCTGGAAGTGAGCGCTGCCGGACGCGCCGATACCGCACGGACACGCATTTTTGTCAGTCTTGGCGACGATTTGCCGATCTCGTCGTTCGAAGAAATGCTGACGTACCTCCGCTATTTCACGACGCCCGATCGCATCAAGACGCTGCGGGACGCAACCGCGACGCAGCGTTCGGACGCGTGGGCGCAGTTTCTCAAGAGCACCGACCCGCTGCCGGCGACGCCCGAGCACGAAGGACTGCGCGACTACTTTCTCCGCATCCGAACGGCAAACGTGCGCTTCCGCGACGACGCGCAAACCGGTTGGCTTTCTGATCGTGGGATCGCGTTCGTTGGACTCGGCGACCCTGACAACATTTACGATTCCGGCGCCAACGACCCGAACGCGCGCGTTCGGCAACAGGTGTGGGAATACCGCGAGTATCGGTTGCAACTTGTCTTTCTCGATCAGAGCGGCTTCGGTCGCTGGCGGTTGAATCCGCAGCAGATGGCTGATCTTCAGAACGCGATCCGCCGCAGGATGGCCGCCCGTCCGTGAGCGAAGTAACCAGGCCTACGGCACCGCGACTCTTTCTCGTTGATGGCTATGCGCTGATTTACCGCGCGTTCTTTGCGCTGCTGACGCGGCCGCTGAATACGAGTCGCGGTGAGAATACATCTGCAGCATGGGGCGTCGCGAATTTTCTCAAGCGATTGCTGGCGACGCACAAGCCTGAGCTACTTGGCTGGGTGCATGACGCCGGTGCGTCGTTTCGCGTCGAGCTGTATCCGGAATACAAAGCAACGCGCGAAAAGCTGACGGACGAATTGCAGGCCGATTTCGACCAGGGGCTGCAGCGGATCACGCAACTGCTGAAAGCGTATGACGTGCCCGTGTTGTCGGTGCCGGGCTACGAGGCGGACGACGTGATCGGCACGCTCGCCAAGCTTGGTGTCGACGCGGGCTACAACGTGGTCGTCGTTTCCGGCGACAAGGATTTTCAGCAGCTCGTGCGTCCCGGTGTATGGCTGTTGAACCCCGGGCGCGGTGGACCCGCGAGTGTCGAAGAGTCGTGGGTTGGCATGGAGAACGCGAACGACCGACTGGGCGTGCCTCCTGAACGGGTGATCGACTACCTCGCGCTCGTCGGCGATACGTCGGACAACGTGCCCGGTGTGAAGGGCATCGGCGAGAAGACCGCGCAGGAGTTGATCGGCCTGTTCGGTCCGCTCGAAGAGATCCTCGCGCATGCAAGCGAAGTCACCAAAAAGCGGCCCCGTGAAGCGCTGATCGAACATCATGACCTGGCACTGCTGTCGAAGCAGCTCGTGACGATCATGCAGGATGTGCCGATCGCGCTCGATCCTGCGGCGCTCAAGGTGGGCAAGCCTGATACGCAGGCGTTACGTCACCTCTTTCTCGAGCTCGAGTTCAACTCGATGCTCAAGGATCTCGGGCCCGCGTCTCCGACGGAGTATGCGGCACCGGTCGCAGCGGCCCCGGCATCGCTGTTCGATTTGCCCGATGCGCCAGCGGCAGTACGTGCAGCCGCTCCGACGACTACCACTGCGTCAACCGATGTCGCGTCCAATGACTTCATGGCCGCGGCGCAGCTTCACAACAGCTACAGTGGCGTTGGTCGCCCGCCCGCTCCTGCGGTGCATCTCGCTGCGAGTGGCGTGCCTGTGCTCGGCGACGCGACGTACAGAACGGTCGACACACTCGATGCACTGACGACGCTGCTCGCGCGGGTGCGCGAAGTGCCGTACATCGCGATCGATACTGAAACGGTGAACGATGCGGACGCGCCGCTTGGCGTCGATGCGATGCGCGCGATTCTTGTCGGCATGTCGATCGCCGTTGCGCCGGGCGAAGCATACTACCTGCCGTTCAAGCATCGGCTCGACAACGGGGACGGCAATCTTGCGCTGTTGTCCGGCGATGCCGGAATCGCGGGGCGTCGCATAAGTGCCGGCGTGGCCGAACCGGTGAATCTGCCGGCGCTTGCGAGCGACGAGATGGCGCCGCTGCGTGCGCTGCTCGAAGACGCGGGCGTCAAAAAAATCGCACAGAACGCCAAGTACGACGTGCTTGTGCTGCGGACGGCGGGTGTACGCATGGCGGGTCTCGAGTTTGATACGATGCTGGCGAGCTATGTCCTCGATCCGGGGCGACGTTCGCACGGGCTCGACTTGCTTGCGCTCGAATTTCTGGGACACACCATGACGACGTACGATCAGCTGTGCGGCAAGGGACGCTCGCAGTTGCCGTTTGACGTTGTGCCTGTGGACGCGGCGCGCGATTACTCGTGCGAAGATGTTGACGTCACGATGCGGCTGCGCGCGATATTTGAGCCGCGCATCATCGAGCTTGGCATGCAGGAGCTGTTCGCCAACATCGAAGTGCCGCTCATCGACGTGCTGGCGGACATGGAGTGGGAAGGGATCGCGATCGATCTGGCATGGTTCGAGTCACTGAAGACGCGATTCCGCGCTGAACGCGAGCGCGTGGAGAAAGAGATCTGGGCGGAAGCGGGCGAGGAGTTCAACATCAACTCCAATCCCAAGCTGCGCGTGATTCTCTTCGAGAAGCTGGGGCTTCCGATCAAGAAGAAGACGGCAACGGGCCCAAGCACCGACGCGAGTGTGTTGCAGGAACTCGCGGAAGAGGGACACACGTTGCCGACGCTGTTGATGGAGTATCGCGAGATTTCCAAGCTCGAAAGCACGTACATCGATGCGTTGCCGAGGTTGGTGCATCCGCGCGATCATCGACTACACACGTCGTACGGGCAGACGGTGGCGGCAACGGGCCGATTGTCGTCGACCGATCCGAATCTGCAGAACATTCCGGTGCGTCGTGAACTCGGTCGCGAGATTCGTCGCGGCTTCGTTCCACGCCCAGGATGGAAGTTGTTGTCCGCTGACTATTCGCAGATCGAGCTGCGTTTGCTGGCGCATCTGTCTGGCGATGAATCGTTCGTGTCGGCGTTCAAGGCCGGCGGCGACATTCACAAGCAGACGGCGGCGATCATCTTCGGCGTTGATATCGCCGACGTTACCAGCGAGATGCGCGCGCGCGCCAAAACCATCAACTTCGCGACGATCTATGGTCAGGGTGCGTTTGCGTTATCGCGTCAGCTCAAGATCACGAATGCCGAGGCGAAGGCATTCATCGAGACGTATTTCGAGCGTTTTGCCGGTGTGAAGGCGTTTCTCGAGCAGTGTGTTGTCGATGCGAAGGCCAGAGGATATGTGGAGACGTTGTTCAAGCGTCGCCGTTACATCCCGGAGCTCAAGGAACGCAATCACAACATCCGCGCTTTCGGTGAACGTGTTGCGGCGAACGCGCCGATTCAGGGTTCGGCCGCGGATCTGATCAAGGTCGCGATGCTGCACATCCACAAAGCGCTCGCCGACGAGAAGTTTGCCTCGCGCATGCTGTTGTCGGTGCACGACGAATTGATCTTTGAGCTGCCGCCGGAAGAAGAAACGACGCTCAGGGCCATGGTGAAACGCGAGATGGAGAGCGCGGCGCAGTTGAACGTCCCGCTGCTGGTGGAGATGGGGACCGGCAACGACTGGGTGGCGGCCAAGTCCTGATTTGACGCGTGGTGAGTCCATCAAATCGCACGACCCAGACCGTTGCATTCTGCACGGAGTCTGACGTCGTGCGACGGTTTGTGCGGAGCGATCGGCGCCGGTAGAACGCGCTAAGTCGCAGTCGGAGAAGCACTTGGGCGGAAAGAGCCGCCGGCGGCACCGAGGTTGCCTAGTCAACGGGTGAAGGCGTTGCGCTTCTGCCGACGCTCCCCACTGCGCGAACTCTCAACCGCGCATCGTCTTGGCCGACCTTTGAGGACACGCATGCGTTCCACTCGTTTCGCCAGAGGCTTTACGCTCATCGAGCTGCTGATCGTCGTCGTGATCATCGGGATACTGGCAGCGATCGCGATCCCGAAATTTGCCGCGACCAAGGGCAAGGCGCAGATCAGTGCGATGAAGAGCGACCTGCATAATCTCGCGTCGTCGGAAGAGGACTACTTCTACGTCAACTCGCAGTATGCGGCCGCACTGAGCGCGGTGAACTTTCAGCCATCGCCCGGCGTGAACATGACGATCGTCGAAGCGACGCCACGTGGTTGGTCCGCGCAGACCGTGCATCCGCAGGCCACAGGGATCACCTGCGCCGTCTTTTACGGTGGAGCAGCGGTAATTGCCCCGGCGAGTGTTGAAGGACAGGTGGCGTGTCGGTAAGCTGCGAGGATGATCGATCGCGACCTTCCGGCAATCGTCGATGATGTAAACGTCTCACGTCGCACCTCGCGCATCCGTGATGCGACGCGCGCAGCCGGCGCACGCGAGTTTGTGCGGCGACGCGAAGGGATGATCCACGCGATGGACGGTGGCTTGTGGCTGCACCGTCACGTCTGGAAAGGGCGACACATGGTGCACATGGTCAGCACTGATCGCGCGCGACTGCTCGCATACGGTGCGCTGCTTGGGATGCCGGCAGATCGGCTTCAGTACAAGCCGCTTCGTGATCCGCGCACAGAAGTCAGGCGCGAAGCGTGGCATTGGGATCTTGGGGGGCCGGTATTGCCGCCGCCGGACGAGACGCTTGTGGTCGGATAGATCGTGTAGGGACAGAGATCGGGAACGGCGAATTCCGAACTGCCGTACACGGAGAAGAGCACGAGAAGCGCAACAGCGAGAACTGCAGGAGAACAGCAAACAACCTCTATTGTTGTTGCGGTCTCCCGCTGTTTTCGTTTTCAGTTCCTGCAGGTTTCCGTGTACGGCAGTTTCGTTTCTTTTCTATTGTTCGCTTTGCTCCTGCGGTTCTCGCTGTTGCACTTCTCGTGCTCTTCTCCGTGTACGGCAGGTCGCTGTTGCCGTTACGCCGCCAACGCCCTCGCATCAGCCTCACGCGCCGCACGTTCACCCGCCGGCACGTTCACGAGCGCGAGCAGTGCGCCGCCAACGATGAAGAAGGCGATGACCGACAGGATCGCCGCGCGACTCGAGCCGCTCTGCCCGATCGCAATCGAGAACGCGAGCGGACCAAGAATGCCGCCGAACTTTTCGAAGACGGAGTAGAAGCCGAAGAACTCACCGCTCTTATGCTTGGGAATCATGTTCGCAAACAACGAGCGACTGAGTGCCTGTGTGCCGCCCTGCACCAATCCCACCAGTACAGCGAGGAGGTAAAATTCGCGCGCTGTCGTCATGTTGTACGCGAAGACACAAATGCCGGCGTAGACCACCAATCCGATAAAGATCGAAGTTTTGGCGCCGATCTTTCCGGCCAACATGCCAAACCCGAATGCGCACGGAATACCGATGAACTGCACCAGCAGAATTGCCGTGATCAAGTCCGACTGACCGATGCCGATCTCCGTGCCGTACACACTCGCCATCTTGATGATCGTCTGAATGCCGTCGTTATAAATCGTGAACGCCAGCATTGCCAGTGCGGCCTGTTTGTAGCCACGCAATTCACGCAGCGTTTCGCCGAGTCGTGTGAACGCCACCTTCCACGGATTTTCCGTCGACGTTTCATCGCTCTCGAGGGTGCGTGGCGGTTCAGGCACGCGACGCAGCACAGGAATGGAAAAGACGAGCCACCACACCGCGACTGACACAAACGCAAGACGCGCGGGAAGCGTCTGCTGCGAGGCGGAAAGCCCATCGCCAGACGGCAGTCCGAACATGCCGGGGTTGGAGATCCAGGCGAGGTTGAGCGCCAGTAACAGTCCACCGCCCACATAACCCAGGGCGTAGCCCGCCGTCGATACACGATCCATCTCATCGACGCGGGCGATGTGCGGCAGCAGCGATTCGTAGAACGTCATGCTCCCCGCGGCACCGCCCAGCGACAGCACGAACACGATCGCAGCAAAGAGTACGTCGCCGCGACTGATAAAGAACATCGCGGCCGTTGCAGCAACGCCCACCAGCATGAACCCGACAAGAAACTTCTTCTTGGACGCTTTGAAGTCGGCCAACGCGCCGAGTAGCGGTGCCATGATCGCTATCAGGACCGCGCCGATCGTGTTGGCGTTGGCAAACCACTGCGACGCCTGTGGTGGGGTCAGATCCCCGGCCGCGACCTTCACAAAGAAAATAGGGAAGACCGCCGTCATGATCGTGGTTTGCGCCGCTGAGACCGCCCAATCGTACATGGCCCAGGCGCGCAATTCACGCCGGTGAAGCCCGAGCGAGTTGAGGAGACGCGATGCCGGGCGGGTGGATGTCATCCAAAGTCTCGTAAAGGGAGGTGGGCTGGGGCAGATTATTGTCTGTGCCGATCCAACATCTGTCCAGCAACGAACGCAATC
>JBKJTE010000143.1:0-11840 GCA_046590495.1 Gemmatimonas sp. | reverse complement strand
AAGTACGACTGGGTGCACTTGCACCACGAAGACTTTACGGGGCAGTTCAACAAGCTCTTTCTCGCCTACCGTGATGCGCCGTGGTTCGTCGCGCAGCGTGATCGCGATATCGCCATGGCGCGGAAGTTCGGTCTGCCCGATGTGCCGGCGCTCAAGAAAGCGGTGGCTGACAACATTCGCGGTTTTGTCGATCGCGGTGGATTTCTGTTCGCGATGTGCGGTGCCACCGAATCGCTCGATCTCGCGATCGCATCGTTCGCTGTTGATATCGCCGGGCCATTCTCCGACGGCACGCCACCCGCTCCTGACGCTGACGCGCGCATGGTGTGGTCGCGCACCCTCGCATTCACCGGCGCGCACATCGAACCGTCGCCGTACATCAACGCACTCTCCGACATCGACGGCCATCAGGTGAATGTGCCGGCCCGTCGTCAGCCGCTTGGCAGTTTCTCGCTCTTTGATTTTTCAGCCAAGCTCGATCCAGTTGCCGCGATGCTGGTGCAGAATCATCGGACGGTCGTTCCTGATTTCTATGGCGTCACCACCAGCTTCAACCGCGCCGTCATCAAGCCGACGGTCACCGTACTTGCCGCCGAAGACGGCGCGCCGTGGACCAAGTACATTCATGGTGACTACGGCAAGGGCTCGTGGACATTCCTCGGCGGCCACGACCCGGAAGATCCGCAGCATGCGATCGGCAGTCCACCAACCGACCTGTCACTGCGACCAAATTCTCCTGGCTATCGGTTGATCCTCAACAACGTCCTCTTCCCCGCTGCGAAGAAGAAACCACGGAAGACGTGACCGCCAAAGCGCTCTCGGCGAAGGGACCGTCCGGGCAAAGGCCGCCAGTGATAGGTGAAGCGCGTCTCGCGCGCGCGGCGTCGGCGGCAATGCGCACAGCGATACGTCTCGCGGGTGGCAACGAAGTCTGTTTTGTCGCTTCACTTGACGCAGACGGGATCATCGCGAACGCGCGCCCTGTCGCGCGCGGTGACGTTCGCAGCGTCCTCGCAATGCCAGGCGTCGCCGAACGCGGCGAGATGCTACTGCACAACCATCCATCCGGTGTGCTGACGCCGAGCGATGCCGACATGGAAGTCGCGAATCGCGTGCACATGAATGGCGTCGGTTTTGGGATCATCGACAACGATGCGACGCGCGTCTACATCGTCACCGAGGTGCCGAAGTCTGCGGCGCTTGTTCCCGTTTCGCCTGACGACGTAGACGTTGTGCTCGGGCCATATGGCGCGATCGCGCAATCGATGCAAAAGGCTCTGGGCGCGCGTGCGTATGAAGATCGGCCCAGTCAGCGTGCGATGGCCGCTGCCGTGACGGACGCGTACAACTACGGCGGTGTCGCGCTGCTCGAAGCGGGGACCGGCGTCGGCAAATCACTCGGCTATCTCGTGCCGGCGCTGCGTTGGGCTGCGGCGAACGGGCAACGCACGATCGTGTCCACGAATACGATCACGTTGCAGGAACAGTTGGTGACGAAGGATCTCCCATTTCTGCAGCGTGCGTTGAGCGACCAACCGGTTCGCTTCGCGCTGCTCAAGGGTTGGCGCAACTATGTGTGTCTGATGCGGCTCGAGCAGGCGCGTGGTGCCGGTGCAGCGTTGTTTGAAGACGGTGCCGCAGGCGATGTGGAAGTCATCGCACAGTGGGCTGAACGCACGCGTGATGGTTCGCTCTCCGACCTGCCTGTCCAGCCACGGAGTGAAGTGTGGGATGAGGTCGCGGCAGAGCCCGATCTTTGCGGTCGACTCAAGTGCCAGTTTTACGACAAGTGCTTTCTCTTCAAGGCCCGGAAGGAAGCAGCGCAGGCCGATGTGGTCGTCGTGAATCATCACCTGCTGCTCTCAGACGTCGCGGTGCGTCGCACATCGCAGAACTGGGACGACGCTGCAGTGTTACCGGCCTACAAGCGACTCGTTGTCGACGAAGGGCATCACCTCGAAGACGCAGCGGCGTCGCACCTTGGTGCGTCCGTCACGCGGCGCGCACTGGCGCGACTCTTTGCGCGCATCGAGCGACGCGGCAAGGGACTGTTGCCCGCGCTATCGGCAAAACTTGGTGGTGCAAACGATCTGTTGAGCGTTGCCAGTCTCGATCTCGTGCGGCAGCGGCTGGGGCCAAGCAGTGCAACGGCGCGCGATCGGTCGCAGCTGTTGTTCGAATTGCTCGAGATCGCGTTGCAGGAAGCGAACACGCCAATGATTCGCCTCACCGAAGATTTTGCATCGCACCCGGCGTGGAAGGGCGGCATCGAGAAGACGCTCGATGAATTGCTGACCGAAATCGGCATGTTGTCAGACGGCCTGCGTCTCGTGCGCGAACGCCTCGAGAGCGACGAGCGCCGAAGCGAACAGCTGGCGCCATTGGTGGGCGAACTGCGTGGCGTTGCACGCAGACTCGAAAACGCGGGCGATGCACTCGCGCGCGCGCTGCGCACACCGGCCGCTGGTGCACCTGTTGTGCGCTGGATGGAGTTCACCGGCAAGCAGGGTTTCGAGCGAAACATTGCGCTCCACTGCGTCCCCCTCGATCTCGCGCCGGTGCTGCGCGACGATCTCTTTGCGCGCGTTGACACGGCGATCGTCACCAGTGCAACACTGGCGACCGAGGGCGGCTTCGGATTTCTCGAACAGCGACTTGGCATCGACGAGATCAAGAAGCCCACAACGACCGCGATCTTTCCGTCGCCGTTCGACTACCCGCACCAGGCACTACTGGTGATACCGTCCGACCTGCCTGCGCCCAACGAGGACGCGCGCGGACACTTCGCCGCCGTCACGCGTCAACTGCGCGACTTGATGGCGGCAAGCGACGGTGGACTCTTCGCGCTCTTCACCAGTCATCGCGATGTTCGTGAAATGGCGCAGCTGCTGCGCGAGTCGGGACACGATGCGCGCTACCCGTTGCTCGTGCATGGCGAAGAGAGTCGCGACATTCTGCTGCAGCGCTTTCGCGATGCGGGACGCGCAGTGCTGCTCGGCACCGCAACGTTCTGGGAAGGGGTCGACGTTCCTGGCGACGCACTCCGCGGATTGCTGATCGCCAAACTGCCGTTTCGAGTGCCGAGTGAACCGATGGTCGCGGCACAGTGCGAAGCGATCGAAGCACGCGGTGGCAATTCCTTCGGCGAATTCATGTTGCCGCATGCATCGCTGCGTTTGAAACAGGGATTCGGCCGGCTCATTCGCACCGCGACCGATCGCGGTGTGGTCGTGCTGAGTGATCCGCGGGTGCTGACCAAGCGCTATGGCCGGGAGCTGCTCAACGGCCTGCCGCCAGCAAGGCGCATCACAGGCGCATGGGGCGAGTTGCGGGGTCAGGTGTCAGAGTTCTACAACAGAAAACCGCGCAGTTCGCAGTTGTGAGTTAGAGTTTCCAGTATCGAGTGGTAGTTTCCAGTCACTCGAAACCGGTAACTCGAACTCACTACTCGAAACTGAGTGGTTCCCACTCCAAGCCCTGCCATGCTTTCTCCCTCCAAAATCGTTTGCATCGGCCGCAACTACCGCGAGCACGCCCGCGAAATGGGCAACGACGTTCCCAAGGAACCGCTCTTTTTCCTCAAGGCCCCGTCGTCAATCATTGCAGCCGGTGACAACATCGAACTCCCTGTCGGCTCTTCGCACGTGGAGTTCGAAGGGGAGATCGCGGTCGTTCTTGGCGCGCGGCTGCGCAAGTCGACAGAGGCAGAAGCACGCGCCGCTGTCACGCACGTGGTCGCACTGAACGATGTGACCGCGCGTGATTGGCAAAAGGGCGACGGTCAGTGGACGCGGGCAAAGGGACACGACACGTTCTGTCCCATCGGCACCCCCGTCGCTGCTCCTGCCGATCTGGAAGCGATCACGCTCATCACCCGGGTGAACGGTGTCGAATGCCAGCGTGCGACCGGCGCTGACATGGTATTCTCGATTCCGATGGTGTTGGCCTACATTTCTCAATACATGACGCTCGAGCCGGGCGATATCATCGCCACTGGGACGCCCGCCGGAACCAAGGCGCTTAACGCTGGCGATGTCGTCGAAGTCGAACTTGTTGGTCTGAGTGCTGTTTCGAATCCTGTCGTTGCGGCATCCTGAACGCGTCATGATTCGTCGCATCACCGTCCGCATCAGCATCAGTCCCAGCGCCCGAATTCGCTGGCACACCGTCGGATTGCCCGGGTAGCAGCAACCACATGGCCGAGTCGCTCCCACCATCGTCGTCACCGCACGACGTGCCGCCTGAAGAGGCTCGCGAAAGTGAGTCTCCGGCTGCGCGTCGTACGCGCGGCAGCGTCAGTGAGCGCGCCCGCACAGGCGGGTTGGGCGAGCGTGAGCCGCGATCGACCAAGTCACTGCTCCTCTCGATCGGCGCCCACCTCGTTATCGGCATCGCGCTGATCCAGTTCCTGACGTTCGGGCACGGACTCTCCAGTTTCCTCGGCCTCAACAAGCGGACCGACGATCTCGAAGAACGGCTGACCTTCGTTTCGCCGGCCAAGTCCAAGCCGGCCGAAGCACCCAAAGTCGCTCCCAAGCCGAAAGTGACCGAATCGACGGACGCCTCGCGACTTCGCCCTCCGACCACCGGTCCAGAGCTCGGCGTTCCCGCAGCGGCTCCACCGGCGCCCGTCAAGGCTGGCCCTGACACCGGGAGCGGCCCACCGGGCGAGAAGCCTGTCGGCGCGCTCGACCCAAACCTGACCGGCGTAAAGCCCGGATACACGGACGTGCGCGTCTGGCGTGGTTCGGGCGGCGGCGGGGCAGGTGCGGCGCCCGGTCGCAACGGCGCGGAACGGCTCGACAGCGTCGTGCGGTGGGCGATCACTTCGGCCGCCGATTCGCTCGACTCGCTGGCTCGCGCCCAGGGGCGCTACGGCCGGAAGCCTGGCGACTGGACCAAAACCACAGCCGACGGCCAGAAGTGGGGCTGGGATGGGATGGGCATCCGACTCGGCAAGGTGGTCATCCCCAACGCCCTGCTCGGTCTGCTGCCGCTCAACGCACAGAAGGGGATGTCCGGCAATTACACTGAGATCAATCGCGACAAACGTCTCGCGCTCGCGCGTGAAGACATCATGCGCAACTCCGAGCGTGCCCTTGGCGAGCAAGAGTTCCGCAAGCTGGTTGGCGAGCTGCGTGATCGTCGGGAACGCGAGCGGCGAGATCGACTTCGCGCGCCAGACGCGTCGGTCGTCACGGCGAAGCCTGGCACACCCGACAACAAGTAGCGATTTAATTCTCGATCATCGGTTCATGCGCCAAGTATTGCACGGCCGCGTCGATACGGCCGAGTGAGCGATCACGGCCGAGGTACAGCAGCACGTCGAAAATGCCGGGGCTGACTGTGAGTCCCGTGAGTGCGACCCGAAGCGGCTGAAAGATCTTGCCGCCGGAGATGCCCAGTTCATCGGCGAGCTTGCGCAGCGCGTCTTCCATCACTTGCGGCTCCCACGTGGAGAGTGAGGCGAGACGGGCGCGGGTTGCGGCCAGCACGTCGGAAGTCGCAGTGACATCGCGCCACTGCTTGGTGACCGCTTCCGGATCGTACTCGATGTCGTCGCGGAAGAAATGCGCCGCGAGTGAAACGATGTCGTCGGTCGTGCGTGCGCGGACACGCAGCAAGTCAAGCAGTCCGAAATACCACTCCTTGCGTGCGTGCAATTCTTCGGCAGTTGCATAGCCTGCACGTGCGAACGCCGGCGTTACGTACGGCTCCAGCTGCTCGAGCGTCATCATCGCGAGATGCTGACCATTCATCCACTCGAGCTTCTTCGTGTCGAACACTGCCGCCTTCTTCTGCAGGCCAGCGACATCGAAACGCTCCACCAGTTGGGCGACCGTCATCACTTCGGTGTCGTCGCCGGTGGACCAGCCGAGCAGCGCCAGGAAGTTGAGCATCGCGCCGGGCAGCAGCCCCTGGTACTGGTAGTCGCCGACCGCCGTCGCGCCGTGGCGCTTTGACAGCTTCTTCCCGTCGGCACCCAGGATCATCGGCACATGCGCAAACTGCGGCACCTCGGCGCCGAGTGCGCGGTAGAGCAAAATCTGCTTGGGCGTGTTCGAGATGTGATCGTCGCCGCGCATGACCAGCGTGATTCGCATGTCGATGTCGTCGGAGACCACGGCCATGTTGTACACGGGCGTCTCGTCCGAGCGAAGCACCACGAAGTCTTCGATATCCTTGTTCGGGAACGCGATACGGTCGTGCACGAGATCGAGCCACTCGGTCGTTCCGTCAGGCACTTTGAATCGGATGACGAACGGCTCGTCGCGGGCCAGCTTCTCCTCCTCTTTCTCAGGCGTCAGTTCAGCCATGCGCCGATCGAAGCGGAACGTCAGTCCGCGGGACTCCGCGTCAGCACGCAAGCGCTCCAACTCCGCAAGCGGCGTGAAGTCGCGATAGGCGTGTCCGCTCTCCAGCAGTCGCTTGGCGTCGGCCTGGTGGCGCACGATGTTCGAGCCCTGATAGACGACGGTCTCATCCCACGTGAGACCGAGCCACTCGAGCCCATCGAAGATCGCGCGCGTACTGTCGTCGGTGCTGCGGGCGCGGTCGGTGTCCTCGACACGGAGGAGAAAATCACCGTCATACTTGCGCGCGTAGAGCCAATTGAAGAGAGCGGTTCTGGCGCCACCCACGTGCAAAAATCCCGTGGGGGAGGGAGCGAAGCGCACGCGGGGGCGCTTGGACACAGACGACATATGACGAAACCGGACCGGAAGGTCAGGGGGAACTGTCGGGACTGGGAACTGACGATTGGGTGCTGTAAACGACAACGCGGGCCCGCCGGCAAGAGCAGCGGACCCGCGGAGCGGAGGAAGCGGGATTCGAACCCGCGATAAGGGTTGCCCCCTATGCCGGTTTAGCAAACCGGTGCCTTCAGCCTCTCGGCCATCCCTCCTCTGACGCGTCCACAGATCGTGGCTCGGACAGACGTGCAATCTGACCGGGTGGTTGGGCTGGGTCAACCATTGAGAAGCAGTCCACGATCAATCCCATCTCCGCATCGAGCGGCGTGATGACGATCACAGAAGGCGCGGGCCGCCGTGCGCACGGTACGCCGATCGATTGGTGATATTGCTTGGTGACACTGCTTGGTGATATTGCGACCACGTAATGACGATGTGGCACTCCTCGTCGTCTGAACCATATGGAACTCAACGTTCATCTCTGCATCGATCATGGGACCGACTGCACGCTCGCGTAGTCGACTGCTGCTGCTGTTGTTGACTGGCGGGCCGCTGGCGTACGGGATCTTGGCAACATGGGGTGCGCCGGCGCTGATTCGCGCTGTGCACTCAGGGCAGATCCCGTTCGTCGGCCGTTACCTACCGGGACGAGCCACCACGTCCGCCGACGCATATCTCGACGTCTGGGCACCGATCGCACGATCGTCAATTGTGGTCGTGCTCACGGTGTCGCTCGTGGCGCTTCTCGTCCTGACGCTGCGCTACCAATTCGAACGTCGACGCACTCGACCAGCCGCAACGACCGTCGATCTGATCGTCATCGCACTCTGGATCGGAATCGGCGTCGGGATCGCCGAAGCGTACTACTACATGTTGCATGTGTTCTACCTGCACCGCGAAACGCCCGGCGTGATCGGCATCAGCCAGCATGCGGTGTGGATGTCGCCCTTGGCGAACGCGGTCGCGCTTGCCTTGGTTGGCGCACTGTTGATTGGCGCACGCACACTCTTCAAATCGCGTGTCACTCCCAATCTGATCGTTGCGGTTCTTGCCGGACTCGGCTTGCTGTCGGTGATCATGGCAACTGGACGTCTGCACTGGTCTGCCGCGCTCGTACTGATAACCGGTGCTGCGGTCGCGCTCTGGCGCACCATTGCGCCCGGTGCAGGTGACGTCGCAAGCGTTGCGCGTGCGTCGATCATTCCGCTCGCGGCCACTGTCGTAGTCCTCGGTGCGGCGGTGCCGATGTACGAAACGGTTCGCGAGCATCGACAGCTTGCAGCAGCAGGTGATGTCGCTGTCGACGCGCCGAACGTGCTCTTCATCGTGATGGACACCGAACGCGCCGCGAGCACGAGCCTGAACGCCGGCACTCGGCGGACCACTCCGTTTCTCGAGAAGTTCGCGCGCGAAGGCGTTGTCTTCGATCGGGCGATTGCGCCCGCGTCGTGGACGCTCCCGTCGCACGCCGCAATGTTCACCGGTCGCAGTTGGACCGACCTCGGCGTCGGTCCCAACGCACCGATGGGTGAGCGATATCCGACACTTGCCGAAGTGCTGACGCGTCGCGGCTACGCGACGGCAGGCTTCGTGGCCAATGTGAAATACCTGAGCGACGTGTTCGGACTCGATCGAGGATTTGGCCGGTGGGAGGATCAGGACATAACGTTGCCCACGATCGTTGATCACTCGTGGATCGTGCGCTCGGCTGTCTCACTGGCCCTCCGTCCGATGGGAATCGCGAACCTTCGGCGTGGCAAGACAGCCGACGAAGTAAACGCCGGCGTACTGTCGTGGCTCGATCATCGCGAATCGAAGCGCCCGTTCTTCGCATTCCTGAACTACTTCGATGCGCACGCGCCGTACGACACGCCCGACGAATGGCGCTCGAGTTCCAAAAGCAAGTTGAAGCGCAACGTACTCGAGCGCGACAAGAAGGACTCCAGCGATTACACACCTCTGGAACGAGCCCAGATCGAAGCGGCGTATGAAACCAGCATCACCTATCTCGACAGCCGCATCGAGGCCCTGATGAATGGGCTGCAGGATCGTGGGCTTCGCCGGAATACGGTCGTTATCATCACGTCCGACCACGGAGAAGAGTTCGGCGAGCATGGTCAACTTGGACACGGCTTTGGCGTCACGATGCCGCTGCTTCATGTACCGCTCGTCATCGTCTATCCGAACAAGCTCAGGCCAGGACTCCGCGTGTCGTCGCCGATTGAGATTCAGCGCCTGGCCGCGACGGTCATGCGTTTCACCGGCGGTCCCGATAGAAGTCTCGGTGGGCGTTCACTCGTTGCTTTCTGGACAACGGGCATGGCGCAGCCGGTGAATCCGTTCACGGCGTTTTCAATCGATCAGAACACTGCGTCGGTGGTGACGCCGGCGCTGCACATGACGCGCGACAGGCGCGGCCGCGAGCAACTCTTCAACCCCACCCTTGATCCGCTTGAGCTGCATGACTTGATCGGTGATCCATCGCTCACCGTTGCGCGCGACAGCCTGCGCGCGGAGCTGTTGCAGTGGGTTGCCCGCAACAACGGCCAGTAGCGGCCGTCATGACGCGCGCGTGTTACTTCTTCGCCGAGGCGAGCGATGAATCCCGCCGGGCTTTGAACTCGGTGCCAGACTTCCATGTCGGCCACGAGTCCGATTTCGCCACGCGATAGCCGACTTCGAACAGCGCGCGCGTATTCTCCACCGCGCCGCTCAGGTCCCAGTCCGGCTTCACTTCATCGCTCGGCTTGTGATAGTCCTTGCTCTCGTACTCTTCACGCTTGGTGCGCCCGTACGTCGAGTCTTTGCCGATGAATTCCGTGCCCGCGTCGAGATAGAGGGCCGGGACGCCCTTCTTGGCGAACTCGAAATGATCTGAGCGAAAATAGAAACCCTTCTCCGGCTCAGGGTCGGGCGCGAGCACCTGACCGTTTGGCTTCACAACATCTGCGAGAAGATCTTCGAGCGTCGAGTTACCGTACCCGACGACGACAATGTCCTTGGTGCGACCCCACTGGTTGAAGCCGTCCATGTTGATGTTGGCGAGCGTCTTTTCCAGCGGCACCAGCGGATTCTCCGCGTAGAACTTCGCGCCGAGCAATCCTTGCTCTTCCGCGGTAAGCGCGATGAACATGATTGAACGCGCAGGTCGTGTCGCCAGCTTGCTGTATGCCTTTGCGAGTTCGAGCAGCGTCGCGCATCCGGACGCGTTGTCAAGCGCACCGTTGAAGATCTGATCGCCCTTGATCGTGGTGTCACGACCGAGGTGATCCCAGTGCGCTGTGTAGATGACGTACTCGGACTTCTTTGATGCGTCGCTGCCTTCAAGCGTGGCGACAACGTTGTGTGACTTCACCGTGCGCGTTTCGTTGCGAAGATGGAATTTCGCCGTCGCTCCAAGCGGTACCGGCTTGAAGTCTTTGGTGCGTGCGTAGGCTTTGAGTGTGGCGAAATCCTTGCCCACAGCCTTGAACAACTCTTCGGCCTTGGGTTGCGAAATCCACGACTCGATCTGCGTGCGGCCTGCGTCGTCGGTTGCGCGCGCGATGTCGAAGTTTTCGCGCGACCAGCTGCCACTCACAACTTCGTACGGATAGCCCGCAGGGCCGGTCTCGTGAATAATGATGGCACCAGCGGCGCCCTTCGCCGATGCGATTTCGTACTTGTAGGTCCAGCGACCGTAGTACGTCATCGCGTTGCCTCTGAACATCGTCGCATCGAGCCTGGTCGCGTCCTTCGGATCGGCGACGGCAGGATCGTTGATGAGCATGACGATGACTTTGCCTTTCACGTCGACGCCTTTGTAGTCATCCCATCCGTACTCCGGCGCAACGACACCATAGCCAACGAACACCAGCTCTGCGTTCACATCGATGACGGGTTTGTCGTGACGCGAGACGGCGACGTAGTCGGTCGGGAATGAGAGGGGGATCACGCGACTGCCGACGTTGAACGTGGCTTCAGGATGCGCTGTGAAGCCGAGTAGGGTCACGTCCTGCGTGTAGCTGCCGTCGGGGTTCGCCGAGGCGAGTCCGAGCTGCTTGAACTGATCGACGAGGTAGCGGACGGCTTTGTCTTCGCCCGGTGTTGCGGGCGCGCGTCCTTCGAGCGAGTCGTCGGAGAGCGCCTTGGTGTGGCGCAGCAGATCGTCGGCGCTGATCGACGCGAGGGCCGGTGCGATGGCGGCGGAGTCGTTGGCGGTGGCGGAGGTGGCGCCGGGAGCACCGGGGTCTTTGTCGCCGGCGCAGGCGGTGGGCGCCGTGGCCAGGATCAGGCCAGTCAAAAGCGCGGCGAGGGAGCTGGTGCGAGTACGCGAAACGTCCGGCACGCGAAGTGGAGGGTTCATGGGGCTACTCCACCTTCGTCATCGCGCCCGGGCTATCCCGCTCCACCACAATCGTGAAGTCCTTGGCCAGCGCCACGATCGACCCTACTGCAATCCACAACGGCAACAGCAGCGCTCCCGCTACCCCAGCGTTGAGTGGCATGTCCAGAAGCGTGCGACCCTGCGCGTTCCGAATCACGACGCGTCGCACGTTCCCCTCGCGGACGAGCTCCTTGAGGCGGGATTTGAGCTTGCCGCCGGTCACTTTGATTTCTTCGACCACTGCCATGTCGTCTCTCCTGTTGGCCGGTTGCGGACGCGCCCACAGAGGGAGTGTCCGCATCGGGCGGGTTCCCGCTAAGCGGCGTTTGACGCGCATGCGGGAATGAGGATGTGCGTGTCGTGAGCTTCCAGCGCGGCATTTCGCGCTCAAACTATCACGCGCTGCAGCGACTTCACACTCGCGGGAAGCGTGCCGTGTTGGGCGACCGCAACGGCAGTGTTTGCTTGCTCGAACAGCTGTTCGGTGTGACGATCACATTTCGTTTGGTCCCATTTGTCCAGTCCACCCGCCCGGAGAGTACATGATTCAACAGTTTGGCCGTGCATTGCTTCTAGTCGCCGTCGCGACTGTCTCGCTTAAAGCGCAAGTCGTCACCATCCCCTACAACACGCTCTACACCGTACCGAATGGGGCGACGTCGTATCTGTACACGGGACTCGACCTCTCCGGTACCACGATGAACGTCGCCACATTCGGTACGGTGTAGAGCGTGTTGTAGGGGATGGTGACGACTTGCGCTTTAAGCGAGACAGTCGCGACG
>JBKJTE010000045.1:0-13824 GCA_046590495.1 Gemmatimonas sp. | reverse complement strand
CTCAAGCGCGCCCCGCATACCGCGGCGCATGTCATCAGCGACACGTGGGATCGGCCGTACTCACGCGAGCACGCGGCGTTTCCGACGGCGTGGACGCGGGAGCGGAAGTTCTGGCCGACGGTGGGGAGAATCGAGAGCGCGTTCGGCGATCGGAATCTGGTGTGCGCGTGCCCGCCTATTGAAGAATATGCGAACTGAGGGTGATGCGCGGCTCGCCGGGATTGGGGTTACCGCAAAGTGTCGAGTGGTGAGTTCGAGTTACGAGTAGCCAGTTGAAAAGCTGAACTGCGTGGTGGGTGGTGGGTTTGAATTCGGGGGAATCGCAAAGCGGGGCGACGGAGAACTTCTCCGTCGCCCCGCTCTCGTTACGCGTAACTCCAAACTCAAAACCCACCACTCACCACGTCGTGCGCAGTTCAAACTCAAAACCCGAAACTCGAACTGCAAACTCAAAACTCTGCTGTCAATGCACCAGCGCTGCTGCCGTCACTCCCCCAGCTGCCCCTTGTACTCCTCCGCACTCATGAGCCCCGCATCTCCCCCCGCCGCAACCCTCACCTTAATCATCCACCCTCCCTCGTACGGCTCCGTATTGATCAACGCCGGCTCGCCATCGATGCGCGCATTCACTTCCACCACCTCGCCGGTCACCGGCATGAACAGCTCGGACACCGCCTTCACCGCCTCGACTGTGCCGAACACGTCGTGCTCCTTGTACGTCGCGCCGACCTTGGGCAGTTCGACGTACACGATGTCCCCTAATTCTCCCTGCGCGTAGTCGGTGATTCCGATCGCGACTACGCCCGCGTCGGCAGTCGTCTTCACGTACTCGTGGTCCTTCGTATAGCGCAGGTCGGCGGGAATATTCGACACGATTTACTCCGATGGTGTTGGAGACGTTTTTGAAGAGCGGGTTGGACGAGCGGATGCGATCATCGTTTGAAGCGCCTGCCAGACGTCGGCGACGCGTACAGCAAGCTGCTCACGTGAACCGTCGTTGTCGATGACCCATGTCGCGCCCGACCGCTTTCGCTCGCTCGGCCACTGCGCATCCATCATCGCCTGCGCGTCTGCTTCACTCAGCCCACGGTCGCGCATCAGACGGGCAAGGCGGAGCGCCGGCGGTGCATCAACCAGGATGACGCCGTCGAACGAGTGCTCGAGTCCGACCTCAAAGAGCAGGGGGATGTCGGAGACGACGGTCTCCGCACCACTGGCGCGTGCATCGGCCACACGAGCCTCCCGCAGGCGACCCACGACCGGATGCACGATCGCGTTGAGGGCGTCGCGCTCGAGTGGATCGGTGAAGACCCGTTGGCGGAGCGCGGCGCGATCGATGGTGCCATCGACGTTGACAATTTCGGAGCCGAAATGTGCGACCACGCGGGCATATCCGTCGGTGCCCGGCGCCACCGCTGCGCGGGCCAGCAGGTCCGCGTCAATCACGGTTGCGCCCAGCCCTGCGAGCAGCGACGCGACGGCGCTCTTTCCGCTGGCAATGTTCCCCGTTAAACCGAAATGACGCATCGCCGAATCCTAGGGCGATGCGTCACCGGCAGCAATTCGATCCGTCTCGCTGCAACCGCAGCGTTACTCCACCACGGCTTCCTGAGGTTCAGGCCGCCGCACTTTCGGACATGTCGTCTTCGTGGCTGTCGATCTGGCGGCGCTTCTCGCGATTGACGAGCAGCTCGGTGATGACCCAGCTCGCTCCACCCTTGATGCGGATCTGGTGTGGCGTGCACCCCAGATAGCGCTGACAGGTGTTACGGAAGGCGCTGCCGGACGGGAAGTCGAGTGCACTCGCAACGCCATCGGCGCTGCGTGAGCCGTCTTCCAGCATGCTGGCGGCCACAATCAATCGACCCCATGTCAGCAGCTGGTGCGGCGGCGGCAACTGCGCCCCTTCCAGTCGCTTGGACAACAGCCGACGTGAGACGGCGATCAGGCGCGCCAGACTGTCCGGTGTGAGCCGTTCGTGTGCACGGGTGACTGAGAGCATGACCGCGTCACGCACCACGCTTCGCAGCCCAGCCAGGTGCGGCTTGAGCAAGCTTGAAACGCTGCGCGCCTCGGCTTGATCGAGCAGCGCGGCCAGAATCGCCGGCGTATCCGTTTCCTCCGCCACCACGAGTACGTCGATGCCGCAACGGCCGGCGTCGAACATGTCCTTGGCCCGCTCACGCGTCATATCCACATATGCGACGAGCGCCGCACGAGGGACACGGACGCGCAGTTGGCGCACACGTTCGAAATCTGCGCGGCCGTCGACGTACAGATCGAAGACCACCACGTTGATCGGGCCTCGTTCGCACGCACGCGTCAGCGAGGTCCAGTCGTCACACGGAACGAAACGATAGCGATCCCGCGCGGCTGACCGGAGCCGAGCGAGTCGTGGTTCGTGTGCGAGAAGCGTCGCGATTACACCCATGCGACCGTCGGTTTGGAGATTGAGGGAGACAAGAAAAAACCACTTCGTGGAAAAGACGCGCCCATTGATGAAGCGTCACAGAGCAATACAAAGGGCCCGACCTTCTGTCCATTACAAGGCTGTGATGAAGCCCCTTCCATCGGGCGATACTATTGCAAAGTGCAAATCGTCTTCCCGCCGTGCGTCCTCCTCAAGCCGTCATGAGTCGTCTGCGCTCGTCTGATCGCGCCGCTTCTATCGAGTCCGCTTTCGAGGCCAGTTTCGACCTGAAAGCCATTACCGCACTCGACGGAAGCGTGCTGGATGCAAACCGTGCCGCGCTTGCGATCGCGCAGCTCGAATACGAAGTGCTGCTCGGTCGCATGTACTGGGACACGCCCGGCCTTGTGGCGCACCCGGATATCGCGGTATGGCTGCGCAACGCCGTTGTCAGCGCCGGGTCGGAGCGTGTGCAACGGCGCGACGTCTGTCTGCGTCGCGCCGACGGCACCGAAGTGCACTACGACCTCTCGGTCCGCTCCATTGCGCCGACCTCGCGCTCGAGCCAATTCTTGCTCATCCAGGGCCGGGACATCACTGAGCGCTTGCACGCCGAAGAGGCAGCACGCGCCGAGGTCGCCGCAGCCGAAGCGCGCTTTCGCACGGTGCTCGACGCAGGACTCGATGCGTTTGTGATCGTCCGGGCCGACCGCGAAGACGACGGCACCATCCGTGATTTCATGATCGTGGATGCCAATACGCGGGCCGCGCGCATGGCGGCGATCCCCGCGGCCGAACTGTCTGGCGCACCGCTCCTGACAGCGTTCCCCCACAGCAGCCACACCGGACTGTGGGAGAACTGTTGTACCGTTGTCGCGACGCGCCGTCCGATGGAGTCCACCCAGTACGCGCCGCTGCCGGACAAACCGGGACGGTGGGTGCTGCGTCAATTTGTTCCGATCGACGATGGTGTCGCGATTTCGTCGCGCGACATCACGGCCCGGCATCTCGAACGCGTCGAGTTGGAAGCGAGTGAAGCGCGTCATCGCGTGCTCTTCGAGTCGAACGGTGCGATCCAGTTGCTGGCCGACGCGGAAGACGCGCGCATCGTCGATGTGAACCCGGCGGCGGAAGCGTTCTACGGGTGGCCGCGCGAAACGATGCGCAGCATGCTCGCGACCGACCTCGAGTCCTCGACGCTCGAGGAGTGGCGCGCGCGGAGCGACACCATCGCAGTCGGCACTGGACACCGACATCTGCGCGAACATCGCGTCGCCGGCAATCAACGTCGCCATGTCGACACGTTCACCAGTCTGGTGCAGATCGCCGGTCGACGCGTGGTGCACGTGATCATTCAGGACGTGTCGGATCGTGTGCGCGCCGAAGCGTTGGCGCATGAATCGGAAGCGCGATATCGCGCCGTGATTGTGTCCATGCGCGAAGGCATCGTCGTGCACGACCACACGGGCGCCATTCGCTCCGTGAACCCGAGCGCGGAACGCATTCTCGGTTTGGCGGAGGCACGGCTGCTCGGTGTGGAGCCCCGGGCGGACAACTGGGAAGCCATGCACGACGACGGGAGCCCGTGGCCCAACGAGCTGCATCCGGCACTCGTGGCGCTGCGAACGGGTGCAAACCAACCCCCCGCCATCATGGGCGTGCGTCGGGGCGACGGCGTGTTCACCTGGCTTTCGGTGTCAGCCGCTCCGCTCACCCGCGCGGGTGAAACGCAGCCGTACGGTGCCGTCGCTGTCTTCTCGGACATCACCGATGAACGCGTCTCCGAAGACCGGATGCGGCAGGCGCAAAAGCTCGAAGCGGTCGGACAACTGGCCGGCGGTATCGCTCACGATTTCAATAATCTCTTGACGGTGATTCGCGGCGCCGTCGGCTTTCTGGCTGAGGGACTCGCGGACGACTCTCCGCATCTCGAAGATGTGCAGGCGATCGAACGTGCCACGGTGCGCGCCGAAGAACTCACTCGTCGACTGCTCGCCGTTGGCCGGCGCCAGATGTTGCAACGCACGCGCATCGATCTGAACGAACTGCTCCACGAGAATCAGGTGGCGGCGCGCAACAGCGTACCCGCGTCGATTGCAGTGCGTCTGGAGTTGTCGCGCGAGCCAGCCGTGGCGCTGCTCGATCGCACGCGACTGCACGACGCGATCCGCGCGCTGGTCGAAAACGCGACCAATGCCATGCCTGATGGCGGCACACTCACACTCGGCACCGAGGTCGTTACGCGCGATCGGCCGACCGAGAGTGGCATCGAGCCGAATGTACGTCGCTACGTCGTACTGCGCGTGAGTGACAGCGGGGTCGGCATGCCCGACGAAGTGAAGGCGCGACTCTTCGAGCCGTTCTTTTCGACGCAACCCTTCGGCCAGGGGCGCGGAATGGAACTCGCGTCGGTCCATGGCATGGTTGCGCAGAGCAACGGGTTCATCGAGTGTGATTCAGAGCCCGGGAGTGGCACGACGCTGCGGCTCTTTTTCCCCGAAGCCGCGCAGGGCAGCTCCGAAGTCGTGCTTCCGGCGAAGGTGCGCGCGTCGACCATGTCTCACGGCATTTTGCTGGTCGATGACGATCCGATGTTACGCGATCTCGCACGTCGGATGCTTGAAAAAATCGGGCATCGGGTGGTGGTCGCCGCGTCCGGCGCAGACGCGCTGGCGGTGCTCGACTCGCGGCGCGACGAAATCACCGTCATCGTCACCGACCTCACCATGCCCGGGATGAGTGGCATCGAGCTGATAGACGAAGCGCAGCGTCGCGGTGCGGCGCTGCCGATCGTCGCGATGAGCGGGTATGCACTCAACCCCACCGTGCGCGACGATCTGGCGATTCGTCAGATTCCATTCGTACCCAAGCCATTCACCGCGGTCGAACTGACGCACGCCATCGACCGTGCGATGCCAACAACCGCGCGTTAGAGCGCTACAGCAATCGTTGCTGCCCTTCGTCGCGACGCGGCACGACGTGACAGGCGCGACAGCGGGCCTCGTACGAATCGGCTGCGCCGACCATGATCGTTGGCGACTCATACGGCGCAGCTTTCCCGCTGATCAACCGCTGATTGCGACTGGCCGGCGACCCACAAAGCACGCAGATCGCATGCAGCTTGTCGACGACTTCCGCGATCGCCATCAGGTGCGGCATGGCACCAAATGGCTCGCCGCGGAAATCGGTATCGATACCGGCGAGAATCACGCGTCGGCCACGATCGGCCAGACTCGTGGCAACCTCGATGATGCCGCTGTCGAGAAACTGCGCTTCGTCGATCGCGATGACCTGCGCCATCGGATCGAGACGCAAACGGATCTGCGCTGCAGAGTCGACCGGCACCGCTTCGAAAACGCGCCGGTCGTGGCTCGAGACCGCCCACGCGCCGGCATACCGATCATCGAGATGGGACTTGAACACCTGCACGCGTTTGCGAGCGATCGTGGCTCGACGGATTCGCCGCAACAGCTCCTCCGTCTTGCCACTGAACATCGACCCCGCAATGACCTCCATCCAACCGCCTGAAGTCTGAAAGGCGCCGCTCACGCCTACGACTCGGCGTCGCGTTCCGGTGTACCCGCGCCTTCGTCGGTGCGCGGCGGGCGCTTCGCGTGCTGCATGCGTGCGCCCCGCTCCGACCACTCGGCTTTTCCTTCGGCGCGCTCGCGCACCGGGCGATCGCCAAAGGCACGACGCGCTTCATCGGGACGCACCGGACCACGACCACCACCCGCACCGCCACGCGGCGGGCCAGAGCGCGGTCCACGGTCGTCGCGCGCGCCATCACGCGGCGCCCGATCCATACGATCAAAGCTGCGGGCAGGACGCTCACTGCGTTCGCCGCGATCTGCGCGATCTGCGCGATCGAACGGACGCGGCGGGCGATCACCACGATCACCGCGATCGAAGCTGCGGGCCGGACCACGCGGTGCACCCCGATCGCCACGGTCACCACGATCTGCGCGCGGCGGACCGAAGGTGCGCTCCTTGCGCGGTGCACGTTCGCCACCGCGCTCGTCGATGCGGGCCCGGAGACTACGCCCGCGCAACGTCGCATCGCTCAACACTTCGACGGCCTTGGCTGCGTCGTCTGCCGCGAGTTCCACGATGCTGTGCGACTCGAACAGTTCGACCGTACCGATGCGTTCACCCGGAATGCCGGCTTCGTTGGCGACCGCCCCAACGATGTCGCCGACACGCACGCTGTCACGCTTGCCGACGGCCAGGAAGACCCGCTGCTTGCCCGAGCTGCTTGCACCGCCACCAACCACCGCCAGTCCGCTGCGCGGGCTCGAAGCCGGCGCAACACGTGCAACCGCGTTGGCTGCTTTCGCGCGCAATGTCACCGCATCACGACGCGCACCTTCGTACAAACGGAGCGCGGCTGCCGCGATCTCGAGTGCGTCATGCGAGTCGAGCAAGGGCGCGAGCAGCGCCATCTCACTCGCTGATGCACCACCGGCGTTGGCCAACGTTGAACGGAGTGCCGTGCGCAGCGTGCGCGTACGGCTTTCCGCTGCCTCCTTACGAGCCGGTGGATTCCACACTTCCGCGAGTCCGTTGGTGATGCGACGGAAGGCCGGAAGTTCATCAGGCAGCAATAGCGCAATCGCATCAACAGGACGCGTCGCGATCGCTTCCGTGAGCGCTTCCGTCGTTGCCGGTGCTTCCCAGAGTACCACCAACGCGACGTGCTGCGACGTCGGCTGCTTCACGACCTGCACCGCATGTCCATCAACGACCAGACCAAGGCGCGCCAACGCCCGTTCCGCATCACGCAGCCCAGCGTCAGTGGACGCAACAACGACCAACGACGGGGGATCGGTTGCATCGAGCACGGCACGCAGCGTATCCGCACGGCCTGCTGCCGACGTGAGCGCATAGCTCGGCGTCATCGGCAACGGCGTATCGACGACAACGTTCTGCGTGATGCGGCGTGCACGACGGAGATACGCTTCAAGAAATGCCTCGGCTTCGGGCGTCTCTTCTTCGAGCGTGACGATGCGCTGCAACTCGTCAGGCGCGCCAGTGAGCAGCGCCTGCAGCGACTCAGAACCACCGTCGCGCAGAATCTCGTCGAGACCGATCACGACAACGGCACGCAGCGCGTCGAGATTGAACGCGGACGCGACACGCAGTTCGAGCAATTCAGCCGCGGTCCCGACAATGACGGCGACCGGACCGGTTGCGATGACGCGGCGCGCGCGCGCAACAGCGCTGACCGGCACCACCCGGAGTGAATCGTTGGCGAGGAGGACTCGTGCCTGCTCTGCGGCGCTGAGTGCCTGTTCAGTCGTTGGTGTGACGACCACGCACGCGGGCGCGGTGCCATCCTGTTCTCCACGACTGCGTTCCAGCCCCGGACGCATCGCCGCCGCCATCATGCGCAGATCGGCTGGCCCTTGCAGCACCACATGCTGGCTGCGCGTTGCCCCGGCCCCCGGGGTCTCCCGTTCTTGCTCGCCCACGTCCCGCTCCCTTTCAGTTGTCTGTCAGCCCGACCGCCCAACGGTCGGTGTTCTCGCACGTCCATACCGCAGCATGGTGCGTGGCGCGTGCCATACGGCGACGCTTAGTTTGCGAGTGCCCAACACCCGCCTCAGCAAACTAGCAGAGGAGGGGATCGATCTCCACCTTGAACCCGATTTCCTCATGCCGCTTGCCTTCCAGCCGTCCGCCAACATCGCACGAATGAAGGAGTCGGCAACATTGGCCGTCGCGGCGAAGGCGCGGGCGCTCAAGGCAGCAGGCCAGGCAATCATCGACCTCGGTGCGGGCGAGCCCGATTTCGATACGCCCCGGTTCATCCGCGACGCAGCCGCAGAGGCAATGGCGCAGGGACACACCCGCTACACCGCGACCGAAGGCATTCTGCCGCTCCGCGAAGCGATTGCTGCCGACGCCAATCGTTCGTTGCACGCGGGAATGCCGATCACGCCGGCCGAAGTCGTCGTCTCCAATGGCTCCAAGCAGTCGCTCTACAACGCCTGCGTCTGCTGCTTCGGCCCCGGCGATGAAGTGCTCGTGCCGACCCCGGCATGGACGAGCTACTACGAGATGGTGGAACTCGCACGTGCGACCGCGGTGCCGGTTTTTGGCACGGTCGAAAACGCGCTCAAGGTCACCCCTGCACAACTCGAGGCCGCGGCAACACCGCGCACGCGAGGACTGATGTTGTGCTCGCCGAGTAATCCGACGGGTGCCGTGTACAGTGCTGCGGAGTTGACGTCGATTCTCGATCTCGCCGCCGACAGAGGGTGGTGGGTGATCGCCGACGAGATCTATCTGCGCATCGCCTACGACGCGCCGGCACACTCCGCGCTTTCACTCGCATCGTCGCGCGACAATCTCATCATCATCAATGGTGTGGCCAAGGCGTACGCGATGACCGGTTGGCGCATCGGCTGGTCCATCGCACCGGTCGCAGTCAGCAAGGCGATGACGGCGTTTCAGTCGCACACGACGTCAAACCCGGCGTCAGTCTCGCAGTATGCTGCACTCGCGGCGCTGTCACGTCGCGATGAAGCGGAAGCGGCCATCACGCACATGGTTGGTGAATTTCAGCGTCGGCGCGACGCAGTGCTCGCCGCGCTCACCGCCTTTCCGTCAGTAACGTATGTGCATCCCGCCGGCGCGTTCTATCTCTACGTCAACGTCGCCGGTTTTGAAGGCGCCGCCGATGCTGGCGCGGCGTTCGCCGCTCGCGTGCTCGAAAAAGAAAGCGTCGCCGTCGTCCCCGGTGCTGCCTTCCTCACCCCCGACTGGATTCGCATGAGCTACGCGACGACGCAATCGGTCGCCGTCGATGGCGTCACGCGCATCGCGCGCTGTCTGACAGGCTACTGAACGCCGGCGTCATGCCACTTTTCCGCTGCTCCACCGTTCGTACTCTCAATCGCTGCGGCGAGGAGTTCCGATGATCACGACCATCGTGCTGGTCGAGGTCGACCCCAAGCACATCCCCGCCTGCGCAACGGCATTGGCAGGTATTCCGGGGGTAGCCGAGGTCTACTCGGTGTCGGGGCAATGGGATCTGGTAGTGATCCTGCGCGTGCCCGATCTCGATCGTATCGCTGCCGTGGTAACGCAGGAGTTTGCCCATGTCCCCGGCATCAAGCGCACCGAGACATTGACTGCCTTCCGCGCATATGGCCGCCACGATCTCGAGCAGGCGTGGGACATCGGCGTCGAGTAGTCAGCTCTGGCAGCGACGCCCTTTCTGGCGGGTCTCTTCGATCCACAGCGGCGGGTCGCGACGGACGATGATCGTGAAGAGTGGGTCGGTCGGATTTTGCACGCCGAAGAGCACTTCGGCTTTCCCGTCTTCGTTGACGTCGATGTAGTCGAGATAGCGGAAGCGCGGTGGCGCGCCTTTGTTGCCAAGCGTCGCGTAGGTCCACGTCGCCTTGTAGCCCCAGATCGCCCAGTCGAGAAAGACGACCAGATGACGCGGACGCTGCCAGTCGGGGAGCAGCGTGTCAGGATAGATCTCCGGGTCATTGTACATGACGACGAGCGTCGGCTTCGTACCATGACCACTGTTCACCCGATGCACGGTGCGCGTGTATCTCGACAGCGTGGTGATCGGGATCCCCTTCTTGGTTGCCACGAGCATGTTGGTCTCGCGCAGGGCCTCGGCGATCTCAGACTCGCTGACCGGCTTCGGTGGCGCCGACAGCGGCGGGCGCTTCTGGAGGGTGAACAAGTGCGTCCCATCCGGGATCGTGGCCAGCGCACTCGGTACGATGATTTCGCACCCTGGAATCGAGTCGAGCGCAGGGGCGTTGTCTCCCCACATGCCGCGCTTGAGCTTCAGCGGACCGACCGTGCGTCCGTCGCGATACTCCTCGAGCGTCTGCCCGCTCCCGAGGTAGTTGATGTCGAAGGCGTGCCAGCCGCGGTCGCCCAACCGGATGTTGCGAAAGCCACGAGGGCCGATCGTGCCGATCGGCGCGATCTCGATCCCGTTTTTCGTCTTGAAGGTCGTGAACAGCACTTCCGGCTTCGAGGCCATGAAGGTGCTGTCGCTCTTCCACTTGCCGTCCACGCGCGGGTCGCCGCCCAGAAGCTTCTTCAGTCGATCCCTGTTGCAGGCCGTCGTCGAAAGGACGGCCGCACATGCCAGTGACAGTGTTGCAGCGGTTCGGATCAGTCGAGCAGGGTGACGCATCAGGGCAAGGCTCACGTTCGGGGCAGAAACAGAGACGGCGCAGGTGAGCGCGGGGCGGTCCGGCCGACGCACTTCGACGACGGGTAGTTTACAGGCAAGGGCGGAGCAACGTCGACCGGACCGCGGAGATAGGACAGCATACCCACGCAGCGGCGGTGGGGTTGCGTACACGCCCGCACCCGCGTGTTGTGACGCGCGAGCGCAGTCGCTACCCTCCCGTCTGTGACAGACGAACGAGTTGGGCTTCCGGGTCACGATCTCGCCGAACGGTCGGGCACTGGCCGAGCAGTTGGGCTGAGAGCCGACGGCCAAGTCGACGGGCAGGCGTTCGCGTTGCGGGGCGTGCTGCGGGTGTTGCGGCAGCTGGTGGGAGACGGCGCGGTGATGGCTGCGAGCGCTGATGCGACGCTTGAGCGTCAGGCCCAGCGCTCCGATCCGCCGGCCGTGTCGCCGTGTGAACCCCTCGAGCCGGGAGGTGCACGTCCTATTGACCCGACGGCCTCGCCGCAGGTCAGTGCCTTTCTCGACGGGATCCAGCGCAGTCGCCTGATCGGGCATGTGGTCGGCTCTCCGATCGTGTTCGGGACCGTGGCGGCGGCGGTCAGGCGGCGGGTCGGGCGTCGCCTCGAAACTTGGGGGAAGCCGCGCGTGCGACGGGCGCTGTTTGTTTCCCGCAGTCAGCTCGGCGATGCCGTGTGGCAGCAGTTGCTCGATACGGCATTGCCGCTTGTTGACGTCACTGAGGGGATCGCGGCCGAATCGGTGTCGCCGCATCCGATGGCGCTCCGTGCGCGCGCGCTGGAGCTGGTCGCGCTCGAACGGGAGCTCGCTGAACGTCGACTTGCCGCCGACTGGTGCGAGCGGGAAACGGAGTGGCTCTGGATCGATGGTGGCATTGCAGGTAACCTCGCCATCGAAGCACGAGCGCCGGCATTTGGTGTCGTCAAGTCACACAACACGTTGTACGGCGACGTGGCTGCCGTGCGCGATGTGCTGGCGCTGCGCGAAGGGGAACGATCGCCCGCATTTCTCGTAGGACATCGTCCGCGTCGCGCCGTCGCAAGCTGGTATCTGCGTCTGCGCGAAGCTCCCAACGGCGATCCGCTGCACGGTCTGGTTCGGGTCGAAGTCGCTCCGCCATCGTTCGCTCCACATACCGCCGCTCTTGCAACGCCTGCATTCACCGCACACGCCGACCGGCTCTCCGCATGGATTCTCGCTGAACGTGCGCCACTCTCGCTCCCTGATCCTCGGTGGGACACGTTGACGTACGGCGTGCACGCCTGTGAACAGTATCTCAAGTCCATCATCGGTTCCTGATCGTGACCAGCACCGCGCAGTCTGATTCGCCAGGCAGTTCCGTTACGCCCGCGATGGATACGCGCGTGCCACTCGGCCGCGTTGTCGCCACGGAGCGCAAGCCGAATACGCCGCATGAGTTTCATTTCTGGACAGCGATCGATGCGCCCATCGGCATTGGCACGATCGTGCGTGTAGAGGGGCCGGTGCCCGTAGGAGCCGTGATTCCGCGTGTGTATGGCGTGGTGATGGAAGGGTTCAGCTACTCCGATCTGCAGTCGCCGTTGCACGATGTGCTCGGGCACGATGGCCAGCCCGGTGGCGGAGCGTATGCGGCAACTGAACGAACGGAGATTCGACTCTACACCGCGCAGGTGTTGCGGCATGTGCCCGAAGAGCCACTCCAGCCGGTGCCACTGGGTGTCGTGTATCTCGCAGACGACGCCGATGTTGCCGTGGCGCTGCGCATGGACAGTTATATCGCGGGCGAGCCGAGCACCGGCATTCCGATCGGTGTCTATCGCGCGGGTGGAATGCGTTCGCCGATCTTTGTCGACGCCGATTTTCTGGTTGGCCCCGAAGCGGCGCACTTGAACATTTCGGGCGTTTCCGGGCTGGCGACCAAGACGAGCGCAATCGAGTGGCTGTTGCAGTCGATCTTTGCGCACTTTCCGGCCCATCGCGGTACGATCGCGGCGCTCTGCTTCAACGTGAAAGGTCCTGACCTCTGCTTTCTCGATCAACCGGGGCAGATCCAGGAAGCGGATCGCGAACTCTACGAACTACTCGATGTGCCGGCCAAGCCGTTCGAGAACGTCGAATACTTCGCGCCGTACACAGCGCGCGGGCTGGCCCTGAACACGTTACGCACGCACCCCGATCTCGTCGACTCGGTCGCCCCACTGACCTGGGGCTTGAACGAAGTGCTGCAGTTCGCGGAAGTGCTGCTCAACAAGGATGACGTCGATGCAAAAGCCGACGCCTTGATCGACTTCATTCGCGAACGCGTCGCCGGCAAGGACTTTGAAGAGCCCGGCTTTTCGCGCGTGCATCGGGTGCAGTCGTTTGCCGATCTCGATGCGTGGTTTCGCGATGTGCTGCGCAAAGTCGAAGACTCGAACGGCGACACCTGGCGCACGCACCATGCAGCGACCATTCGGAAGGTGCGCAATCGTTTGTCGAATCTGTCGACGCGTTGTGCGGGACTGGTCACCGACGACGGCGTTGTTTCCGATCTGCCCTTTGGCGCCTTCAGCGATCGCACGGTATACGTCGTCGACGTGGCAAACGTCGAAGAGGCCGCGCAGGATCTCGTCTTCGCGCGCACGGTGTCCAAACTGCGCGAACATCTCGAGCGGCGTGATCTGGGTGTCGACCACGTCATCGTCTTTGTCGACGAGTTGAACAAGTACGCGCCCGGCGACGGACCGGACACCTATGTCCGCAAGATGTTGCTCGACATCGCCGAGCGCGGACGCTATCTGGGGCTGGTCCTGTTTGGCGCACAGCAGTTCCGCTCCCAGGTGCATCGTCGTGTCGTCGGGAACGCGGGAACATCGATGTTTGGCCGCATGGATGGCGACGAACTCGCCGCTCCCGGGTATCAGGTGCTGAGCCCCGCCGTAAAGGCGCGACTGGCGACGTTGGAGAAGGGGCAGTTGATGGTACGTCACCCCCACTTCGCGCAGCCTGTGTTCGTGCGTTTCCCGCGGCCGGCGGTGATGTCGGGACGGGAGGGCGTCGAGCGTTTTCCGCAGGCACCCGAACCGTCACTCGCACATGCGGTGACACGGGATCTTCGGCGGCTCGATGGTGGTATCGAACTCGGGTGGGTGCAGCAGACAATCCTGCTGTACGAAGAATCCGAAGTGCTGGCTGCGCGAAATGCAGTCATGCGCCTCCGCCCCGACGATGTGAAGCGCGTGTTTGCGCGCGAACTGCA
>JBKJTE010000031.1:0-9583 GCA_046590495.1 Gemmatimonas sp. | reverse complement strand
GCCGACTTGTACTATCGGTTGAACGTGTTGCGGATCTATCTGCCGCCCTTGCGCGAGCGTCGCGACGACATCCCGGTGCTCGTGCGTCGTTTCGTGGCGGAGTTCTCGCGCATGCACGACCGACCGTTTCACGGGCTGTCTGCGGATGCGTTGGCGCTGCTGGTGGAGTACCCGTGGCCCGGAAACGTCCGGGAGCTTCGCAATCTCGTGGAAAGCATGGTCGTGCTTGCACCTGGGCGCGAAATCACGGCCGAGGACATCCCGCGGGCCATCCGCGACGCTGGCGGTCGCCGACTCTTGCCTGTGCACATCGGACCGATCGTCCGGGAGGGTGAAAGGGCACAGGGACGCGAGCTTGAATTCATCGTCCGTTCGCTGGTGGAACTCAAGTTACAAGTGGAGGAGCTACGTCGTCGTATGGATGTGGAAGTGCCCGTGTCTTCGCCTGGCTGGGTTGGAGAAGTGCGCGGGGGGGGCAGGCCGTCCGTAGGCGGGTCTGGGTATGTCGAGATCACGCCATCGATTGGGTCCATGCGCGGGATTGAGCCGTGGGATCAGGCACCTCCGCCGACGGTGATTACTTTGGGGCCGGGGACGACCATGGCCGACATTGAGCGAACTGCGATCGAGGCGGCGCTGCGGGACGCGAGTGGAAATCGTCGGAAGGCGGCGGAGCGACTGGGAATCGGCGAGCGAACGCTGTACCGCAAGCTGCGCGAATATGAGGGTGAGACAGATTCTGTCCACGACGAGGAGTGAAGTGGCATTTGGTACCTGCAACCCGGACAACGCGATGGCCATTTCAGTGCCTTGCCGGTCAGCGGGCTCGACCACATATTATCCGCGTCGAGAACAGTTCGACCAACGCTGGTTCGATTCACCTGCGGAGTCCTTCCTGTCGATTCCAGTCAACTTTGGCATGAACTCGCCGTTCACGCCTTCGGGCGCAATTGCGGGTAGCGTGCTACCGATTCGCCGCGCCGAGGAGCTGATCGCAACGCTGCCTGGTGTGTTGTCGGTGAGGATTGTTCCGAGTGATGCGGGGGCAATTGATGAAGTGCACGTGCTGACCACTGACGCGGTCGCGCCGAAACAGACGGTGCGCAACATCGAGAGCGCGTTGATCGCGGAGCTCGGACTCCGGGTCAACCATCGCAAGATTTCGATCGCGACGACGCTGGATCCCAGTCGCGCGGCCGATGCTGCGCCAGCGGGAGCGAAAGCGCCGACCACGGTGTTTATTCCGCCAGCGCCGTCGGCGACACCGCCGGCCTTGGCCCAAGTGGTTGCGTCAGCAGCGACCTCTCATGCTGCGCCACCGGCCGCAGCTCCAGCAGTGGGGGCGAGCGTCGCAGCGCAGGACAACAATGCATCACAGGCCGGTCCCGCGCCCGCGTCAGCTATTGACATGACGAGCGCGCGCAGGATGTTGGTGTTCGAGGATGTGGAACTGCGGCGTTCGCGGGAGCGCGGATTGAGCTGTCGGGTGACGTTGACCCAGGGCGAGCGCGCATTTGCGGGCGAGGCGAAGGGGCAGGCGAGTGAGCGGTCGCGCATTGATCTGACGGCGCGCGCCACAGTACTTGCTATGATGGATGCGTTGAGTGGAATGGGTTTTACGTCGATGCGATCGCGCTCGTTGACGCTTGCAGGCACCCAGATGGTGGAAGTGTTTGGTCGCGAATACGTGTTTGTCAGCATCGACGCGCGCGACGGTCGCGAGACGGTGACGTTGACGGGCAGTTGCGAAGTGCAGGAAAGCGCGGAAACGAGCACAGTGCTCGCGGTGCTGAATGCGACGAACCGTTGGATGCAGCTTGATCGCTAGGACGCGCGACGACGTGCGCCTGCGACGCTCAACTTCAATCGTCACTATACGACGATCATAAAAAACGTCCCCGTCTCCCGGTAGAGCGGAGCAGAGCGCGCAGGCCAAGTTAGGAGGAGCGGAGCCAACCTCGAAAAAGCACGTATGATCCCGAGCGGGACATGCGTGACTTACCCCGATGGGAGGTGACGCAACATGGGAATTCTGGCCCAGCTCGTGAACGCAGTTCTGTCTTTTACGTTGGCAGATGCCAAGATCTGGGGTTGAGTTGAGCTTGGACGGCGGGGACGCCACTTATTAGAGCCCATGAAGACAAGTGTGATCGCCTATGTGTATGCGATCGTGACGGCAGCAGCCGTCGCGCTTGTTGTTCTATACTTTCAAGGGCCATTGATCGATCCGCAGCTGCTGGCCGGATCGTTTTTCTATGCGATGCTGGGATTCTTGGGATCCCAGTTTCGGTACCGTGTCCAAGGCAACACGCTCGGCGAAATCTCGTTCATTCCGTACCTCACCGCGCTAGTGTTGTATCCGTCGTGGGCGACGGTCGCACTCGTTGGCGTTGGTGCGGCATTCGCGGAGTTACGCCGGCCAAAGCCGGCGGTTAAGCGCGCGTTCAACATCGCGCAGTTCATTCTTGCCGCGTCTGTCGCATGCCTGCTTTACATGGCACTTGGCGGGCAGTCGCTACAAGTGCACGACAAGCTCCTTCCTGTTCCTCACTCAGTTGCCGTTTTGTCGTTCCTCTTTGTCAACACGTTTGCCGTCGCCGTCGCTATCGGTCTAGCTGAAGGCAAGAGCATCCTCAAAACGTGGTACACTGGCAATTCGCAGTCGCTTCTGTACGACGTGAGCGCAGTTCTAATCGTGTATCTGTTTGCGCGCGCATATGTGGATTGGGGCGTGTGGGGCTTTGCCTCGACCGCAATACTTGCCGGCGGTTTCCGAGTCTCATATCAAGTTCGCCACCAGCTAACGACGACGAATCGAGAGCTGCTCGAACTGTTCGTCCACACCGTCGAGTTTGGTGACCCGTACACATCGGGGCACTCGCAACGCGTAAGCCGATATTCGCGAATAATTGCTGAAGCCTTGGGCCTGCCAAACAGAGAAGTAAAGCGTATTGAAATTGCCGGCATGCTGCATGACGTGGGGAAGATTCACGAGATCATTCGCCCTATTCTGTCCAAGCCAGGGCGTCTCACGCTTGAAGAGCGCGCGATCATGGAGCTACATCCGATCAAGAGCGCTGAGCTGGTCGCCAAACTTTCCGAGTTCCATGATATCGTGCCTGCTGTCCGCCACCACCACGAGAATTGGGATGGTACCGGGTATCCGGACCGGATTGCCGGCGACGCGATTCCGTTGGCGTCGAGAATCATCATGTTCGCTGATACGATTGACGCAATGACCAGTGACCGGTCGTACAGGAAGGCCATGACTGAACTAGAGGTTCGTGCAGAGCTCATCAAGTTCAGCGGAAAGCAATTCGATCCAAGGATCTGCGACGCTTTGCTCGACAGTCCGCTCTACCACCAACTCTTCGTACCGGCGGATTCGCGGAGTAACACGCTCTCATTCACGCAGATCATCGAACGTGCGAGGGGGCAGAAGGCCCAAGCTGTCGCCTAGCACCTGATCTCGCTTTTCGCGGCCTCGCAAAGATATTTTGGCACGGCAAATCGCTCGCGGCGAAACTCAGCGATGTATGCACTAAAGAGGTCTTCTGCGTCTTGATCGCGCCCCTGGCGACGGAGCGCACACAGCACCTGACTTGCGAGATAGTCTTGGCCCAAAGTGCCTTTCAGTGCTGAGAATCGACGTTCGGCAGCCGGGAGAAGCTCAAGTATCTTCTCCGCGTCGTCGTTGAGGAGTGCGATCGCCAAATGCAGTGCGAGCGTGTATGCCAGCCGTTTTGGATTCGGTGCATTCACTGAGCACAAATTGGTCATGGTTGTGTGAATAACGGCGTCGTGCGCCCTTCCCTCAATTACGGCGAGTCTGACTCGCTGCTGCTCGCAGAGGTGACGTAGGAGTGCTTCATCGGACGCGCCGGGTAGGGCCTCGCACCGCGCGATCCAAGCACCTGCAAGTCCAACGTCGGAATCCACATCCAGCGCGATCATGGAGAGATACCAAGCTGCAACGCCTCCAGCGGCGATGGCGCCAACGGCCGTGCTATTTTCATACACCGACTTGAAGACGGCCCGCGCCTCCTCTACCGCGCCGTTGACCCGAAGTGCGTATCCGACGTCCCCGCCGAGATAGCACCGATCACGAGGGTTCCGGAAGGGCAAGTAATTCGTTCGAATAGCTCTCGCTGCTGCCAGCGCCCGTGAGCTGTCACCGAACGACGTGTGGAAATACATGTCGAGCAGCGCGCGGTGAGCCATTGAGTCGTCGAGACCGTCGACAACGCTCAGCCCGGCCTGATACGCGCGAGTCGGCAACTGCTCGGAGAGGCCATGAGCACCCACCTTGATCGCCGTGGTCGCAGCCCTGAGTCGGAGATTGTCGGGCACACTGGTCGATTCGGCGAGCATCACAGCTCTGGCGCAGAGGTCTTGATAACTCGTCGCTGAGTCAGCATGGCGGGCGGTTTCGATATAATTGAGAACCTCATTCGGGTGTGAAGCGTCCCAACCGGAATCGATACTAAAATCGACCTCCATACGGGACGTGAGCTCGAGCAGTCGGGCGTAGCGGCCCGCGAGGTAGAGTGCCTCGGATTCGACGCGCGCGAGTGCACGGTCGTCGCGGCCCGCCGGGAGCAAATGCGTGGCGGAGTCGCAAAGCGCGAGTGCGCGCGTCGGGTATCCAGCTTGAAGCCACTCTTCGCCGCGAATGAGCGTGAATTCGGCGATTCGGTCGATCTCGTCGGCGGCGCGGAAGTGATCGAGCACAGCGAGACTAATTGTCTCGCCCTCGTCGAATGGATCCGCAACAAGCGTCTCTGCAATCTTTAGGCTGAGCAACTTCTTGGCGGGTCGGCCTAGTGATGAGACGGCCGCCAACCCCAAGAGTTCGTGGCAGAGCAGTGTCGACGTCGCTGATTCGCGAAACGCGCCAGCGCGTGCGAGTTCCTCAAGTGATCCGAGCAGCTGACCCGTCGATTGCTCCAGCACTCGCTGGGCGCGATCCACCGTCGCCAACTCTCCCAACAACGCGATCACCTGCAGCGTACGCAATGCGTCCGGCGTCAACTTTGAAATTCGCTGTTCAATCACCTGCTGCAACGTCGGTGGCACGCCACCGGCCTCGCCAGTCTCAATCCAGTGATTGACCAGTGACCGCAAAAAGAGCGGGTTCCCTTCGCACGCGTCGACAAACCAAGCGCAAATTTCAGTGCTCACTGGCGCGGACAGATCTTCGCTGATGAGCCGCGCGAGGGCGGCACTGCTCTCCGCCTTGAGCGGCGCCAGTTCCCGCACAACCAGCGAGTTCGGTACACGCTCCGGACGCACTGCGCACGCATACGGCGCGCGAGACGTCAGCAGGACAACGACACGCATCTCGGAGATGCGATCCATGATGTCGGCCAGCACCTCCCAGGATGCGCTGTCAATCCAATGCACATTATCGACAACAATCATCAACGGCCGCTCATCCGACACGGCGGCGACCAGATCGACGATCGCGCGGCGTATCGACGACGGCATCGGCAACGGCTCACGCGCCAGCACCGATTCGAGCGCCGATTCTGCACCGGCACTGCCTGACGCCAATGACCGCTCTGCAAAAGACTCCCCGTCACGCACAGTCGCTGAGTCGACGGCGACATCCGCCACATCGACAGGCACCACCTTCGTCGCTTGCGCGATCGGGCGCGACTCCGGCACCAATCGCCGCAATGTCGCCAAGCTCTCAGGCTCGCAGCCGAGCGCACCTGGCTGTGCCATCAGTTCGGGGAGCATCTCGACCAGCACCGATAAAATGCGCAGCCCGTCGCTCTCGCAGCACGACGCGCGCACTTCGTGCACGCTTTCGATCGTCGCAACCTTGCCCAGCTCGAGGGTCAAGCGCGTCTTCCCCATTCCCGACGGAGCATGCAGCAGCACGGCGCTCCCCTCGCGCCAACGGGCACGACGCATGGCGAGCGTGAACGCGCTCATCTCATCTTCGCGGCCAACGAAATGGCGCTCGGTCGGCGCAAATGAGAGACGACCGCGTGTCGCTTCAACAAAACGGCGACGCATCCGCACCGCCGGGAGCCGAATATCACCGGCTCCAGGACCGATGTCGGCGAGATAACGATCCAGGATCGCGATCGCCTCCGCCTTCGCGCCGGCGAGCATGGTGCACTCCGCAATCGTCAGCGTCGCATCTTCATGCAGCGGATCAAAGCGTAACAGCCACCGCGCCAGCGCTTCGGCGCCACTCCAATCCGCGCGCTCGCGACGCGCGCGCAACTGCGCCACAAGCACATGCCGCACCTCCGCGTGCACCGCTTCACGTTCGATATTGACCCACTCCTCAAGCACTTCCGTGGGCGGGATGTAGCCCGGCAGAAAGACACCAAACGGCTCATGTCCAGTCGTGACATCGCGCTCAAAACGGATCGCCGTGCGCTCATTCGCAAAGGTGCGCACGATCTGCGCAGTGTCGAGCTGCACGACGTCGCCATCGAGGCCAACGCGCACGCCGAAGCCACGCAATTTGTACAGCGCCTGGCGCAGACTGGCCCGTCGACGAACGTCCGATTGTTCAGGCCACACCGCCTGAAGGAGCAGATCGCGAGGCACCCGCATCGCCGGCGCATGGGTCAGCCGCATCAGCAGGGCAAACAACACGCCCGCGGAAGGTCCAATACGCATCTCACCGCATTGCACCACGGCGGCGCCAAGCGTTTGCAATCGGATCAGTGGTTGCCCATGCGCATCACGCGTCGGCGGTACTGCGCCATCGGCAACCCAGGGAACAGCATCAGCGACCAGCGCGCGCGGACGAGCCATATGATCCTCAAGGGCTAGGGTCTGCCCCGATATTCGGCCGCGGTGTCAGCGCTGCGTCAGCGGTAACTCTGGGCCGCATACCATGGCCCGTGCGCGGCAACGATCGACGATCTCCCAATGAAGCTACGCGAAAGTACGCGCACATCGACCCCCAGACGGAATCGACCCCGTCAACGATGGCGGGGTCGAAACGCAATTCGAACAATTCCTCCCTACACACAACTTCGCACGCTACGCCATCAGACTACCCCACCGCTTACCCCACCACACCACGACATCACATTGCCTGTTCCAATCTCGGACTACCTCGGCAATTCGATCAGATCTTCGATCGGAATTCCGTCCGCTTCGGCCTGAAAATTCACTACCAGACGGTGACGCAATACGGCCGGTGCTACCGAACGCACATCGTCGAGATCGGGCATCGCCCGTCCGTCCATCGCGGCACGCGCCTTCGCACCAAGCACGAGATACTGCGACGCGCGCGGACCTGCGCCCCAGCTCACGTACTTCTTCACCTTGGCCGTCGCATCCGGGTCATCAGGACGCGTGCTCCGCGCCAGCTTGACGGCATACTGAATGAGACTTGGCGGCGCAGGAAGACGACGCACCAGCCGCTGCAGCGACAGTAGTTCCTCCGCACCAAGAACCGGTTTCACTTCGCCCTCCTTGTCGCCCGTGGTAGAGAGCACGATCTGCTCCTCCTCCGCGCGCGTTGGATACCCGACCTTGAGCTCGAACATGAATCGATCGAGCTGCGCCTCGGGGAGTGGATACGTGCCCTCCTGCTCGATCGGGTTCTGCGTCGCGAGTACGAAAAACGGCTTCGGCAATTCGTACGTGCGACCCGCAACGGTCACGTTCCGCTCCTGCATCGCCTGTAGCAGCGCGGCCTGCGTCTTTGGCGGGGCGCGATTGATTTCGTCGGCCAGGACCATGTTCGCGAACACGGGACCTGGTGCAAAACGAAAGGCTCGCTTGCCCGTGCCCGGCTCCTCTTCCATCAACTCCGTGCCCGTGATGTCACTGGGCATCAGATCCGGCGTGAACTGTACCCGCGAAAAAGTGAGATCGAGTGCGCGCGAAACAGTTTGCACGAGCAGCGTTTTGGCGAGCCCCGGCACGCCGACAAGCACGACGTGACCACCGGAAAGCAGTGCGGCAACGAGATCGTCGACCACATGCGTCTGACCGACGATGCGTTGCGAAATCTGATGCGCGAGTTCGCGACGCGCCGACGCCAGCCGGTCGAGCAGCACGAGATCGTTCGATTCGTCAGTGGCAGGTGCGTTCACGGCAGACGAGGAAGACGGAAACCAACATGATGCTGCGGGACTTGTCGCAACTTACCGCACGAACGCGGAGCAGGGAGACGCGGGAGCGATATTCAGCGCCGCTATTCAGCCCATGGGCCGGACGCGCGAAATGGTGTAGCTGGACGCGTCGATGCCTGAGAGCGACGCGCTGGTATGAGAAACGAATACGGACGCCATATGGCGTCCGTTGGGTGCAGCGCGGCTGGTGCAGTTGGCGCTGATGCGGACTAGCGGAGTGCGAACTCGACGCGCTGTTGCACGGGATAGTTCTCGCTGTTGAGCTGCGCCACGAGTGTGTATTGCCCCGGTGCCGGTGGCGTCCATCGTTCGGCGTAGACGATCGCATCGTGCGCGTCGAGCAGGCGATTCTGCATGGCCTGCGTGAACAGGCGACCCTGGCTCCAGCGCCAGACTTCTTTCCCACGCGCATCAAGCACCATGAAATCGTGCGTGCGTCCATCGGGAAAATTCAATTCAACGCGTTTGCGTGAATCGTTTGCCACTTCGATCGCGAAGCGGACATTTCCCCGCGCGGTATCGACCATCACGTGCGAGGTCACACCTTTTCCAGCACTCGCACTGGGGCGGGTGCCAGACATCGGGCTCTGCGCGCGCGGACCACACGCGAACACGAGCACGGCAGTGGCGAGCACGGGGACAATGATGCGTGACAGCATCAGGGGCGTTGAAAATCTCAAGGTTGCGGTGGGGCGGCACCGCTTACAGTGCGGACTGATGACCTCACACGGGCCATCACAAATCAGCACACTAGGAGAGTATCGGTATTGGTTGGGGCTGTCAAGTGTGGATAACTGACCTAAGTCACAGTGCTGCATCATTTTCCCGTCCCGAATCGAGTGCCGGTTTTTGTTCGGAACCGCCATCCAACTTCGCTTGCGAAAAATTTCACAAGCGCCTAGTTTCCCCCCAGCATGGACGAAGAACCGCCTCGCCACCCGCCGAAGGTGGACCCGCCAACGGAGACATCGCCGTGGGCTCTCGCTGGCTTGGGGATGCAGTTTTTTGTCGCACTGATCGCGTTTGTCTATGCAGGCAATTGGGTCGACGCGCGCGCGGGTACGGCGCCAGTCTTTCTGCTGCTTGGGGTGTTCTTGGGAGGAGGCGGGTCATTTTTTCTCAGCTATCGTCGTCTGATCGCGTCGAGCCCGTCGGGCCCGAAGCCGGGGTCGACGGACAACATGCCGCCCCGATGACCACGATGGCGCCGAAGGGATTGATGCGCGCGCTGATGCTGTTTACGGTCGCGCAGGGGGCATTGGTGTTGGCAATCGCGGTGCTGTTGCAGCGATTTGTTTTCACCGATGCGTCGGCGGCGTCTGCCGTTACGGCGAGTGCATGGCTCGCCTTCTGTGTGCAGTCGGTGACATTTGCCATCGCGCGATTGGTTGCGCGCGAGAACGTCATCGCGGGTTGGGGATTGGGTGTTGTGCTTCGTTTCGCCACGGTGGCCTTCTGGGCCTTCCTCG
>JBKJTE010000330.1:0-14603 GCA_046590495.1 Gemmatimonas sp. | reverse complement strand
ATCACAGGCAACAGTTCATCGCGCACCTGAATCCACTCCCGCGCCAGCGAGGTGACAATCGTGCCGTCGGCGGGCTCCAACACCTCGATGACATGCGCGGCCGGGAGGGCATACGTCTCACCCGCGACCTGCACCAGCAGTGCGCGCGTGATGGCCAGTGTCACCGGCAGTCTGAGTGTGAAGGCCGTTCCTTCGCCTTCCAGTGTTTCGAGTTCGAGCGTGCCGCCAAGCGCGCGCACGCGGGTCATGACGACATCAACACCGACACCGCGACCGGAGACGGAGGTGACGGCGCGCGCGGTCGAGAAGCCCGGATGGGCGAGCACCGTGAGCAGCTCGTCATCGTCCAGAGACACCACGTCGGGCGACACGATTCCCTGCTCCCGCGCGCGAGCAAGAATCGCGGCGCGATCGATTCCGCGCCCGTCGTCTTCCACCTGGAGCACGACGGCGGCTCGATCGCGCCCCGCGCGGAGCACGAGTTGACCCGTGGGGGGTTTGCCGGCACTGCGGCGCGTTTCCGGATCTTCGATGCCGTGATCGAGTGCGTTGCGCAACAGATGCACAATGGGATCGCCGATGGCGTCGAGCAGCGAACGATCGAGTTCGATCTCGCGCCCCTCGGTCGTGAAGTGCACGTCCTTGCCCAAATCACGCGAGATGTCACGCACCAAGCGTGGAAAGCGATCAAACACCTGTCCCACAGGCACCATCCGCGCTTGCAGCACTTCATCCTGCAGTGCGCTCACCAACCGCGACGTGTCGTGTGCCGCGCGAGCCAGGGCACGATCGGCGCCTTTGTCGACGGCGGCATCGGCTTCGCGCAACAATCGATCGCGCGTGATGACCAGCTCACCCACGAGATCGAGCAACGAATCGAGGCGACGCAGGTCAATGCGAACCGTCCGCATCGACTCTCCGCCACCAGCGCGCGCCGGTGCGGCCGCTTCCGGCACGCGCACAGTGACACGCGCAACTTCGCCAGCGCCACGCACGCTTGTTTCGATCTGTGTCGCATCAGCCGAGGAAACAATTGTCGCGGTAAAGGCACCGTCGAAGCGCTCATCCTGCCAACTATGCTGTGCCGGCATGAGCGAGCGAACGGTGCCCAGGGCATTCAGACGCGCGAGGACGAGCATGGCGCGCACGCCCTTGAGCTGACAGTCCGCCGTCAACCGAATTTCGACGATGCGCTCGTCGGTCGTGGGCATCGCCGAACTGCCAGCCGTGGTCGCGCCAACCGCGCCAAAGATCTCGACGAAATCGTGCCCCGGTTCTGAATGATGCTGCAGCCCGGGTACGGGGCGCGGGGTACGGAATGCCGACGACGAGGTCGGCGTCTGATTCGGTGTCGCCAGTCGTTCCAGGATCGCGGTGACCGCGGTCGCGGTCGACACGGCCTGTCCGCTCGCGGCATCATCGAGTGTGATGCGTAGTGCGTCGCTGCCGTCGAACAACAACGCGATCACATCCGCATCGACCGGCTGTGCGCCGCTGCGCAAACGATCGAGCAATGTCTCCAGCGCGTGCGCCACACGCTCGACCGACGTGTATCCCATCGCACCCGCCATCCCCTTGATGGTGTGAGTGCCACGGAACAACGTCGCGACGTGTGCAGCGTCGGGCGTCTGCTCGAGTGCAAGCAGCGCAGCGTCAATTTCCGCGAGATGCTCTCGCGATTCGGTGCGAAACAGCTCCGCGTACCGGGCCTGATCCATTCAGCGACCTGTGCACGTCTCCACGCGCAAGCTGCGCACGGACTGAACGTCCGCGTTCAGGTGTGCGCGTGGGGCGGCGTTACGCGGCGAGGACGCGCGTCACGGCTTCCAGCACACGACTGGGCTGAAACGGCTTGACGACAAAGTCTTTCGCGCCAGCCTGAATCGCTTCGACAACGAGCGCCTGCTGCCCCATCGCACTGCACATCAGGATGCGCGCCGTCGAATCGAGCTTGGTGATTTCCCGCACCGCATCGATGCCGCCCATGTCCGGCATCACGATGTCCATCGTTACGAGATCGGGGCGGAGGAGCTTGTACTTCTCCACGGCCTGCACACCCGTCTCGGCTTCCCCTACGATCTCGAAGCCCGCCTGCTGGAGGATATCCCCCACCATCGTGCGCATGAAGATCGCGTCGTCGCAAATCAGTACCGTCCGGCTCACTGTCCCATCTCCTCGGAAGAGAGCAGATACCGCGCGCAGAGCGCGGCCGCGTCCAACGGTACGACGACTTCGTCTCCCGTCGGTCCACCCGACGCGGTCTCGTCTACGCTGTGCACTGCGCGGACATCTCGCACCGTCTGCACGGCCAGCCCAACCAGGCGTGATCCATGCTCAAGCAGGACGATTGACCCCGTCGTGACGGCACGCTCCCGCGTCAGCAGCACCGAAAGGTCCAGCACTGTGACGACTGCGCCCCGAACGTTGACGATGCCGAGCACACTCGTCGGCGACCGGGGAACCCGCGTGATGGCGGCAGGGCGGATCACTTCACGCACCTGCGCCACCGGAATACCATAGGTTGTACCGCCCACCACGACGATCAGATCGTGCGCGCGCTCGTCGCCCTCGTCCAGCAACGAAGGATCAATCGTCCGAGCCGTCGTAGGATTCGGGTTCGATCTCGGGTTCGCGTTCGGCGAGTGGGGACTCTTCGGACTCAAAGAAGCGGAAGACATCGAGCGGTGCGTCCTGCGTTGCGAGTTCCGGCATGCCACTCAGTGCGGCGATCGAGCGTCGCAAATCGTGGGGCAGCGGGGAGCGCAGGTCGATCAGCTCTCCCGTCACTGGATGACGGAACCGGAGCCACGCCGCATGCAGAAAGAATCGCTTTGGCGGCAACTCAGCGAGTCGACGACCTCCGCCCCCACCATAGGTATCGTCACCTACCACCGGATGCCCCACCGACGCGAGGTGAACGCGAATCTGGTGGGTCCGGCCGGTGTGCAGGTGGGCGCGCAGCAGATCGCACGAATCGAAGCGGGCCAGTCGCACAAAATCGGTCCGCGCCTGCTTCCCCGACTCCACGATCGCCATCCTGGTGCGGTCCTTGGGGTCGCGGTCGATCGGCTTTTCCACGCGGAGATTGTCTTCGCGCAGATGGCCCCAGCTGAGGGTCGCGTAACGGCGCGTCACCTGACGTGCGGCAATGGCCGCGCTCAGTTTGCGATGGACGCCATCCGTCTTGGCGACCACCAGCAAGCCCGACGTCTCCTTGTCGAGACGATGCACGAGCCCCGGGCGATCGTTGCCGCCGCCTTCGGCCAGTGGCTCGCCGCGTCCCATGAGCGCGTTGACGAGCGTCCCCGACCAGTTGCCCGGTGCCGGGTGCACCACCATGCCGGCACGCTTGTCGATCACGACCAGATGTTCGTCTTCGTAAACGACGTCGAGCGGAATGTCTTCGGCGACAATTTCGCGGCCGACCGGCGGCGGAATCGTCACTTGAATCTGGTCGCCCGGCTCACTGCGGTACGAGGCTTTGTACGTGCGCTCGTTGACGATGACGTTGCCGTTGGCGATCAACGTCGCGGCCTGCGTGCGTGACAACTCGCACCTGGCCGCAACCAGAAGGTCGAGCCGCTGCCCGACTTCTTCTGTGACTTCGAACGAATGAATCGTTGGCGTGGGAGCGTTCATGTTTGCGCGGACTGATCCTGGCGCCACAGCGCCAGCACCAAACACACGGCCCCGACGGTCACCGCAGAGTCTGCGACGTTAAATGTCCAAAAGCGCACGTCACCTACTCCGATGTCGATGAAGTCGACCACGCCGTCACGAAAACGGATGCGGTCGAGCAAGTTGCCGATGGCACCACCAATCACGATCGGCACACCGATGGCGGCGAGCCGGGAAATGCGCGTGAGGTCCATGGTCGCACGAAGGAGCACGACGACGATGATGACGCTCAACATCGCGAAAATCCAACGCGACGCCGGCCCCAGATGCATGCCGAACGCCGCACCGGGGTTGTAAGCTAGCGTGAAGCGCAGGTAGTCGCCGATGATGCGATGCGGGACATGACGCGGAACGAGCTGTTCGGCAGCCATCGCCTTCGTGACAAAATCGAGGGCCGTCACCACCAGCACGATCGCCCAAAACGTCGGCGTGGTTGCGGCGGCCCGACCAATAGGATGCGACGACGTCTGATGCGCTGCGGCTGATGCGGTCACTCCGCTTCTCCGGCAACGGTCGGCTCTTCCTGAACGACGTTGGGCTTCGCTGCGGCTTGCTCTTCACCCCAGAGTACCCATGCGAGCAGAAACGCGCCGCCACTCACGGCCATGTCGGCGACATTGAACGTCGGCCAGCGGTGCAAGCCGAAGCCCACGTCGATGAAGTCCACCACGCCACGCTCGGACGCGAGACGATCAATCAGGTTGCCGATCGCACCCGCCGACACCATCGAAATCGCGAGTACGCGCAACAGTTCGTGCGACTCAGTCTGCTTGTACAACCGCCACAAGATGATCAGCGCGCCGAACGTGAGCACCATGAAAATCCAGCGCGAGTAGTCGCCCAGATACAACCCGAACGCTGCGCCCGGGTTGTACACGAGCGAGAATCGCAACACATCGCTGATGACCATCTGCGGAGCACCGGACGGCGCCAACAGCGCCACGGCGACCTTCTTCGAAATGACATCGAGCAGGACGACCGCGAGAATGACGGGCCAGGAAACGAGAGCCTTCACAGTGCGCTCACTCAGCCCTTCTTCGCCTCTTCTTCGCGCGTCTTGCATGCGAAGCAGAAACGGGCGTGCGGCAGTGCGTCGAGTCGCTCGAAGGCGATGTCTTCACCGCACTGGTGACACTTGCCAAACGTTTCGGGTGACTTGTACAGCCGGCGCAACGCCTGATCGATGTGCCAGAGGAAACGTCCTTCCTGCGACGCAAAGAGAAACGCCTTTTCGCGTTCCATTGCATCGGTGCCCTGATCCGCCATGTGGAACGAGTATGCGCCCGAGTCACCGTCGGAGGCATCTCCATTCGGACCGAACGTATCTCCATGATGGCCCAGCTCCTTGAGCACGCGCTTCCGCTCTTCGATCAATCGCTTCTCGAAATGCGCCAGCTGCTTCTTGGGCATGGCCTTCGGCTTCTTCGCTGCGTTCGATCCAGCCATCACATTCCGTCCTTTCTGAGCGCGAGTCGGACAGGACGTCCTTCAACGTCCGTCACCTGTGTCGCTGTCCACGTAGAGCCATCGCCGCCGGAGCGGAATGGCGAGCCAGCCTCCTCACCAACCAACAACTGCACGGCGAGGACCTCTTCGGCGATGCGGCCCCGATGGGCGGCCACCGCGCTTTCCAGCTCGTTCTCACCGGCAACTGCGACGGTGATCCGATCGCTCACATCGAGTTGTGCTTCCTTTCGCAAACGCTGTACCCGGCTGATGACTTCACGAGCCAATCCTTCGGCGCGCAGTTCCGGAGTGATCGTCGGGTCGAGGGCGACCCCGTACCCGCCGTCCTCCTGAACCACTGCCGCGCCCGACGCGCGCCGGATGATGGCGACGTCGTCGGCGTCGATCAAGCGCAGAGCGCCGGCTGCATCAATCGTTACGGCGCGTCCGGCCGCCAGTTCCCGCAGCAGGTCGGCCGACATCTCCGTCACCGCCGCCGCCACCAGCGGCGTTTCCTTGCCGAACTTCTTCCCAAGCGTGCGGAAGTTAGCCTTCGCTTCAAGGGACACCAACGAATCGGTAGACGTCACGAATTCGACGGCTTTGACGTTCAGTTCAGCGGCCAGAAGGTGGCCAAGCGCTGCCGCGCCTTCTGGGTTTGACGGCACCACGCACTGCAGCGAAAGGAGTGGCTGACGCACCGGAACGTCCGCGACGTCGCGCGCCGCGCGCCCAAGTCCGGCCAGCGACCGGATATCCTGCATCGAACCTTCGAGCACATCGTCGACCGGTGTCGGCGACTTGCGGACGTAGTCGGCCAGGTGCACCGACGTTCCGGTCAACGCGCGATGCACCGCGTCCGTCATGAATGGCGCAAAGGGCGCCAACAGCCGGCAGGTGACGATGAGGACTTCGTGCAGGGTCGCAAATGCGGCGCGATTTTCGGTGCCGTCGACTTCGTAGAATCGCGCGCGCGACAAACGCACGTACCACTTGGAGACGTCGTCGTCCATGAACTGCATCACGCGACGCGCGGCCAACGTTGCGTCGTAATTGGTGAGATGCTGATCGACCTCACGCTCAACGCGGGTGAGCCGCGACAGGATCCAACGATCCAACGCTGGACGATCTTCGAGCGTCGGGTCGGCCGCGCTCGGGCTCCAACCGAAGTTCGCGTACTGCGCGAAGATACCGTTGTAGACGTTACGGAAGGTGAGCAGAAAACGCCCCGCCGTTTCGCGGATCGCATTTTCGTCGAAGCGACGCGGCACCCACACCTGACTCGACGCAATCAGGAACAGACGCACGGCGTCGGCCCCATGACGCTCGAGCACTTCCCACGGGTTGACCACGTTCCCTTTGCTCTTGGACATCTTCTGCCCCGTTGCATCGAGCACGAGGTCGTTCACAACCACGCTGCGATAGGGCGCGGCCGTCGCCTGACCGTTGTTCGGCAACGCATCGCCCAAACCCGTGGCGATAGCAAGCAGTGAATAGAACCAGCCACGCGTCTGGTCCACACCTTCGGCGATGAAGTCCGCGGGAAATTGCGCCGCGACCTTATCTGCGTTTTCGAACGGATAATGCCACTGCGCAAAGGGCATCGATCCTGAATCGAACCACGCGTCGATCACTTCCGGCACGCGACGCATCGTGCCCTTGCCGGTGGGCGAGGGCCATGTGTACGCGTCGATGTAGGGCTTGTGCGGATCGAAATCGTCGGGCAACGGACGACCGATGCGCTCTGCGAGATCAGCGTAGCTGCCGATCACGTCGAGTTCGGCCGGATCTTCATCGTTGACCCACACCGGTAACGGCGAGCCCCAATACCGCTCGCGCGAAACCGCCCAGTCGACGTTGTTCGTCAGCCACTCACCAAAGCGACCGGTGCCGACTTCACTCGGATTCCAGTTTACCTGCGCGTTGCGCGCCAGCAAATCTTCCTTCACCGCCGTCGTGCGCACAAACCACGAACCGCGCGCGTAGTACAGCAACGGCGTGCCGCAGCGCCAGCAGTGCGGATACGAGTGCACGAAGGTGCCCGCTTTCCAGAGCACATCGCGTTCCTTGAGCACCTCGACGATGCGCGCGTCGGCTTGCTTCACAAACACGCCACCCACCTCGGGGATGTCGCTCGTGAATTCACCGCGCGCATTCACGGGCTGCAAAAACGCGAGCCCATGACGCAAGCCGGCCGCGTAGTCATCCGCACCGAACGCCGGCGCCATATGCACGATGCCGCTGCCGTCTTCTGCCGAAACAAAATCTTCGCCCACGATGACTTCGCGGCGCCCTTCTTCCGGATACGCCGCCCAATCGAGTGGACGCGTATAACGCAGGCCAACCAACTCCGCGCCACGATGTCCACCAACGACGTCCCACCGATCGGCCCAGTCACCACCAAGCACGGCCGCCACACGTGCCTCGGCCATGATGATCGTCCAATCGCTGACGTTCTTTTTGCGCAACTCGAGGTAGTGCAACTCCGGATGCACCGCGAGCGCGGTGTTGCTCACCAGCGTCCACGGGGTCGTCGTCCAGACGAGAATACGCCGACGTACTCCCGGCGTCGGCTGTCCGTGCGCGTCGAGCAGATCGAGCGCGATATAGACACTCGGATCTTCGACGTCGTCATACCCCTGCGCGACTTCGTGACTCGACAAGGACGTTCCACAACGCGCACAGTAGGGCAGGATCTTGTGCCCACGAAAGAGCATCCCCTTCTCGTGCAGCGTACGCAACGCCCACCACACACTCTCCACGTAATTGTTGTGGTAGGTGACATAGGGATCGTTGTAGTCAAGCCAGTACGCCGTGCGCTTCGACAGCTGCTCCCACTCGCCGCGATACTTCCACACGCTCTCTCGGCAGCGGCGATTGAACTCCGCGATGCCCGTCTGCTCGATCAGTTGCTTGCCACCCAGCTTGGCGATGTGCGACACATCGACGCCCTGACGTTCTGCCTCTTCGCGCTGCAGCTCTTTCTCAACTTCGATTTCAACCGGAAGGCCGTGCGTGTCCCATCCCGCTTTGCGAGGCACAAAGTGCCCCTGCATCGCGCGGTGACGACAGAAAAGATCTTTGACCGTGCGGGCAAACACATGGTGAATGCCGGGACGCCCGTTGGCCGTCGGCGGACCTTCGAAAAACACCCAGGGCTCCGCACCTTTGCGCGCCTCGAGCGATGTCTCGAACAGCTTTTCTTCGTCCCATCGCGCAAGCAGCGCTGATTCAAATGCGTCGGCACCAACGTCGGGGAGCAGCGGGTATTTCGGTTCACTCATAGACGGGCGACCACTCCCTTCACCACCGCCGACAGCTTCGGTTCGGCGTTGCGGGCAACTTTGATGATCTGCTCGAGACTCGCGGACTCCAGCGCGTCCGGCAGACACTGGTCGGTGATGATCGACAACCCAAGCACGCGCATACCACCGTGGCGCGCGACAATCACTTCAGGCACCGTCGACATGCCCACGACATCGGCACCAACGGCACGCAGAAAACGATACTCCGCACGCGTTTCGAGATTGGGGCCCTGCACCGCCGCGTAAATCCCTTCGCGCAACGTGATACCGTTCGCGACGGCCACTTCGCGTGCGATGACCCGCAACGAGGCGTCATACGGCTCACTCATGTCGGGAAAGCGCGGGCCCAGGGCGTCGTCGTTGGGTCCGATGAGCGGATTATCGCCCAGCAGATTGATGTGATCGGCGATCAGCATCAGGTCGCCCGCGCTCCACAATGGATGCATACCGCCGCAGGCATTGCTGACGATCAGCGTTTCCGCACCTAACGCGCGCAACACACGCACGGGATACGTCACCTGCTGCAGCGAATATCCTTCGTAGCGGTGAAACCGCCCCTGCATCGCCACGACGGTGCGCCCCGAGAGCGTACCACAGAGCAGACGCCCCTTGTGCGATTCGACCGTGGAGAGCGGAAAGTTCGGCAGATCGCTGTAGTCGATGATCGTCTCGACCTGGATTTCATCCGCGAGCGCGCCAAGCCCGGTGCCAAGGATGATGGCGGCGTCGACAGGTTTGTTGAAACGCGCGCGTACCGCCTGGGCGCAGGCTTCGATGCGTTCCCGCGCGTGCAGCCCCAACGCGGGATGCGCGAGGCCAACCGCTTTGTGCTCCTGCGTGTACTGAAGCTGGGGAAACGTTTCCGGCTGTTTCAATTCTCCTCCACTACATCGAGCCATGACGGCGTTGGCGCAGCACCACGGGGCGGCAGCTCGCCCAACTCCTGCATCAGCTCCGGCGCTTCGTTGGTGCGCGCCTCGCGCAACGGCACTGAGTTCGGTGTGTTGCGTGCGTTCACACGCGCAGGGTCGCGAGCTTCGCGCATCTGGCCGAAAGCCGGCACCGGTTCTTCTTCGGCAGCATGCAATTCAGTCAGCTGCCGCTCGAGGTGGTGACGCAACTGCGCGAGATAGCTGCGACGCGCGCGCCACAGCTGCTGCAGCTCCTCTTCAGCACGACGCACATCGTCGCGAACCTGCTGCACCGACTGTGCGGCTCCGGCCTGCGCTTCGCGCACGATCAGCTGTGCCTCGCGTTCGGCCTGCTGACGGATTTCACCACGCAGCTGCTGCGCACTCACCAAGGCTTCATTCAGCGCCTTGTCGCGCTCACGAAATGCCTTGAGCTGCTCGTGAAAATTTCGCGCCTTGGTTTCGAGTTCCTGATTGACGCGCGCCAGCCGTTCCAGCTCCTCGGCGACCTGATCGCGGAACTGGTCGACGCGTGCGCGGTCGTAGCCACGCAATGCGTTGCCGAAGTCGTAGCGCCGGACATCAAGCGCGGTCAGATGGAAGGCGTCGTCCGTCATGCAAACTCCAGAAGATGGCGGCGGCGAACTGCGGGCGGAAACAGCATGGAAAACTTAAACGAGTGCTAGCCCCGATCGCCGAACAGGATGGTGCCAAGCCGGATGTGCGTAGCCCCTTCTTCGACGGCAAGCTCGTAGTCGCCCGACATTCCCATACTCAGGACGGTGGCCGGGTGGCCCGCTGAACGAAGCTGCGTCTGGACGGCACGGGCGCCGACGAACACCGAGCGCAACACCGGTTCCGGTGCATCGTACGGCGCCATCGTCATCGCGCCCATCACGCGCAGGTGAGGTAACGCATGGAGGCGGTCGGCGAGCGCCGGAATCTCGTCCGTCGCGAAGCCGTATTTGGTCGCTTCCTCGCTCACGTTCACCTGCACGAGCACGTCCAGCCTACGCCCCGATGCTTCCGCTGTTGCGGACAGCGACTCAGCCAGCCGCTGGCTATCGAGGCTGTGCACCAGCGCGAACCGGGTCGCGGACTTGGCTTTGTTGCGCTGCAGGTGGCCGATGAGATGCCAACGAACGGGAACGGACACGCTCGTCATCTTGCTTTCCGCTTCCTGCACTTTGTTCTCGCCCACGTCCGTGACGCCTGCTTTCCAGGCCGCGACCACGGCTTCGGGCCCATGCGTCTTGGTTACCGCAATCAGGGTCACGTCCTGTGCAAAACCGCCCCGCGACCGCGCCATCGCAATCCGATCCCGCACCTCCGCCACTCGCTCGCCGACCAGCGCTTCGTAGACGGCCGTGTCATCGGTGAAACGCTCGGAAATCGCCATAGCACATAAGGTTAGGCACCTCCACATGCGGACACAAGTAACGGATCGGCGAGTGCGGTAATGCGGGTACAGCGCAGTAAATCCTGGAGTTGCCGCGCCGCGCCGTCGCTGCCATCGGGCAATCCTACGAGTGACGACGGCGGCACGCGATCGCGGGCGCGAATCAAGGCGGGCAGATCGAGCCCGACGCTTTTTGCTTCGAGCAGCGGCGACGGGATATACACCAATCCCTGAAGCGACCAACCCACTGACGGATCGAGCAGGTTGCGCTCGTCGCGCGGGAGAAGCGCGCTGACCCGCAGTGCGCGCTTCGAGGCAATCGCCTGCCGCATCACTTCACGCAGCAACGGAACCAACAGCGGTCGCGGCGCAACCAGCGAATCGGCGAGCAGACGCCGCCGATCGGTGAGCTCCTCGCGGTACCATCGTGCGCCGAGTAGCGGCACCGTCACGATTGTCACGTCGGTGCGGTAGTCCTCGACCTGCTGCAGATACCAGAGCGGGAACGTGTCGTTGTCGCCCGCCGTGACCAGCACGCCGCCCACTGGCACGGCATCAAGCAGCAATTGCGCGAAAACGCGCGGCAAAGTGGCGACGGGCTCACGCGTGCGATCCATGACCGGCGCGTTCGCGAGGAGCGGCACAGCGGCCAGTGCCAACGCGATTGCGGCGACCGCGTTTGGCAGTCTGGATGCAAGTCTCGTGGCGATACTCGCGATCCCTGACCCGGCAAGCATCCCCCAGCCCCAGAAGCCAAGCGCGAAGAAATAGTCCCGCTCCCGCGCTTCGTGCGGCGCGTTGTCAGGCAGGATGCCGGCACCGTACGACGGGCCGACTTTCATGTTGAGCCAGAAGGCGACGCCGATCGTGCCGCAGGCAACGAGCAACGTCATGGCGCCACCAACGCGAACGTCGTGACGCCAGAGAGCGCGCGCGCCGAGTACCGCGAGCCAAGCCCAGATCACCGTGAGCGGAGTGCGCGTCCATCCGGGGCCCGACTGGGGGTGCAGCCCGAACGCGACTTGCCAATCCGCCCATTCAAAGACGTTGCCGATCTGCAGCCAGAGTGGCGCAGATCGAGGCCAGAGTCCCGATACCGCATACTGCTCGCGGCGCAACATCGCGATCACCGCATCGAGCGTGAACGCGTGCCCGGAGTTGAGCTCTGGCAGTTCGTGGGCGCGAATGGGAAGAATCGCGACCGCTGACAGTGCGAGCGCGGCGAGTGCGCCCCAGGACACGATCTCACTGCGCGAGGGTTTGGGGCCGCGCCACGCGAATGCGACCGCAGCCGGAAACGCGACGAGCGCACTCAGATGAAGCGGCACGGCAATCGCTGCGAGAAAGGCCAGCAGGGCGCGCAATCGTGCGCGCATGGCATCGCTGACGTCGTGTCTCCCGGCGCGTTCACCAACGGCCAGCATCGCGACGGCGAGCAGCAGCGCGACGGCGTACACCTCGGTCTCCGTTGCACTCGCCCAGACGCTCATCATCGCACCGGCGCCGACCGCTGCGGCGACCGCACCACGCGCGCCGATCCATCGCGTGGCCATCGCGGCACTGATCGCGCCGGCGGCGGCTGTTGCCCACACCGACAGCAGTGTCACCGCGCGCGCCGGCCCGGCAGACGAGAAGATCAACGCCGCGACGCGCCCGATCACCACCCATAGCGGCGTCCCCGGCGGGTGGGGAATACCCACGGTGTGTGCCGCCGCAGCCAACTCTGACGAATCCCAGAAGGTCAGATCGGGCGCTGCCGTACCCAGATACGTCGCCAGCAACACAACGAAAGTGACGACCGCAGCGACCACGGTCGACGGCAACCGAAAACCGCGACGTGACGGTCGCATGCGTTCGCTCACGCCACCCGACCAGCGATTGCGAATTCCGACGTATGCTGACGCGGCTCACGGCCGGCCAGCAGATCGCGCACTTGAGTGGACGTGAGCTGCTGACGCAGCACTCCGCCCTGTGCGATGGACACCGTCGCTGTCTCTTCGGACACGACGATTATCAGTGCATCGCTCTCTTCGCTGAGCCCGAGCGCGGCGCGATGACGCGTGCCGAGAGAGCGATCGGCAACGACCGACTGCGAAAGCGGCAGGATGCAGCCCGCGCCGATGATGCTGTCACCGCGCACGATCACAGCGCCGTCATGCAGCGGCGAATAAGGGGTGAAAATTGTCGCGAGCAGATCGGCAGTGAGCTTGGCTTCCATGGCCGAACCACTTTCGATGAACTCGCCAAGTGGTACGTCGCGCTCTACGACAATGATCGCGCCGATGCCGGAGCGTGACAGTCGTTCGACCGCGTCAGCGATTTCATCTTCAATCGGACCTTGATCGAGTCGACGGAAAAAGCGCGTCACCTGCGACTGCCCGAGGTGCGCCAATGCGGCACGCAATTCAGGCTGAAAAATGATCAGAAGCGCGAAGGCGCCGTAGGTGAACACCAGTCCCAGAAGATAGGTGATCATCGCCAGCTTGAGCGTCCAGGCGATGACATATGCAGCAACCAGCACCACGATCCCGACCAGCATCTGCAGCGCGCGCGTTCCCTGAATGAGTCGGAGCACGCGATCGAAGATGAGCGCCACGACCGCGATCTCGAGGCCGTCCCGCCAGGTGAAGTGGAGCGCTGTCAGCAGATCGAGATCGTTCACGCGAGATGATGCATGCAGGTTGGGAAACTGGCGTAGGGAGAAGCAACAAGCGGGTCCGGATCATCAATCTCCGGACCCGCTCGCGTACGGGTGTCACTCGCAGACTGCCAACAACCGGGTCAGGCCGGCGCGATCTCCGGTCCGCCCAACAGCGGCGGGACGATCGGACGCGGCGACGGCATAATCGTCGGCGCGACCGGAAGCGGCAAACCAGGCATCCCGTCCGCCTGCGGCCGCGGGCCCAATGGTTTGCCTTCCTTGAGCAGGATGATGTCATCGCGCGTCAGCGTCTCACGTTCGAGCAGCTGTGTCGCAACGATATCGAGCAGCGAGCGGTGCTCCGTCAGCACGGAGACGGCGCGCGCATGCGCTTCCATCACCACGCGCTTCACTTCACTATCGACCAACTGCGCGGTCTGCTCGGAGACTTCACGACGTGACTGGATTTCGCGACCGAGGAAGAGATCCTGCTCGTTGTCACCAACGAGGATCGGACCGATGGTGTCGGACAACCCCCACTGCGTGACGTAGCGTCGGGCAATGCTGGTGGCCTGCTGAATGTCGCTCGAGGCGCCCGTCGTTACGCGGTTGCGGCCGAAAACGATTTCTTCTGCGGCACGACCACCGTACGCCATGACGAGGCGCGCTTCGAGCTGCTCACGGGTGACGGAGACGCGATCGTCTTCGGGGAGCGTGAACGCGATACCGAGCGCGCGACCACGCGGCACGATGGTGACTTTGTGCAGCGGATCGTTTCCCTTGACCATCATTGCGCAGACCGCGTGGCCGGCTTCGTGGAACGCGGTGAGACGCCGTTCTTCGTCCTTCATGACCAACGACTTGCGTTCGGCACCCAGCATGACGCGATCTTTCGCTTCCTCGAGATCGCTCATGTAGATCTTGTCGTGACCCTTACGTGCCGCGAGCAGCGCGCCTTCGTTGACGAGATTGGCGAGGTCCGCGCCGGCCATTCCAGGCGTGCCGCGCGCCAGCGACGTAACGCTCACGTCATCGGCCTGCGGCTTGTTGCGCAGGTGCACCTTGAGAATGCCCTCGCGACCACGCAGGTCCGGCAAATCGACGACGATCTGCCGGTCGAAGCGGCCCGGCCGCAGCAGCGCGGGATCGAGCACGTCGGGTCGATTCGTGGCCGCGATGAGAATCACGCCTTCGTTCGACTCGAAGCCGTCCATCTCGACGAG
>JBKJTE010000254.1:0-26515 GCA_046590495.1 Gemmatimonas sp. | reverse complement strand
TTCGAAGATCGCACCTCCGCCAACGGGGACCGCAACGGTCTGTACGCCCGAGAGTGATGTCGTGGCCGAGCCATCAACGAATACCCGCTCAAAAATCCCACCGACAACGTGGAACGACGATGTCCGGTTCGGACCCGCGTTGACGACGTACATGCGTACCAGTTCGTTTGTCTTCACACGAATCGGGCTTTCGGCGTACTGCGACGCGCGCCCGTTGAACGTGACGAAGTCCGGCGCGAGCCCGAGGAGCCGATCCCATGCCAGCGAGCGGGGTGCGCCGGTGGTATCGGGATTCATGTAGAACTCGCTCTGCACGAACACCAATTCCCGGGCCATCGCTCGCGGTACGCGGGGATCGACGATCAAGGCGCCGTACATCCCGTTCGCGATGTGTGCCGCGACCGGAGCCGTGCCGCAATGGTACATGAACGCGCCTGGTACGTTCGGAACGAATCGGTATTGAACCGAATCGCCAGCCATAACGTTCACGTAATACTTGTCCGGCGCGATCTCCGCGGCGTGAAAATCCATACTGTGCGGCATGGTGCCTTTATTCACCAGCGTGAAATCGACGGTGTCCCCCTGTGTCACGCGGACGACCGGGCCGGGTACACGCGAGTCAAACGTCCAGGCCCGATAGAGCACCCCCTTCGCGACCGGAATCAGCGTGTCCCGTATTACGAAACGCACGGTGACCAGACGCCGAGCCGAACGCGCCGGAAGCACGGGATCCATCGGCGCCGAATCGAGCGCTGTTCCCACGGCCGCTTCGCCATGAGACATGTTCGCGGGGATTTTCGTCGGCGCCTGCTGGGTTGACGCCTTGGCCGCGTCAGGGGCCGCCGGTTTGGACTGGCACGCCGCGAGCGCCAGTGTCGTCGTGATGGCGAGGAGGAAATGACGCGTGACGTTCGGCGATAATTCCCGCGTCAGTGCGTGGCGAAGTGCAAGCTTGGGCTCGAGCGCGCGCGACATCGGGGTTCGTCCGTGTTTGGGGAGGCCGTCTGTGATTCTCGCCAAACACCGAAGGACGGTTGGCACTGGCCCGGATAAGACAGGGGCCGCGTGCGAGCACCGGCAAGCAAACACAGGGGCGGCGCTCGCCGACTGGCGTGGTGACGCTCGACTTTGTCTGAGTCGACGGCATGCCGCTATGGAAGTCCGTCGCCCAGTGCTTCTGGGGCGACGCATCACACGTTCAAATGCCCAGCTAGGAGAAACGGGAGTTGGGTGCGTATTGGGAGGCCGAGCCGTTCGTGCGAATCATGGCAAACCCTTCCAACGCTACCGATCCCTGTATGTCGCTCTGTGGCCTGTTGTCGATAGCGTTCGAAAGAATGTCGATAGCGCGTAAGAGCGTACACCGCAGAATTCGGGTCGCGAAGTCAGCCCAATTCCTGTCGCAGGCGCAGCCGAATACTTGTCGCACCACGTAGCTGTCTATACCGCACCGAAGGACACAGCGGCCACGCGCCTGCACGCGACAAGCAGGCGACTCGGGATGCCGGACACCGCATCCGCGTTCGTTCGCAGTATGTCGGGGTTCATTGCGCCGCGAGCGGTGACATGAGCTCCGATTCTTCGAACCCGCTGGTCGCCGGGGATTGCGATTTTGCGACTGGAGAGATCGTGCGAGTGTAGGCATTCGCGATCGAGGAAGAGCAGCCAGAGCGGAACACATTCGGACCTGGCCACGGTCGTGAACGCCGTCGGCGGCATTGTGTTCGACGGTTTGGTGAAGTACAGACATATCGCGGCGTCGGCGACACCGTCGCCCCACCATCGCTAGGATTCGCCGCGCCGCACGACACCGATCGAATCACAGCGCACTCGTATTTCGAAGGACGGAGGTCACAATGATTCGCACAAGCAGGCGTAACTTTCTGTTTGCGGTTGCGCCGCTCGCAGTCTTTCCCAGCGCCGCCGTTGCTGCACTGAGCGCCTGCGCCGGAGATGCGGCCCGGCAGAACGAAGCTTCCGGCACTGTGCGGAACGGGCAGGCTAGCGTCCGCAAACTCCTTACGCCGCACGCGGAATGGAAGCGGGTGCTCAGCGACGATCAGTACGACGTGCTGTTCAACGAAGCGACCGAGCGGGCGGGAAGCAGCCCACTGGATAGCGAAAAGCGAGCAGGTACGTTCGTGTGCGCGGCCTGCTATCTGCGACTGTTCGAGTCGGACGCGAAGTTCGACAGCGGAACAGGATGGCCGAGTTTCTATCAGCCCATTGCTGGGCATGTGGAAACAAAACGCGACTTCAGGCTCATCTGGCCACGCACCGAGTATCACTGCGCACGCTGTGGTGGACATCAGGGGCACATTTTCGATGACGGCCCTAAGCCCACCGGCAAGCGGTTTTGCAATAACGGCATTGCGTTGCGGTTCGTGCAGGCAAGCGAGACGTTTCCCGAATTGAGAGGTTGACCTATGCGACTGCGCCTCGCTCCAATCGCACTATCGCTCGCGATGATCAGCTGTGGCTCCGGCGACGCGACCGCGCGCGAAGTCAGTGTGCCGTCTGCACGGGTCGACACCGCAATTTTTGCCGGCGGGTGTTTTTGGTGCATGGAACCGCCGTATGACAAGCTCGATGGTGTGCTCTCCACCACCAGCGGCTATACCGCAGGGTCGGTGGTGAACCCAACGTACGACCAGGTGTCGGCCGGGAATACCGGACACACCGAAGCCATGCAGGTGGTGTTCGACCCGGCGCGTGTCACTTACGATCGTCTGCTGCATGTGTTTTGGCGCAACATCGACCCATTCGCACGCAATCAGCAATTCTGCGACCGCGGCAGTCAATATCGAAGCGGCATTTATCCGCGCAATGCGTCGCAGAAGGCACTGGCCGAAGCGTCGCTGCGCACGCTTGCGGCGCGTTTCTCGGAGCCGATCGTGACAGAGATCGTCGCAGCGACGCCCTTCTATCCCGCAGAGCAATACCATCAGGATTACTACAAAAAAAATCCGTTGCGATACAAGTTCTATCGGGCCAACTGCGGTCGTGACGGACGGCTCGCGGAGATATGGCGAGACGAAGCAGGCAAATGACAGCCCAGCATCACCGTCGGCTGGTGCTGGAAGGCGGAGGCCACGCGCAAATCGAGGTGCCGCACGGCGTCGATTCGAAGGCGGCGAGGTACATGTGATTTCGCCGTCGGCGCATTCGTACTACACGGGAATGATTCCGGGTTTTGTCAGCGGCACCTACGACGAGTCGGCGTTGGCTATCGATGTCGATTGGCTCACCCGCGCCGCGGGGGGGGGGACGTTCTACGAGGGGTCTGCAGCTGCGGTAGCTGCCGATGGGCGTTCAGTCACGCTCGACAATGGTGACGTGATCGAGTGCGATCTGGTGTCGGCCGATGTGGGGAGTGAACCGTCCGGCATGCGCGACGTACCTGGTGCGGCCGAGCACACATTCACCGCGCGGTCCATCGATCGATCGAGGGCAGGGCTCTTGTCGTGGTCATCGAACACGCCATTGCACGTGCGCACAAGCGTGGCGCCCCGGCAAACGCTGTTGCGATTGTCGGGGGTGGTGGCGGTGCGGTGGAGTCGACGGTGACCGTCTGGCTTGGCGGCTCGGCACCGGTTGCGTTGACACGCGATAGCGATTTGCCGAAAGATGCCCGCCACTTCTGGGAAGTGGATTTCACCTTGCGGTCGATTGGCGGCGCGCCCGTGTGGGGGCTGGCGATTGCGTTGCATTGCGAGACTTTCCGTGTGTGCCCAAGGCGGGTGTTTACGCAGTCCGCGAAGGGCCCGTGCTCACGGAGAATCTGCGAGCTGCCATAGCGGGCGACACCCGTGGTGCGGCGGCGACTTATCAACCGCAGCACAGTGACCTGTCCATTCTCGACACGGCCGATGGCAGCGCCATCATGCGATGGAAGGGACGCGTGTTTCGCGGCCGCGCTGCGCTTTGGCTCAAGTTGTATATCGATTCGCGATTCGTTGACCGTTATCGGCCACGCTGACGACGCGGTGCCGCCCGCGACCAACTCTCGTTCATGAGCTCCTTCCGGAACTCCTGGAGCCCGGCCACTCGCTTCGCGTCCACTGTTGGGGGCTTGAGATCGAGATTCTGAAGGTGTCGAGGATGATGCTACCCCCGCTCAAGAATAGCGGGTCGGGTCGGCCTTGAACTTCTCCAGACAACTCGCGCTGCAGAAACGATGCACGGTGCCGGCGAGCTCGTACCGATGAGGGGAATCTTCTGACACCTGCATACCACAAACAGGGTCGCGAAATGTGTTGCCGTCTGTTGCGTTCATCGTGTTCGCCTCGCGTTGGTGAAGAAGAGGATCCGTCACGATGACGCATGCACGATCGGGACCGCGCCGAAGCGGGGACGACGGAGCGCGAGTGGTGCGGCGCGTGCGGCGATGCTGGATCACTTTTTGCGCGATCGGATGACATCACCGCACACCTGCCAGGAGACATTTGTTTTGAACTCGCGCCCGATCAACCGATTGCACGCAGCTGCCGGACCCGCTTGCCCATCGGCCCGGCTTCTATTCGCCGCGGTGATGCCTGGCGTGCTGTACCTGTTCGCCACCGCGTCGGCGCTGGGTGCGCAGGACACCGCGTCGAACGTATTCACGCGGCCGCGTGCGGCAACGGAAGCAGCGGATGTCTCACTCGCCCAGACCAAGGTGGACGTGAACCCGGTGGCGCGGGACGAGGAGATCCGCCGCCGCCTGCAGAATGTTCTCGAGGCCACGGACTGGTTCACAACGCCGCTCGTGCGCGTGCAATCCGGCGTGGTCTTCCTCGAGGGGCGCGCGGCGACCGAGCAGGGGCGCGGGTGGGCCGGGGATCTCGCTCGCAAAACACAGGATGTGGTGGCCGTCGTCAACCGCATCACGGTGCCGACTCCGTCCAAGTGGGACTTCCGTCCGGCATCGCGCGGGCTTGCGGTGCTCTGGCGCGAGATGATCGGTGCACTCCCGTCGATCGGCTTCGGCATCATCATCCTCGCCTTGTCGCTCGTCGCCGCCATAATGGCGGCGCGTGGAACGCGACGCGTGCTGCACGAGCGTGTCCGCGCGAAGCTGCTGCGAACGGTGGCCGCGCGGGCGACGGGCGCGCTCGTCCTGCTCGTGGGCGTGTACGTGATCCTGCGCGTCATGGGTCTCACGCAGCTGGCGCTGACCATTGTCGGTGGGACGGGCTTGATCGGGCTCGCCGTCGGCATCGCGTTCCGCGAGATCACCGAGAACTTTCTCGCCAGCATCTTCCTCAGCATTCAGCGACCGTTCGAGCCTGCGGATCTGATCGAGGTGGCCGGTGTCACGGGATACGTGCAGCAGCTGACGATGCGCACGACGGTGTTGATGAACCTCGATGGCAACTTCGTGCAGATCCCCAATGCGTCGGTCTACAAGAGCAACCTCAGGAACTACTCGACGAACCGCAATCGGCGGGAAGTGTTCGACATCGGGATCGGGTATGACGATGTGATTGCCGACGCGCAGCAACTGGCGCGCCGAGTACTCGATGAACATCCCGCTGTTCTCGAAGATCCCGAGCCGTCTGTGCTTGTCGAGAGCCTCGGACAATCGACGGTCAACCTGCGCGTGTATTTCTGGCTGGACGGTAAGACGAACAGCTGGCTGAAGGTCAGGTCTTCGGTCATTCGACTGGTGAAACGCGAATTTCAGCAACACGGCATTTCGATGCCGGACGCGGCCCGCGAAATCATCTTTCCGCAAGGCATCCCGCTCTCGCACGAGACGCACGAGAAGCGCGAGGGCGATGCAAGCGTGACCGCGCCAAGCGCGGGGCGGGATCACGCCATCGTCTCGACGAAGGCAGAGGGCGGACTCGACAGCGAGGCGGCGGTGATCGAGGAGCAGGCGCGGCGGACGCGCCAGCCGGATGTTGAGAATCTGCTCGAGCCCGGCAAGGTAGCGGGCGTTCCGGCCGAAGACGCGACGAACGCCGGTTGAGGCGGATTGCGGCGAGGTGACGGGCGCGCTCCCTGCCATGACAAACGCGAGGGTAGCGCGGCTCGTTCATGCCGTCAGGGCCAGCGTCCAAGCGTCATGTCGTGGAGACGCGGGTCTCCGGCGGCACCTCGTCGGGGTCGCATGGATCTTGGCACGCGGCCGAAACACGAACTGAGCCAGCTGATGAATGCAATGATGCGAGGAGCATTCCGCGGCACGTTGATGGTCAGGACCTCGCGCTCAGCAGCACGCGACGCACCACCCACTGCACGGTGAGGCCCTGCACGAGAATCGAGAAACACACGACGATGTAGGTCATCGTCACCAGCGCAGAGCGTGATGCGCTTGCCGGGAGTGAGAGCACCAGCGCCACGCTGATGCCGCCGCGGAGTCCGCTCCACGTGAGAATCGGGAGAGCGCCCTGCGCAGACGGCGTACGCAGGCCAATCAAGGCGAGCGGCGCGCCCGCGCTGGCGAAGCGTGCCAGCAAGACCACCGGGATAACGAACAGACCCGCGAGCGCGGATGCCCAGGTAAACTCGACGACCACAACTTCGATGCCGATGAGCACGAAGAGGAGCGCGTTCAGGAACTCGTCGACCAGTTCCCAAAACTGATCCAGGCGGGCCTGCGTGATGGCGGACATCGCGAACGCCCGACCAGAGCTGCCCACCAAGAGGCCCGCGACGACCATCGCCAGCGCGCCCGAGAGGTGGAGCCGATTTGCCAGAACGAAGCCGCCCGTGGTCACGGCGAGCGTGAGCATGATCTCCACTTGATAATCGTCCACATGCGACAGCAGGCGATTGGTGATCCACCCCAACACGACGCCAAACATGCAGCCACCCACAGCCTCGACAAGAAACAATTGCGCGACATGCGCGGCGGTCAGCGACTCGCCGCCACCCGCGACGCCAACCAAGACGAGAAAGACCACCACACCGACGCCATCGTTGAACAGCGATTCGCCGGTAATGGTGACCTCCAGGCGCTTGGGGACGCCGGCCTTCCGCAGAATCGCGCCAACGGCAATCGGATCGGTTGGTGAGATGAGTGCGCCAAAGACGAAGCACCACGGCAATGGCACGCCGATGCCGAGCAGTGCGGTGAGATAGAAGACCCCACCACCGACCAAGGCCGTGGAGAGCACGACGCCCGCCGTGCTCAGCGTAAGAATGAGCAGTCGTTCTTCGCGGAGTTGTTCGAGATCGACATGCAGCGCACCGGCGAACAGGAGTGCGCCGAGGACGCCATTCAACAGCGTGGCGTCGAAGTCGATGTCCATGACAAACGCGGTCACGTGCGTAAGGTCGATCAGCTGCGCGTGACCAAGTACCCGTAGTACGGCGGAGCCGCACAAGGCGAGCACCATCAACCCGATGGTCGGCGGCAACTTGATCCAACGATAGTTGATATACCCGAACAGCGACGTCAACGACGTCAAAATCGCAACCACTTCAAACGTGCTCAATGTCGGCCCCGATAAGTGTATCACTGCAGGTCCCACCGAAACGTAGCAGGGGTTCCGGATAGTCCCGGGCGACGGGGCACCAGCAGCGTACCCGGTCCATCGCGGTACGCACCGTAGTCCCAACATCGCCGTACCCTGTGATCCGTCGGCTGCCCTGGGTGCCGACGGCCACGCCTGCGCCGGACGGTGTCAGGTGTTAATATGGGGGAGACCCCGCATTTGCGGGGTATCCCCGGTATTGCGCGGACCGGGTGTGCGTCGCATTGCTTCCGCAGGAGACCCCGCATGGCCCATCTGCCGCCCAAGCCACGAGCGCGCGCTGTTTCTGCGAGGGTTTTCCCGTTGCGCGGTGACGGAACGCGCGTGCTGCTTCAGTCTCCACGGACGGCGGCGGACCGCCGCCGGCGAATCGGCGTGCGGTCCTCAAACAGCATTGCGGCCGGTTCGTCGCTCAAGTCCATCGCTGCGGTCAGGGCGGTGAGTCCGCTGGACAACGCGACGAGTTCACCACGCGACAGTTGCGTCAGCGCATCGACGAGCAGGGACGTGGGCGGCTGCGGTGCGCGCGCAAGCACGGCGCGTCCTTTGGCAGTGATGTTGATCGATACGCGCCGCCGATCCCGCGCGTCGGTCGTTCGCGTCACGAGCTTGGACACCAGCAGGCGATCCACCACGGCAGCCACGGAGCTGCGGTCTGTGAGGGTGCGCACCGCCAGCTCAGACAACGACGCACCGTGCTGGTGACTGAGCGCGCGCAGCACGAAGAGTTGTGCGGCGCTGATGCCCGCCGTGACGCGCGTTTCTGTTTCGGCGAGGCGCAGCGCGCGCAGGATGCGACGAAACGCATTCACGGCGGCGCCAATCTCCGGTCGTACGGCGGGTCCCGTTGTGGTGCGCGGTTTGGGCTTGGACATGGCAGCGGCGAACATCTCGAGGAGTGGGGTATCCCCCGTATTGTATCCCATCGACGGCGGGCATGCGACGACGCGCGGCGAGTCGGCAGCGAGCCAAACACGGCGACCCATTAGCGAGGTATCGGTTTCATGCGCCTGACGATGCGATTTGTGCTTCCATTGCTGCTGGTGCTGGCGGGCATCGCGTACGCGGTGGTGCCGTTGGTGGACACGCTCACCGATCGCTGGTTCATGCGCGATCTCGACATGCGCGCGAGTCTGATTGCGCGCACCGTCGAGGATCCACTGCGGGAGCTGAGCGACAAGGGCAATCAGACGCGAATCTCACAACTTCTGGCGAAGATCGCACAGGACGAACGGATTTTTGCCGTCGGATACTGTGCCGGTATGTCCGGCGAACCGATTGCCACCGCCACGCTACCGAAGGAACTGCGCTGCGGCGCCCTCGAGCGATTTGTTGAAGCGGCGCCAGAGCGACACATCCTCGCCAGTGCGCAGGGGCCTTTGCTCGTCTCGGTGCGCGCCTTGACGAGCGACGGCGACTCGGCCGGCCGGCTCGTGCTGGTGCACGACATGAGCTTTCTGACGCGGCGAAGCGCCGAGACGCGCAAGTATCTTTTCCTCTTCTTTGCAGCGCTGGCGATTCTCGTTTCGTTCGTGACCGTGGTCGTCGCGCAATTGAGCTGGCGCGGCTGGTTGCGCGGACTGCGCGCCCTCGTGCGTGGTGAGGGGCTACTGCGACCCGCGACGCAGGCGGCACGGCCGGAGTTGCAGCCGATCGCCAGCGACCTGCGGGTTCTGATTCAGGATATTCAGCGCGAACACCGCAGTCGCGAAGACGACCAGCGGCCGTGGGACGCCCAATCGCTCCGCGCGATTCTGGATGGTGAGCTACGGGGACAGGAGGTGATCGTGGTGTCCAATCGAGAGCCCTACCTGCACATGCAGCAGGACGAACAGGTGGTGATCAAGCAACCCGCCAGCGGACTCGTCACCGCGCTCGAACCGATCATGCGCGCCTGCTCCGGCACGTGGATCGCACACGGCTCTGGCACTGCCGATCGTCGGGTGGTGGATCGGTACGACCGCATCGCTGTGCCTGTAGACAACCCCGCGTATCGCCTGCGGCGCGTTTGGCTGAAAAAGGAGGAGGAAGCGGGATACTACTATGGATTCGCCAACGAGGGGCTCTGGCCGTTGAGTCACATTGCGCACGTGCGACCAACCTTTCGCGAGAGCGATTGGAAGCAATACGTGGCGGTGAACGCGAAGTTCGCGGATGCCGTCGTTGCCGAAGCGACGAGCGACGACCCGATCGTGCTGGTGCAGGACTATCACTTGGCCCTGGTGCCGCGCCTCGTGCGTGATCAATTGCCCAACGCGACGATCATTACCTTCTGGCATATCCCATGGCCGAATCCCGAAGCATTCGGCATCTGTCCATGGCGTGAGGAACTCCTGGACGGGCTGCTCGGGAGCAGCATCCTCGGCTTTCATACACAGTTCCACTGCAACAACTTCGTCGATACAGTCGATCGTCTGCTCGAGGCGCGTGTCGATCGCGAGACGTTTTCCGTGTCATACCGCGGCGAGGCAACCGCAGTGAAGCGGTATCCGATTTCGGTCGAGTGGCCGCCTTCACGTGCGCTGCTCGAGCAGCCGGTTCCCGCGGCCCGTGCAGCCATCCGGACGCGCCACGGCCTCCCGGCCTCTCACGCTGTGGGAGTAGGAGTCGATCGGCTCGACTACACCAAGGGTATCGAAGAACGATTGCGCGCGGTGCAACGATTCTTCGAACTACAACCGGAATGGATTGGCCGCTTCACGTTCATACAGATCGCCGCGCCGACACGCTCGAGCATCCCGCAGTATCAGGCGTACGAGCAGCGGGTGCTGGCGTTGGTGGACAGCATCAATGCACAGTTTCCGGGAGCAGCGCATGTCCCCGTGATTCTGCACGCGGAGCACCACGAACAACGGGAGGTCTACGAGTACTACCGTGGCGCCGACCTGTGTTTCGTGAGCAGTCTGCACGACGGCATGAATCTGGTGGCGAAGGAATTCATCGCCGCGCGCGATGATGAACGCGGCGTGCTGATATTGAGCCAGTTCACAGGTGCTGCGCGGGAACTGTCCGAGGCGATCATCGTCAATCCGTACGACGCGGAAGCCTGTGCCCGCGCGTTGCATGTGGCGCTGATAATGGCCCCCGATGAGCAGGGCGTCCGCATGCGCTTGATGCGTGGACTGGTGTGCGAGTTCAATGTGTTTCGATGGGCGGGACGGATGATGCTCGATGCGGCAGGGGTGCGACGACGCTCTCGCCTTCACCAGCGGTTCTCACGCCCCCTACGACCCGCCGATCGTCGCCTTGGCCTGCGGATACCCGCAGCATGAGCACTCGCACGCGCTCGTCCATAGATGTCAACACCGCCCCTCTGCCACGCGCGTCGGCTGCATGGGCGTATTTTCTCGACGTCGATGGCACGCTGCTGGATTTTCGTCCAACACCGGGCAGCGTTTGTGCCGATCCGATGTTGCGGGAGCTCCTCGCGACGACGCGTGGTCTGGTAGATGGCGCGTTCGCGGTGATCTCGGGGCGCAGCATCGCAGACCTCGACGCGGTACTCGACGTGCCGGGTCTGCCGGCGGCGGGTCAACACGGGGCCGAGCGGCGCGACGCGCGCGGCGTCCGCGTACCCGACGCCACCGATCCGACCGCGTTGGATGCGGCACGGGACGCACTCAAGCCCGCGTTGCGTCGGCACCCGCGACTGCTGCTCGAAGATAAAGGTCAGTCGCTTGCGTTGCACTACCGACAGACGCCACTGCTCGCAACCTTTGCCCACCGAGCGCTGCGTGAAGCGCTGCTGACGCTCGGTGCTCGCTATCACATGATCGAGGGGAATTGCGTCGTAGAACTGCGGCCGGCGAACGCAAACAAAGGCGAAGCCATTCGGGCTTTCATGAACGAATCCCCATTTCGCGGCCGCCGGCCCGTGTTCATCGGCGATGATGTCACGGATGAAGATGGCTTTATCGCCGTCAACTATCTGGGGGGCATCTCGGTGAAGGTTGGTGGGGGGCCTACCGCTGCTACGGGGAGGCTACCGAATGTTGAGAGTGTGCGCACGTGGCTCCAGAGCATGAGCGACGCTGAGGAGATGCATACACTATGACGTCACTGGATCTTGGCCTCATCGGCAACGGGACCATCAGCGCCCTGCTCGACGCGAATGGGACGATTGTGTGGTCGTGCGCGGAGCAACTCGATGGCGATCCGATCTTCAGTGCACTCCTTGGTTCAGCGCCGGTCATCGCGGAGAGTGCTCGTGGACTGTTCGCGATCGATCTCGTGGACCTTGTACATAGCGAGCAAGAGTACCTCGAGAACACGCCGGTGCTGGTGACGCGCCTAACCGACGTGCATGGCGGCGTCGTCGAAGTGACAGACTTCATACCGCGGTTCCTGCAATACCAGCGGGTCTTTTGTCCAGCGATGATCGTACGTCGAGTTCGTCGCGTCGCCGGCAGTCCGCGCATCCGGATCCGGTTGACACCCACGCGCGACTACGGCGATGCGGTCACCCAGTGGACCCGCGGCAGTCATCACGTGCGCTATCTCGGCGGCCCGTGGGTGGTACGCTTAACGACCGACGCGCCCATCGCGGCGGTGCTCGACCAGCGTGCGGTTCTGCTGGAGAATTCCTTGACGTTCCTCTTGGGCCCCGACGAAACGCTGACCGACAGTGTGGCGCACGTCGGACGGCGGTTCCTCGAGGAGACGATCGGGCACTGGCGTACCTGGGTGCGGGCGCTCGCGATTCCCTTCGAATGGCAGGACGTCGTGATCCGTGCCGCAATCACGCTGCGACTCAACGCGGTCGAAGATTCGGGGGCGATCGTTGCGGCGATGACCACATCGATTCCGGAGGCGGCGCATAGCCAGCGAAATTGGGACTATCGATATTGCTGGATTCGAGACGCGTATTTCGTTGTGGATGCGTTGAATCGGCTTGGCGCCACCCACACCATGGAGCGCTACCTCTCGTTCATTCTGAATCTCATCGCGGCCGCGCCCGATGGCCGACTGCAGCCCATGTACACCATTCGCGGCGGAGAGGATATCGAAGAGCGAGAAATCTCATCGTTGCCCGGGTATCGTGCGATGGGGCCGGTACGCATTGGCAACGAGGCGTATCGCCAGGTGCAGAACGACGTCTACGGCGCCGCGATTCTCGCGGTGGCGCACATGTTTTTCGATCTGCGACTGGACCAGCGCGGCGACGCGGCACTGTTCCGTCGACTGGAGGTTCTTGGCGATCGCGCGGCAGAAATGTACGATCAGCCCGACGCGGGCATCTGGGAGTTGCGGGGCAGCATGAGCATACACACGTATTCGAGTGCGATGTGCTGGGCCGGATGCGACCGTCTCGCGCGCATCGCGGAACATCTCGGTCTGACCGAGCGCGCGAAACATTGGCGCGACACCGCGGATCGCATGCACGCGGTGATTGTGAAGCGGTGCTGGAGTGAACGCCGGGGCACGTTCGTCTCGGTCATGGATGGCAACGAGCTCGATGCGTCGTTGCTGCGACTGCACGAGCTCGGGTTCATGGCGGCCAATGACCCCCGCTTCGTTGCCACCGTCGACGCCGTCGGTGTCGAGCTCCGTCGCGGGAACTTCATCTATCGGTACGTCAACGCTGATGATTTCGGAAAGCCGGAGAACGCGTTTCTCGCGTGTACCTTCTGGTATATCAATGCGCTGGCCGCGCTCGGCCGCGTCGACGAGGCGCGGGACCTGTACACCAACGTACTACGCTGCCGCAATCCGCTCGGACTACTCGCCGAGCACGTGGACGACGCGACGTTGGAACAGTGGGGGAATTTTGTGCAGACGTACAGCATGGTGGGCTTGATCGCGTCGGCGATGCGCTTATCCACGCCGTGGGAGCAAGCGTTCTGACGCGTTTGCTCAGCGAGCACGTGGAGCGAGAACGTGCGTCACGGTCAACGATTCCGTGTGGAGCCGTGACGCGAGAAATGTGCGGACGCGCGCCTGTACGGCCGTCGAAGGAAGTTTCATCCACGTGGCGAGTGCCATGACGGTCCCCTCCGATCCGCGCAGCGAATCGGCGCGCGTTGCTTGTCGTCCAAGCCCGAGCGACGTGAGCGTCGGTTCGAGTGCGACGAGCTCCTGAAAAATTTGTGCGGTCGGGAATTGCGCTGCGCGCATGGCTTCGAGCTGCGCCGTCAGCAGTTGCGTTTGCGCACTCGCGGCGGCCCCCGACGCGTTGGCGCGCGTGGTCACATCCTGCGCAAGGCTCTGTCGCAACTGTTCCCGCAGCCCTTCGAGCGTGGCGGGCTGTTGCAGCGGTTGACGGAGAATCAGTTTCGTCCGCCGAAGGCCGTAGCTAGAGAGCTCCTTGCGCAGTGAATCCAGTGCGAAGGGCGAGATCAACGGTCCGAGTACAGTTGCCGAAATGCTGGAACTGTCGCGATCGAAATGGAGATCGGCATTGAGCACCGTTCGGTCCACCCGTCGCACTCGCTCGGTCATGAAACGACGGGCGTCGTGTTGAAAGCGTGTCTCCTGAACGACGTTCCAACCGGTGTAGATACTGGGGAGCACGAGGGCTGCGGTGAGCAGCGCAATCGCGGTATGCACCCGTCGATTTTGCGGCAACTCCGGATCGCTGGCCCGCGTGAAGCGCAACGCCCGGACGAACACGATCGTCGCGAGGCAGATGAAAAGCGCATTGATCAGGAAGAGATGCATCGCGCCGAGAAAGAACGGCAGGTCACCGTGGGCGAGTCCGAAACCTGCCGTACACAAGGGCGGCATGAGGGCGGTGGCGATTGCCACCCCCGATACGACGTTCTGCTGCGCAGTGCGTCGGGACGCCGCAACGATGCCCGCTCCGCCTCCGAACAGCGCGATGAGCACGTCGTACAGGGTGGGTCTCGTACGGGCCAGCAGTTCGGACTGCGCATCGGACAGCGGCGAGATGAAGAAGTACAACGTCGAGGCGGCGAGGGCGACGACGGTGGCGAGGGTCAGATTGCGCAGACTGCGCCGTAGGAGCGGGACATCGTCGGTGCCGAGAGCCATGCCCATGCCGACGATGGGGCCCATCAGCGGCGAGATGAGCATGGCGCCGATCACGACCGCAGTCGAGTTCACGTTCAGTCCGACGGAGGCGATCAGAATCGCGAATGTGAGCGACCAGATGTTGCTGGCCGACAGCTCTGCGTCGGCGCGCACCCGTGCCGTGGTCCCCTCGTAGTCGGTGTCCGCGCGTAGCGAGAGCGCCCCGCGTAAGAATGACACCACTAAGCGCGCCGGCGAGATGCGTGAACAGCCATGCCACCTTGCGTGGGATGCGCAGTCAACAATCGACGGCGAATCGTATTGGTGTCAGCGATCGGCATTTTGGGTGTTGTCTCTCGGGAAGAGTGGTACGGACACGTCAGGTACTGCGTACCAGCACGAGCCGGACGGTTACCAAGCGAGCGCATGGAGTCGAACTGAGTTCGCTACCGCGTCGAGCATTAATGTTGGCGTGAGGTCTCGCATTTTGACAGCCGGTTTGTCGCAGGCGTCAGGATTCGCATCGTCACGCGCTTCGAGTTGCACTCCACGTTCTTCCCGTTCCGTATAGGACATCGTACTTGCATCAGCAGCGGTGCGCTGATTACGACGCTGCTTCGCGGGAGAAGTGTGACCTCTCGACTCTTCTCACGTTGAAGCTGCCCCGGTGCGCGGCTAACGGTCCGTGCGCCGTGGTGCAGTGCGTAATCGCGTCGATGGAATTTGTACGGTACGTTTCGCCGCATTGCAGGATCGTTGGCCCTCATACCGGAGGCGACTATGGCGGGGCAAAAGAAGGGTGCAAAGACGGGAGCGAAAGCGGCCGCGGCGGCGGCGCGTGTGCTGACCAACCCCGAGGCCACCAAGGCCGCCAAGACTGCAGCCGCGAGCGCGCTGTCACAAACGGGGCGTGCGGCAAAAACCGGGACGGTGGCCGCGAGCGCGGCCGGGAGCGCCTTGGCCTCCGACGAGACATCGGCTCGCGGTCGAAAGGCTGCGGGGAGTGCTTTAGCGCAGTCGCCGCGAAAGAAGGCGAAGCCGTAAAAATGTTGACGCGGACGCAACAAACGGCAGCGCGGGAACGCGCTGCCGTTTGTTTTCCGACGCAGGTGCGTGCGGTGTGCGTCAGGAGCGATAGATGGCCTGTGAAACGAGGCGCGAACTGTGGCTCGTGCTACGGCCGCAGCGAGATCTACTTCATCAAGTGTATCGCGATGGGCGTGGGAAACGCGGAAATGCTCGCGTCGCGCGCTGCCATGCTCGTGATACCGGACCGCTTATAGCGAGGTGACGTTTTCGAACGGGTCCCGGCCCTTGGGCGGTCGGTGGCGGGAGACGTATTTCTCGAGTACGCGCACCAGCTTGTCCCGCGCACCAACGAGAGCTCCGGCAACCGTGTCGGCCGTATTGGTCACAGCAATCGGGTCTTCCCCGGCAAGGCGTGCCTCGAGCATGCACCGCTTGTCGTTCGCACCACCACGGCTGGCGTTGACGTCCTGGAAATGCACCTCGATGCGAGTGATCTGAGATGCGAAGCGCGCCAGCGAGTGCTCGAGATCGGCCGATACACTTTGGGCAAGTCTGTCGTCGCCATCGATATGATGGTCCGTATTCAATTGGATGATCATGGATTCTCAAATGAAGGGGGAACCGAGTTGTACACCACACCGTCCGCCTCCGGTCCGGTGCGAACGGACGAGATGCGCGGATTCGGTGATGGAATTTTGAACAGTCGACGCGCGTTGCCGGACATCAGCATCTCCATGGCCGACGGGTCAAGGCCCAGCTGGTTCACGAACTGTACGTACGATTGCATCGAGCAGATCGGCCAATCGGTGCCGAACAGGAATCGACTCGGATCGCCCGCGTAGATGATCACGTCCTTGATTTCGTCGGCCATGTACTCCTCGAAGACCTCGGTGAACGAGCCGAGGACCAAGCCCGAGATATCGGCGTACACGTTCGCGTTCTTGTACACCACTTCCATGCAGTCCGTCAGCCACGGATTACCGAGGTGGCAGATGACGAACTTCACATTCGGAAAATCGACCGCGACTTCGTCGATTTCCAAAGGGTGCGAATATTTGAGCTTGCCCTTCGGGCTGTACGTGTCGCCGGAGTGAATCATCACCGGCACGTCAAACTCTTCAGCGAGGTCGTACACCACCCGCAACCGACTATCGTGCGGATAAAAGGGTTCGTAGCCAGGGTAGAGTTTGAGCCCCTTCACCAACCCTGCCTCGAGAAAGTCTGCGAGTTCGCGCAGATCCTTGTGTCGATAGTTCGAATAGCTGATGCCGGCTACGACACCGAGTTCCGGAATCCCTTCAATCGCACGCACCACTTCCGCCGTACTCGGACGATGCGGGCTGACGAGATAGCTTGTGAGCACGAGCGCGTAGTCGACCGACGCTTCCGCCATCGCCGCGCGGAGTTTAGCGAGACTTTCAGTGAGCGAGACCGCTTCCTGCTCGTGATAGTTATTCAAGTGCACATGGCAGTCGATGATCATGCGCGCGCGCTCCGGCGAAATTGTGGGTGTCGTCCGATACGCCGCCGACCCTCGAGCGCGCGCAACATCTGTCGAAACGCGGCGTGATCGAGCGGCCGGGCGATCCGGTATGACCGACGCCAGATGGCAAACAGAATCTGGCGCAGTGTGCTGGCCGCGAGAAAATGACGCGGCCCCTTTGTGGACTCGAAATACAGCAGGAATGGCGACGGTTCGTCCGACGGCCGCAGGCTTGGCTGCAGATACGGGGCGTCGAGAATGAGAACCTGCGGGCGACGTGACAGCGAGCGAAGCCACGGATTGTCTGCACTCACTTCGCCAACGATGCCGTCCAAGGCTCCCGGACCGATCCGTTCGGCGTCCCGCTCAAACGCGCGTCGGAGGCGCTGACGCAGACGGGTCCCCACGCCGCCGGACCGATGCGTTGATGCAATAGCGAGATAGCCAATCACACCGACGTTCACATTCCCGAGATACGTCCCGGTCGCCAGACCCACAACGACGTGATCCTGCTCCGCGACGAACAGATGCCATGCGTAATCGGACCAGATGCCGCCCGCGCCTTCTCGAAGCGTCGCGGTCCACTCGGCTTTCGTGACCCGTTCTGCGCGGTGAAACGATTGGACCAGGAGCGCGTAGGCAGACCGCAACATCGGATCGTCGGGCGCGCTGATTACGCGAATTCGAAGCGCTCCTTGCGGACCGTTCATAGAATCACTCGCACGCCGCCGAGCGCTTCGATCCGATGCGGGAACCGATTACTCGGCGTGCCGATGAACATCGCGTTCTTAGGTACACCGAGGCGGGCGGAGAGGGCGTCAATCAGGTCCGGACCGAAGGTGCCCTGTACGGAGACGAAGTCGACGCGGAGCTCGGGATAGAGCTCGTCGATCATCCGGAGATGTTCGGCCAAACCACCCGGAACAGCGGTGTGCTCGGGGTGCACGTGCACCACTGTGAGGTGGTTGGATTGCTCGTTGCGCAGCACGTACAGAGCCGCGCGATTGAGAATGGCGCGTGAATCGCCCTTGGTGAAATACACGACACCCCCCTTGCTGACGTCGGAGAGTCTGGACGCAAGCCACTCGCGTGCACGCGCACTGCGGCTGATCCACTGCTCGGTCAGCTGCTGGAGTCCGCGCAGGGTCATCGCCAGTATCTGCTGACGCAGAAACATCAGTCCGACGACAGCGAACGAGGCCATCGTGTAGGCGAGGAACACCGGCAGTGTCTCTGGATCCATCGCGAGATTGACGCCGAGGGCCACGAACACCGCGAACAACGCCACCAGCACTTTGGGGACGGATGCGCGTGCTTCACGCGGGAGTGCGGAACGTTCGCTTTTGAGCAGCAGGTTCCCGATCGCGAACAGTGCCATCACGCATAGGAACGACAAGGCGTAGACACCAGCAAGCAGCTCGATGCGTCCGCGCGAGATGAGCAGGATCGACACACACAGGGCAAAAAATCCGAGCACGATCCAATGGTTGGTTCCGCGCCACCGGTTGGTGTGCAGCAACCATTGAGGCAGGACCCGGTCGAGGCTCATCCGGCGAACAAGCCCCGTCACACCGACGAAACTCGTGAGCACGGCGCCGCACAACACCAAGAACGCATCGACCCGCACGAGTGCCGACAGCCAGGCACCGGCGCTCCGATCGGCCATCTGCGCCAGAAGATCCTCGGGGGCCAGCCGGAGCTCGGTCATTGGGAGCACGCCGAGCGCAATGATGGCGATAAGCGGATTGAACACTGTGACCGCGCCCCACATGTTCCGCAGCGTCTTCGGAAAAACGCCGGGAGCCTGCTCTTCGACGAAGTTGGCCGAGCTTTCGAAGCCGCTGATACCAAGCATCGCAGTGCCGAATCCGAAGACCAGCGCATGTGTGATGCTTGTGTGACTGGGGATCGCCCAGTTGAGGTGCAGCTGACCCGGCGATTGTACGATCCATACGGCGCCGGCGATTGCAAGGACTGCCAAGCTGGCGAGATGCATCAGAAAGATGCCCAGCGCCACCGTCGCGCTCTCACCGATGCCGACTATGGTCAGGAATGCGAAGCTCGCGAGCAGCACAACCGTCCAGCCGGTCGTTTGCAGGCTGGTGAGGCCATGTACTCCGTACTGGATTGCGGCGCTGCCGCTGATCACGGCTGTGGCGATGTAGGAAAGCAGCGTGAGGCACGCTGCCCCCGCAGCAATGCGTTTGCTCGTTGTATTAAGCAGCAGCGTGTACGTCCCGCCGTTCAGCGGCAGGGCGCCAACCACTTCGGCGTAAATCGCACGGAAGAGATACAAGACCAACCCGACCACCAGCAGAGCGATCGGGGCCAGAAATCCTGCTTGGGCAATGACCAGCGCCGACACATAGAGCACGCTGGAGGTGATGTCGTTTCCGCAGAGCGCCGTCGCGCGCCAGACCCCGAGCTTGGCGTGGTGGGGCCGAACGGATGGCTGCGGCTCCAGATCCTGAATACGCCTCGATTCGCCCCACCCGGGGAAGACCCAAACCGGGGGCTCAGGACGGCCGCCGTGCGCTCCGTCAGAAGGTGGCGTGCCAGGCCCCGGCACAGAGACGATCACTGATGCAGCGCGGTCGCCCGATCTGACACGCCCTGCAATTCACCAGCGAGACTGTCCCGACCGACGTCGAGTGGGTCATCGACGATCGACAGCGGCGTGCGTAGAAAGAACCCGGGCACGACCGTGTTGAGCAGTGTGTACACTATGAGCGCGCCCGACAGTTCGTCGGATATTGCGTACCGGTCGTGCAGAATCGCGCCGATGACGAGCGAGAAAACAAGCGTCGGCACGATGGCAACGCCCACCCGCATTCCTGTGCGCCAGGTGTCGCCCATTGCGAAGCGCCGATGCGCCGCGACGGTCCAGATCCGAAGCGGAACCAGAATGACAAACAGGATGACACCGATGACAATGGCACGCCCCGTGAAGTAGTCGGCCTGAAGCCCAACGCCCGCCTTGAAGAAATAAAATGGGATGAAAAACGACGCGAACATTTCGATGCCGTGCAACAGTTTTTCCGAACTCAGCGAAGGCAGTTCCTTCCGCAGCCGCAATGCAGACAGTCCTACAACAAATGCACCGACAAGGTAGTACACACCGAGCGTGCGTGTTATGAACGCACACACGAGTGCGACGAGAATGAGAAAAGTGAATTCCGTGTTGGGTGCGTATGGGGCGACCCACGTTGCGAAGACGCGAAACACTACCGGCAGCACGCCGATCATCGCCGCGATGGCAAGCGCCGACAGCGAGAGCTTCGACGCGCTGGTGGACTGCACCACCAAAAACAGGATCCCCAGTGCGATCAGCTCGGTGGCGATGGCCTTGGACCGAACCCAAAAACTATCGCTGACCGACAAACCATAGCCGGGAAGCGAGTCGAGGATGAAGCCGGTGGACGGTGTCAGCAGGGCCAAAGCCAGCAGCAGGGCAGCACGGGTGGAGAGGGCGAACAACTGCTGGCTGGCCGTCGCGACCACAATGAGCAGGACCACCTGTACGCCGACGTGCTGCGCGAGTACGCCGACGTTTTGGCGCAGCTCAGCGAAGTCCACTTCGAGGCCGGCAAACAGGAACAGCGCGACGATCCCGAACAGCGCAAAAAGCTGCACCGTGGCGTCGCCGTGAAACAGGTCGAACCGGATGCCGGCGAGTGCGCCAAGCGACAGGGCGACGATCGCCGCAGGGAGGCGAAATCGCTGCAGGATGCGCGGTACGATGAACAACCCGATAACCAGCAGGCCGTAGAGCACTTCCGGAGGCTGCGCGGCAAAATCCATCAGAATCGGGTTCGGTGAGTTGTGTGGTTGATGCGGTTGCAGCGTGGGACTTGATCGGCTGAATCTACGTGGCTCGCGGAGCGCGACGGACGCTCCCAACCACCTCATATGGTTTTACAACTTTGAACGACAACACACTGGGCTGAACTTTCGTCGCCCCGCCTCACGTGTTCCAGGCGCCAAGAGAACAACCGCCTACGCAACTCCAGCTAGGTGGCTGACTGAGCGAAGCGATGATGCGGCTCCACGAAAATCGCGATGCCATCGCGATTTGCTTTATGGGCGGGAGCCCAGGGGCTGAGCGGGAGGATCAATGCAGGAGGCTACGTCGTCGAATTAGTTGAGCGCAGTTGCGATTTCCCCGGAAGAGTCACTGCGTAGATTTTGTCGGGCACTGCTGGCTGAGCGACGTGCGCACGGCCGGATTGACCCCTCCCCGGGCGACGCGTCAGCCGTTCTGAATTCGAACCTCGAATAGGCCCGGAGCGTGGGTTGCCTGTTCGCCACAGTCGACGGCATCGGGCCACGCAAATTCGTTGGGCCCGGCGTCCTCCGTGTAGCATCACGCCTGTGATTCAACGCATGCGTGCCACCGGCGTGACGGGACTCGGCGATGCGCGTCTTTGCAATGATGGCAGGGACGAAACGGCGACGGCGCCATATTCGGCGGCCCAGTCACGCCCTGCAGGCGGGCGCCAATCGCACACCATCAGGGCAGCTGAAGCATGTCGACGACGACCCACCTCCCCCACGCACCGGTTCATGAGTACTCGCCGGCGTTACTTCAGTCCCGGCTGACTGATCCGAAGCGTCTCGAGGCGTTGCGCGCCACCGCACTATTGGACGGCGTGCAGAATCCTGTGCTGGATCGGTTGACACGACTCGTGACCCGCGTGTTGGGCGTCCCGGTGTCGCTCGTCTCGCTCGTGGACGACCGCGGACAGCACTTTCCCGGCCTCACGGGACTGGGCGGATGGGCCGGCGATGCCCGGGGTACGCCGCTGACGCATTCGTTCTGTCAGCACGTGGTCGGACGCGAAGAAATGTTGGTTGTCGAAGACGCGGCCCGCGATCCGATGGTCATGAATAACCTGGCCTTTCACGAGTTGGGCGTGATCGCGTATCTCGGCGTGCCGCTGCGCACGTCGTCGGGCGAGACGCTCGGCGCGCTGTGTGCGATCGATACGAAGCCGCTGCACTGGACCGAGGATCAAATCGCCCTGCTTGAAGATCTCGCCGTCGCCGCGATGGCCGAAATCGAACTGCGCGCGACCACTCTCGCGTTGATCGCCGCGCATGACAGGCTCCGCACACAAGCCACGCGCGACGCACTCACTGGCCTGCTCAACCGTCACGGATTCGGTGAAGGTGCGCAACAGACGGTGGCGCTGGCGCAGCGCATGAAAACCCCAGTTGCCGTTCTCTCGCTCGATCTTGACGGCTTCAAGCAGATCAATGACACGTTCGGCCATGATGCCGGTGACGAAGCATTGGTCGAGATGGCGAACCTGCTGCAACAGCACGCTCGCACCGCCGACCTTGTCGGCCGGATGGGCGGCGACGAATTCGTTGTGCTGTGTCCGAACACGGGTGCTGACGAGATCGCACCGCTCCGTCAGCGCATTCTGTCTGCGTTGGAGGCATTGAATGCGACGCCAGACCGCGAGTATACGCTGGCGACCAGCGTCGGCTTCGCAGTGTGGGAAACCAGCGAACAGATGTCGCTGTCGACGCTCCTCAGCGCGGCGGACGAGTCGATGTACCAGAACAAACGCGGACGACGTTCGTCTCCGCAGGAGAGCGTCGCATGACTGTGCCGCCCGTAATGAGCCAGCGGCCCCCGGAACTCGGGTCGAAGTCAAAGCCGCTATCGCCGGCCGAGCCTCGCAGCGTACTGGTCGTCGATGAGTACCCAGCGGTACTCGCCTGGGCGTCGCGCGCGTTTCAGAAGGCTGGCTGGCGTATCTTGACGGCAGTCGACGGACCGCAAGCGCAAGCGCTGTTTTCCGACGCGGCACGTCGCGGCCAGCCGGTCGATTTGCTCATCACCGATCTGCAGCTGCATGCGGTCAGCGGCGCAACGCTGGTGCGCGAACTGCGCGCGCTGAGTCCGACGTTGCCGGTCATTGCCCTGTTTGTGGGCAGCGCGTGCGATGCCGACTGGCACGGCCCGCTGCTTGACCACACGTCATTTTTTCAGAAACCCGTGCGGGCCGCCTCGCTGCTGGCTGCAGCGGATGCGCTGGTCTTTGTGCCGGCGGACGGCGATGATGAGCCCTGTCCACACGAGCCGACCTGACGCAGGTGGTTGTGTACAGATGACAGCACGGCCGGAGATTGCTCCCGCCGTGCTGTTCTTGCTTGGTGCCCTTTGAGATCCTCGTTGCGAGGCCGCTCTTTCGCTTCGCTCGTCCCCGCCAGTCGCGGACGCCTGCGCTACGCATAACTTCCCGCCTGCACACCCACCGTATCCCTGAATTCGAGGAGCATCTCCGCATGGCTCGCAGAGTTTTTCTGGCGTTAGCCGCCGCATTCCCTGCAGCATTTGCTACGGCGTCGGCGCAAGCCAATAACGCGGGCAATGCTGCAGCGTCACCGCGCGTCGACTACGCACTCACCAACGTCCGGATCGTGACCGCGCCGGGCAAGGTCATCGAAAAAGGTACCGTCCTCACGCGAGATGGGCGGATCGCCGCGGTCGGCGCGAACGTCGTCATTCCTGCAGGCGTGGTGAAGCTCGACCTGACGGGACACACGGTCTTCCCGGGGCTGATCGACGCAGCGACGAGCATCGGCCTGCCGAGTCCGACGCGAGCCCTCCCCGCGACAACCGACGCACCAGCCGCTGCTGGACGTGGAGCGGGCGGCGGCGGACGCGGTGATGCACCACCGGGCGGACGCGGCCTGGTACTCGGCCGCAACGTCCCGCCGCAGCCGCCAGTCGTGCTCCCCGAACTCGACGCAGATGCAGAAGCGTCCGACATGTTCGCGCCTACCGATGACGAACTGAAAGCATTCCGCGCCGGTGGAATCACCACCGTGGGACTTGTTTTCAATGGCGGTCTCTTTCCGGGCCGCGCGGGCGCGGCGCTCACTGGCGCGCAGAGCGGCGAGCGACTGTCGCTGCGTGCCGATGTTGGCCAGATCGTTTCGTTCGGCACAAAGCGCGGCGGTTATCCGAGCACGGGAATAGGAGCGGTCGCGTTCATCCGCCAGGCGTTTCTCGACGCGCAATACGAAGCACGGACCGAGAAGGCGTTCAAGGCGGGTACGCCCGGTGCGCGTCCATCGAATGATCCGTTTCGACGCAGTCTCATGTCGGCCGCGTCCAACGAAGTCGCATCATGGTTTGTCGCGTCGACGGAACGTCAGATCACCCGCGTCGCCGAAATCGCTGGCGAACTCGGACTCAAGCAGCCCGTCGTGGTCGGTTCGCAGGAAGGGTGGCGCGCGATCCCGGCGCTCAAACGCACGGGTGCGACGGCGCTTGTGAGTCTGCGATGGCCTTCGGTCGACTCGATCACCGGTCGTGAATTTCTGGCCGTCGGTTCCGGCAAGCCCGGTGTTGCACCTGCGGCAACGGCGGCGGACTCCGCGCAGGTTCGCGGCAATGCGGCCGCGCTCGTAAAAGCTGGAATTCCGGTGGCGCTCGCGTCGTTTGGTGGCGAGAGCGGTGCGACGTTCCGTGATCGCATTCGGGCGACAATCGCTGCTGGCTTGAGTGCGGATGACGCGCTCCGTGCGACGACTGTGACGCCGGCGGCGCTGCTCGGCATCAGCGCCGCTGTAGGCACGATCGAAGTGGGCAAGCTCGCCAATCTCGTGGTGGTGAGCGGCAATGATCTCTTCGCTGCGAACACACCGCTCAAGCACGTCTTCGTCGACGGCCGCATCTACTAAACCGGAAGCCATCCCATGCGAGTTTATACCAAGCTTTCGACCACGCTCTCGTTCGCCCTGCTGTGTGTGCCCGGCGTGCTCGCCGCACAGGATCTGGCGATCCGCAACGCAACACTCATCACCATCGCGAATGGTGATGTCGTCGGCAACATCGTCGTTCGTGGTGGCAAGATCACGGCAGTCGGGGCCAATGCCGCGATCCCGGCCGGCATCAAGGTCATCGATGGCACCGGCAAGTTCGTCATGCCGGGGATCATCGACGCGCACTCGCATGCTGCGCTCGAAAACGGCATCAACGAAGGGGCCGAGTCGGTCACGCCGGAAGTGATCGTGCAGCTCAAGAACGATGATCCTGTCATCTACCGCGCCCTCGCTGGTGGTGTGACCGCGGCGCTGTTGCTGCACGGCAGCGCGAACACCATCGGTGGTCAGGCTCGTGTGATCAAGATGCGGTGGGGCGCGCCGGTAGACTCGATGTATTTCAAAGGCGCGTTTCGCATCGTGAAGTTCGCGCTGGGCGAGAATGTCACGCGCGCGAGTGCAACCACGCCTGATGACCAGCGTCGGTTTCCGATGAGCCGCATGGGCGTCGAGTTCACCGTCAACTACTGGTTCCAGAAGGCGAAGGACTACGATCAGGAATGGAAAGGTTATCGCGCGTCGCTCAAAGCGAATCCGAATGCGATCATGCCGCGTCGCGATCTGCGTCTGGAGGCGCTGACGGACATTCTGCACGGTGATCTCAAGGTGCATTCGCACAGCTACCGCGCGGACGAAATCCTGATGCTGATCCGCGTCGCGGAAGAAAACGGGTTCAAGGTACACACGTTCCAGCACGTACTCGAGGGCTACAAAGTGGCCGACGAGATTGCCAAGCATGGTGCGATGGCGTCGACCTTCGCCGACATGTGGGCGTACAAGGCGGAAGCGTGGGACGCAATTCCATACAACATGGCATTGATGTCGGAGCGCGGCGTGGTGGTGTCCGTCAATTCCGATTCGGACGAACGCATTCGTCGACTGTATCAGGAGGCCGGCGTCGGTGTGCGCTACGGCAACATGAGCGTCAACGAAGCGCTCAAGATGGTGACCCTCAATCCGGCCAAGCAGCTCGGCGTGGACAAAATGGTCGGCACCCTGGAGACGGGTAAAGACGGTGACATCGCCGTGTTCTCCGCGCATCCGTTCGCCCCCGAGGCGATGGTGGAATACACGATCATCGACGGCAAGGTCTACTTCGATCGCTCCGAGGCAAACACATTGCGTAAGCAGACCGCCGCGCAGAATTCCGGAGGCACGCGATAATGCGCGCGACACGAATGCACGTTGTAACGACGGCGTTATGTGCGGCGGTGATGTTTGGCAGCTCGCGCGCGGCATCGGCGCAGGCGTCACCGGGTGAAGAGGGTCCGTTTCTGATCAAGGGCGGGACGGTGGTGAACGCCGACGGTCAGAAGATGCCGAACACGGACATCCTCATTCGCAACAATCGCATCGTCGCAATCGGCGCGGGCGCGACGGCATCCAACGCGAAGGTGATCGACGCGGCGGGGAAGTTCATCTATCCCGGAATGATCGACGCCAATACCGGTATCGGTCTGCAGGAGATCGGCGGCTTTCAGACGATGAACCTGCGCAGCGAGATGGGGCAGTTCAATCCGCATATGCGCGCACTCGTCGCGCTCAACGTGGAGAGCGAAATTCTGGGGGTGACGCGCATGAGCGGCGTGACATCAGTCGTCACCTCACCAACTGGCGGTGCGATCAGCGGGCAGGCCGCATTGATCAACACGGCAGGCTGGACGTGGGAAGATCTGGCCGTGTCCAAGTCGGCGGGGATGATGATCAACCCGCCGGGACTCAATGGCGG
>JBKJTE010000086.1:0-3447 GCA_046590495.1 Gemmatimonas sp. | reverse complement strand
GGCAAATACTGCTGCACGAATGAAATCACATCCGGGCGATCCATGCGGAAGACACCGCCGGTTCCGGCGCAGTTGCCGTTGATGCCGAATGAGGTCACGGCGCCGACAACGTTGCTCGTGCCGAGGTAGTTCGGGCCGCCGGAGTCACCGAAACACGTCCCCCCGCTGCTCGCGTTATTGGAGAGCAGCAGCGATGACGCCCCGGTGAAACCGGTGTTGATCTGGATCAGATGTGGCGTAGCGCTCATGCGCACCTTCTCGGCGACGACGAACACGGGATTGATGCGTTGCAACCCGTAGCCGACGGCCGTGAACGTGGTCTTCGCGGACGGCCGGAGGGCGTTGAGCTGATTCGACGTCGGGAGTCGCCCGTAACTCGCTGCCGGCAGTGGCACGTCAGCGGAGAGTTCGATCACACCTACGTCATTGAGGTAGAACGCAGCGCTCGTGTATTGCGGATGCGTGTGCCATGCCGTCGCCTCGACGCTATTGGGGCCGGCATTCGGGTAGTTGTTGTTCCCGCGCTGGACGTCGCTCTCTGTAAAAATGCGCATCCCGGTAAACTCACCGGGCGCCCCGGTGCAATGGCCCGCGGTCAGCACACGCGATGGGCTGATGAGTGTGCCGCTGCACCGGTACGCCGGCGCGCCATTCACATCCATCACGATGAGCACGACCTCGGGATGCTCGGCGCCGGTCGGACTACCATACGTGATAAACGATGGACGGTCGTTCGCGGTAGGTGCGACGGTCTCGCCTGCGCACCCGGTGAGCGCGGCGCCGGCGATCAGAGCGACAGCTGATAGCAGTCTGACGTGCATGGTGCCTCCTGTGGTCGTGGGATGGCCGAAGCATGTCAGGGCAGGTGCCACAACGCGCGGCCACACCACGGAATTTTACGATAGCGTAAGCGCGCCGACCAGTATGCCGACGATAGGCTTGAGTCTGTCGCCGGCACGCTGCGGTCGGTCAACCGTGGCAAGTTTCAGTTCGAGCTCGAAGTTGCGTCTGCCGGAGACTTGGAGAACGGCGTCGGCCATGATCAACGCGGACCCAAGCGTCTGGCGTTCACGCTTGCGCGACGCGATCCTTGCGTCGATTCCCCGCCCTGCCTGAACCGCTCTGGAGAACACACGTGCCGACGCCTGAACAACTGCTGGATCAGTTGCATATCGACCTCGCGGCGCAAGACCACGACGAGGAAGCGACCGGGATCGACCGGCGCCAGTTCATGTTCTACTCGCTCGTGTCTGCGGCGGCGACAACGTTTGGCGCGAGTGCGGTGCAGGCACAACGTGCCCTTGCTGCGGGCGGAGTGTCGAGCGTCGGCAGCGATGGCATTCGTTCCCTCATCCAGCAGCAACAGCTGCCCCCCGTTCCACTCGGCAATGGCGAAGCGCCAGCATTGCAATTCCAGCCGTACCCTGGCGGCACGGGTGCGATCATGGAAAAGCTCGCGCGCGAACGCGGGCGCGCGGCATTCGATCGTGCACTGTTTACCGTGACGCCGTTCGCGGGCGCCGTGCCGACGGATGCCGACGACATCGCCTATCTCCCGGCGCATCGGCTCGCGGCGATGATCAAGTCACGCAAGATCACGTCGGCCAAGTTGACGGATATCTACCTGACCCGTCTGAAAAAGCTGAACCCGACGTTGCTCTGCGCGGTGACGATCATGGAAGAGTCGGCACGCAAGGAAGCAGCGCAGGCCGACGCGGAGATCGCCGCGGGCAAATATCGTGGACCGTTGCATGGGTTGCCGTATGGCGTGAAGGATCTCTTCAACACGAAGGGGACACCGACCACGTGGGGCGCGGCCGATTTTCAGGATCGCATCATAGACGAAGACGCCGATGTCGTGGTGCGACTTCGTAACGCGGGCGCCGTGTTGATCGCGAAGCTCGCGACCGGCCTGTTCGCACAGAACGATCAGTGGTTTCGCGGTCGTACCAACAACCCGTGGAACATGTCGCAGGGGTCGAGCGGGTCGTCGGCCGGTCCGGCGTCGGCGACAGCGGCAGGGTGCGTGGCGTTCGGTATCGGAACCGAAACGCAGGGCTCAATCGTATCGCCGGCAATTCGCTGTGGTCTGAGCGCGCTCCGTCCGACCTTCGGTCGGGTGAGTCGCGCGGGGGGCATGGTGCTCGCGTGGTCGCAGGACCGCGTTGGTCCGATCTGCCGCACCGTCGAAGACTGCGCCATGGTCTTCAACGCGATCCATGGTGTCGATGAGAAGGATCCGTCGACCATCACCACGCCGTTTCAGTTCGATCGCGCGATCAAGCTCGCGTCGTTGCGGATTGGTGTGGATCCGAACGCGCCGAAGGAGCTTGTCGACAAGCTGAAGGAACTCGGAGTCGCGCCGAAAGAAATCGGTGCGCGACCAACGGTCGCCGGGATGGCTGGTGGCGGGTTGAATGTCGAGTACGCGGCGGCGTTCGATTCGTATGTGCAACGCAAGGCGAAAGAGATCGGACTCGACCTCGCGAACTTGCCGGCGCGCGCCGTGGCAGCGCCGGGTACGGGCGGCGGCGGCGCATACCTGCCAACGGGGATGACCGCGCTGCCGAATGCGGCGAGCCCGATGGCGCCGGCCGACTGGAATCCGCGGTTCATTCAAGGGCGCACGGTGTCCGGGTTTGAGTTCATGCAGAATCAGCGCCGTCGCTACATGCTCGTCGCCAAGTGGGGCGAGTTCATGAAGGATCTGGACATGTTCATCGGCAACCCGAACGCGGACGTCGCGCCAAATGCACAAACGGGCCATCCGTGCGTCGTCGTGCCGTACAAGTTCGACGTACCGCAGGTGCAAGGGGGTGGACGTGGTGGTCCGCCACTGGCGACGACAGCCGCCGCCGCACCTACACCTGGGGCCCAGGCCGCGTCAGAACTCAAGCCGCAGCCGATCTGTGCCGTGATTGTTGGGGCACTCTACGCCGACGACAAGATTCTGTCGGTTGCACACCAATTCCAGGCACACACGGACATTCACCGAAAGCGCCCAATGTTGTGAGTCCAACGCAATAGGACGCGTCACCGTGGAGACTGATGGGGTTGTCATCTTCCCGTCAGTCTCCGGCGGCTAGCTTTTCGAACCATTCCCTTCTTTTTGGTTCGTGATATTCGACTGCCAGCCGCGCCGATGACCCTGTGGTCGAGAGACCGGATACTCCGATCTCCGTTTGTTTTCCGACATCCCATCGCCGTATGCGCGGTTGTTCTGTCCGGCGGACTGGTGCCGATCACATCCGGCGCGCAGACACCGGTCTCGCGCGCGAGTGCAATCGCCGCAGCAGTCAGCCGTGGTCCGCGAAACGCCGTCGCGCGCGCTGACTCCGCAGCGGCCGGTGCCGATCTCGCGCTGGCGACGCAATTCGACAACCCGGGACTGGGCGTTTCCTACAGTAAGTCGACGCCCACGCAACACTACTCGCTCGACATTCCGAT
>JBKJTE010000007.1:0-13571 GCA_046590495.1 Gemmatimonas sp. | reverse complement strand
GTCCCCAGCCCCCAGTCCCCAGTCCCCAGCCCCCAGGCCCACCGCGCCCTCGGCCCCTTCGATGGTCATCGACGGCGATTTCAAGGACGTGGCGCTGACGCAGATCCGCAAAACGATCGCGCGTCGCTTGAGCGAATCGATCGGACCCGTGCCGACCTTCTATCTCACGTCGGAAATCGACATGACGAAGGTGACGGAGCTGCGCGAGCAGATGGTGGCCGCGGGCGATCAGTTCAAGGTGTCGGTCAACGACATCGTGATGAAGGCAGTCGCGATTGCGCTGGCACGTCACCCGGAGTGCAACGCGCACTGGATGACAGATCATATCCGCTACTTCGCGCGCGTACACCTCGGGATGGCCGTCGCCACCGACGATGGCCTGATCGTTCCCGTCATCACCGACGCGCACAGCAAGGGACTCGGGCAGATCGGGCGTGAAGCACGCGAACTCGCCAAACGCGCACGCGAACGCAAACTCACGCCCGCCGAATACACGGGGAGCACCTTCTCCGTCTCCAACCTCGGCATGTTCGGCATCGATCAGTTCACCGCGATCATCAATCCGCCCGAAGCCGGCATCATGGCGATCGGCAGCATGGAAACGAAGCCGATCTGGATGAACGGCGCCTTTGTCCCTCGTCAGCGCATGCGCATCACGATGAGCTGCGATCACCGCGTGATCGATGGCGCCGTCGGCGCAAAATTCCTGCAGACGGTTCGCCAGCTGCTGGAATCACCGATGATGATGCTGTTCTAGAACCGGATAGAACAAGAAAAACTGCGGCCACGAATCACGCGAAAACGCACGAATCTGCTCCGTACAGATTCGTGCGTTTTTGCGTCAATTCGCGGCTGCTTTTCCCTATTGTCGTTTCACTGCTGTCGCCGGCCGTCACGCCGCCGGCACAGATCGAACCGATGACATAACAAAGTCGTCCGTAGAGAGATGCTCTCTGCCCAGCTCTCTCCGGCACGCCATTGCCTACGACACGTCGTGGGCCGTACGGCGCGTACCCTGTCCGCACTGTTGCTGAGCGCGGGACTGCTCACCGCCTGCACGGCGACCGAAGCGCCGACATCGCCCGGCAGGACACCCGGAGGTTCGGTGCCCGTGCAACCGTCGCCGACGACCAATGGCGCACTGGCGCTGACGGTCAGCGGGTTGCCGTTCGGTGTGACGGCCGACGTGACCGTTTCCGGCCCGTCCGGCTTCAGCCGCACACTCACGGGCTCGAGCACGCTCGCCGAATTGTCCCCCGGTCGTTACACGGTCTCCGCTAACACCGTGCGCGTTGCCAGCGGACCGAACGCGGGCGTTTATGCGCCCTCTGCGGCCTCGCAGGCCATCGACGTAGGCGGAGGCCCTCCAACGTCCGTTTCAGTCGCCTACGCGCCTCTGGCGGCGATTGTAGACGTTGTCGTCACGGGGCTGCCGCAGGGTGTCGCCTCGCTGGTCACGCTCACACCGCCGACCGGCGCCGACATCATCGTCACCATCGCGAGCAAGATCAATCCGGCCCTCACCGGCCGCTGGCTGATGACCGCGCGCCGGGTGCCGGACGCGGGCTTCACGTACACGCCGTCTCCGGTCTCGGGCGCTGGCACTGCGGTTGCCGGCGACACGCTCCGCTTCCCTGTCGTCTACACACTTTCCACCGGCGCGCTCGCGGTTGCCGTCACTGGCCTTCCGAGCTCGGCGACGGCCGCAGTCGCCGTTACCGGCCCCGATGGGTTCTCGCGGACGCTGACGGGCACCGCGACCATCACCGACCTGACCCCCGGCAACTACACGGTCACGGCGCCACCGCTCACCGTCGCAGGCATCAGCTACGCGCCGTCAGCGTCCACGCAGCAGATCACCGTTTCTGCATCGCTCGTCGCGGCGCCGGCAGTCATCGCCTACGGCGCGCAAGTGGGCGCCCTTGCCATCACGTCCACGGGGCTGCCAACCAACGCGCAGGCGACGTACACAATCACGGGCAGCAACGCGACGCGCACGATCACCGGCGACGCGACAATCGATTCGCTCGTGCCCGGCAGCTACACCGTCACCGCATCGAGCGTTACCTCGAACGGCTTTGCCTACGCACCGTCCACGTCGAGTACTGTCGTCACCATCGCTGCACGCGCCACCGCCACGGTGCGCTTCACCTACGGCGTGACGACGGGTGTGCTGCACGTCAACGCGAGTGGACTGCCCAACGGTAGCAGTGCCGACATCAGCATCACCGGCCCGACTGGCTTCGCGCGCAACGTCACCAGCACCACCACGCTCAGCGGACTCACGCCAGGGCGCTACATCGTCACCGCGCGAGATGTTCGTCTTTCGAGCGGCAGCTACGTTGCAACGCCGGCGTCACAAAGCATCGACATCGTGTCGGGCGGTGCGATCATCACGGCCAACGTCAGCTACGCGCCGCTTCCGGCGGTCGTCGAGGTGAGTGTCGGCGGACTGTCCGTTGGCAGCGCCGCGATCACACTCACGCCGCCCACCGGTCAGGACATCGCTGTCACGGGCACGACACGCATTGCACCTGCGACAGCCGGACTCTGGCAACTCACCGCCTCACCCGTGATCAATGGCGGCTACAGCTACACGGCGTCTCCCGCCACCGCGCAAAACACCGTCGCACTCGGCGACACCCTGCGCTTCGCGGTGCAGTATACGCTCACCACCGGTGCAATCGCCGTTGCCGTCGGTGGACTGCCACAGGGCGCGAGTGGCTCAGTCAACGTCGTCGGCCCGAACAACTACAAGAGCACCGCGAACATCACCAGCACGCTCGTTGGTCTCACGCCAGGCACATACACAATCACTGCGGCAATCGTGACTGTTGGTGGACTGCCCTACGTCCCGACGCCGGCAACGCAATCGGTCACTGTGTCCGCGTCGCTCGCCGCATCACCTGCACAGATCGACTACGCCGTGCCGGGTGGGCGCATCGCATTCAATCTCACCGGCATGCCGGCCGGTATCGTGCCGACATTCACGCTCAGCGGCGCGAACGGAACCAGCACAATCTCCGGCACCACGGTACTCACGCTGCCAGCCGGCAGTTACACCGTGACCGCGAACACGGTGTCGGGGAGCGGCGTCACGTACACGCCGACGCCCGCCAGTCGGTCGCTCACCGTGAATGTGAACAGTACGACATTTGCTGCGTTCACCTATGCATCGAGCGGCGCTGCGGCGACCGGCCGACTGGCCTTCAACGTGAGTGGATTACCGGCCAACACCAACCCCTCATTCTCGCTCGTGGGAGTGAATGGCACGACCACCATCATCGGTACAGCGACCGTCGATCCGGTCATTTCTGGCAGCTACACGCTGACGGCAAACAACCTCACGTCGGGTGGCACCACGTACGTGCCTGCGCCGTCGTCGCTGCCGATCACGATCAACACCGGCACCACAACCACCGCCACGATCGCGTACGCCCCGGGGACCAGCAGCGGCGGCCTCAATGTCGCGGTCGAGAATGTGTATCTCACGCAAGCGACACAGCGTCTCGATGGCTCAGTCACACTCGTCGCCAATCGTGATGCGTTGCTCCGTGTGTTCGTCACCGCGACCACGGCCAACAGCGCGCGACCCGATGTGCGCGTTCGGATCTACGACGGCGCGATACCGCTGCAGACGATCACGATCACCGCACCCGAGCAGAGCGTTCGCACCACCAGCTCGGAAGGCGTGCTCACTTCCACGTGGAACACACTGGTTCCCGCCGTGAATGTGCGACCGACGATGCGCGTACTCGTCGACGTCGATCCGAACGCCTCGCTCACCGAAACCGATCGCAGCGACAACATCTGGCCACGCACCGGCACCTCGCAGGCGATCTCCGTCGCAGCGGTTCCGGCGTTCGTCGTCCGCTTTGTTCCGGTCACCGTCGCCGGACTGACGGGCAGCGTCAGCGAGTCCAACAAGGAGAATTTTCTCACGACCACCCGGCGCTACATGCCGATCCGCGACATTGTGAGCGATGTCCGCGGACCGTTCACATCGAGTGCGCCGGTGCTGCAGTCCACCGACGGCAACTCGGCCTGGTTGCAGGTGCTCAGCGAATTGAACGCGCTGCGTTCCACTGACGGCGCACCGAACACCATGCACTACTACGGCGTCGTGAAGGTGAACTACAGCAGCGGGGTTGCAGGCTATGGATATGTGCCGGGTCGCGCTGCCATCGGCTGGGACTATCTGCCCAGTGGCGATGGAGTGGCGGTGCACGAGTGGGGACACAACTTCTCGCGTCCGCACACGCCGTGCGCTACGGCCGGTGATGACAACTACCCGTATGCCGGTGGCGTAGTCGGCATGTACGGGTGGAATTCGGCGACCAATGCACTTGTCCCGCCGACCGCAACCGATGTCATGGGCTACTGCAACAATCAGTGGATCAGCGACTGGACATGGAGCAAGGTGCTCGAGTATCGGCAGACCTCGGGGATTCAGGCGTCGGCGATGCGCGCGGCGGCGAGTGGCAACGACGATGGGTTGCTCGTCTGGGGCCGCGTTGTTGATGGACGCGTGATTCTCGAGCCGTCGTTCCGTGTGCGTGCACCCGCCACGCCCATTCCGTCGCGCGGCTCGCATCGCGCCGAGCTGCTCGATGCGAGTGGCGGCACTCTGCTCGATTTGCCGATCACCGCCGATCGCGTCGATCACGAGACGGTGCACGATGAGCGCCAGTTCGCCGTCGTTGTGCGCTGGACACCCGCGCTCGAACAGGCACTCGCCCGGGTGCGCGTGAGCGACGTGCGCATGCCGTTCGCGGCCGCGACGCGCGCGAGCGTGTCGGCGACGGTCGGCACGATCACGAATCCGACCGTGACTCCGACGTTCGTCGATCCCGCAGCGTCGGTCTCGGCAGTCGATGCATCGCACGCGCGCATTCGCTGGAACACGCAGGCGTACCCGATGGCGATGGTGCGTGATGCGACGACGGGTGCGGTCATGGGCTTTGTCCGGAATTCGGGGGACGCGGTGACGACGAACGGGCGGCCGGTTGAGGTGGTTTACTCGGACGGGGTGAGGAGCGTGGTGCGGAGGTAGGCGTAGCGGTGGTAGGCCTCCGCTCCAACAGCCAGTGGTGGGTGGTGAGTGAGAGTTTCGGGTTTCCAGTGAGTGCTTCCCGACTGGGAACTCGTAACTCCAACTCACCACTGGAGACTGGCTGTAACTCGGAAGCCGGATCCCTATGACGAAGCCTGAAACCGCAGCGTCCTGGCTTGGTCCTCCCCCTGACGCCGGGCTAGCTTTGAAGTCGCGCTCGGCCCCCTGCCGCGCGCGCTCCCCTGCCCTTTACGTCTCATGGCTGCCTACGACGTCATCATTCTTGGCGGCGGTCCCGCCGGTTATGTGTGCGCACTCCGTTGCGCCCAACTCGGCCTTTCCGTCGCCGTCATCGAGCGCGAGGCGCTCGGCGGCACCTGCGTGCTCTGGGGATGTATCCCCGCCAAAGCGCTGCTCGAAAGCGCCAGCCTCGCCACCAAGCTGTCGCACGCCAAGGAACACGGTATCGCCATCGATGGCATGACGCTCGACTTCGGCGTGGCCATGAAGCGCTCACGCGCCGTCAGCACGCAGAACTCCAAGGGCGTCGAGTTCCTCTTCAAGCGCGCCAAAGTCACGTGGATCCGCGGCGAAGGGCTGCTCGAGAAGGGGAAGAAGGTGACCGTCACGGCGGCCGACGGAAAAAAGGAAACGCACGAAGCGAAAAAGGCTGTGGTGATCTCGACCGGCTCGCGCGTGCGCGGACTGCCGCAGGCCGGGCTTGAGCTCGACCGGAACGTCGTGCTCTCGAGCGATGACGTGCTCGTACTCGAGAAGGCGCCCAAGACGATGGTGGTCGTCGGTGCCGGCGCCGTCGGCTGCGAATTCGCTGACGTGTTCAACGCCTTCGGTACGCAGGTGACGATGGTTGAAGTCGCACCCACGATTCTCCCGATCGAAGACGCGGACAGCTCGGCGGAACTGACGAAGGCGTTCAAGAAACGGAAGATCGAACTGCTCGTCGGTGCGAAGATCACGAGCGCCAAGGTGACCAAGACCGGCGCGACCATCGTGGTGGAAGCGGGCGGCAAGACGAACACGCTCGAAATCGAGAAGGTGCTTGTTGCGGCCGGTCGCGCGCCCAACGTCGAAAAAATCGGACTCGAAGCCGTCGGAATCGCCAAGAGCGATCGCGGTTTCGTGAAGATCAACGCGAACATGGAAACGAATGTCGCCGGCTACTACGCGATCGGCGATGTCGCAGGCAATCAGATGCTCGCGCACAAGGGACAACGCGAAGGTCATGTGCTCGCCGATATCCTGGGCGGACAGCACCCGCATCCGGTCAACTACGGCAATATCCCGAGCTGCACGTACTGCCACCCCGAGGTTGCATCGATCGGGTTGACGGAACAGCAGTGCAAGGATCAGCAGCTCGAATACAAGATCGGCAAGTTCCCCTTCTCGGCGAACGGTCGCGCCCGCACATCAGGCGAAACCGACGGGTTCGTAAAAATCATTCGCGATGCGAAGTACGGCGAGATCCTCGGCGCGCACATCGTCGGTGCGCACGCGACGGAAATCATTCACGAGATCGTGGTCGCGCGCGAGAACGAGTTCACCGTCGAGGAGATCGATCTGGCAGTGCATGCGCACCCGACGCTGTCGGAGGCGATCGGCGAGGCGGTGCTGGATAGTTTGGGGAAGATGCTCCACGCGTAACTGCAACCACTGAGTTGCCAGTGGTGAGTTCGAGTGCGGAGTTCGGAGTCACAGAACGCGGGTACTCACAACTCCAAACTCGAACTCACCACTGGAAACCGAGTAGCTAAAGTCATGATGACGATCCCTGCTGTCCCAGTCGGAGCCCCCCTTCTCTACGTATTAGCGCTTGGCCTCGCCGACTACGACTTCGTCTGGGCTCTGCAAAAGCGCGCCGCCGCCGCACGCATCAGCGGCGCATTGCCGCATGATCTCCTGATCCTCTGCGAGCACGCGCCGATCGTCACACTCGGCCGCAGCACGAAAGCCGGCAATCTGCTCGCGACGCCCGAACACCTCGGCGCGTTGGGCATTCAGCTGCGTGATGTCGAGCGCGGTGGTGATGTGACGGTGCACGAGCCTGGGCAACTCGTTGCGTATCCGATCATCGATCTCAAGCGACATACCAAGGATTTGCACTGGTACCTGCGCCGGGTCGAAGCGTCGATCATGCACGCGCTCGCATCACTCGGCCTCGAATCGGGGCGCGCAGCGGGGCTTACCGGCGTCTGGCGCGACGGTCGCAAGCTCGCGTCAATCGGAGTGCATGCGCGTGACTGGGTGACATGGCACGGGGTCGCTCTCAATGTGCACAACGATCTCGAGACCTTTCGCCATGTTGTGCCCTGCGGAATCGATCAGGTCACGATGACGACGGTGGCGGCAGAGTGCGCAATGCTCGGCGCGACGGCACCGACAATGGCTAACGTGCGCGAAGCAGCCGTAGCCGGGTTTGCGTCGACCTTCGGTCTGCTCGCGGAGCCGCTTCCCGCGCCACTCGCACTCGAGCTGGCGGTGGCACTCCAAGTTCTGTAGTGCTTTCGGAGATGCACAGAGCGAAAACCAAGGCCCCGACTGCTTTCGCAACCGGGGCCATGTTCTACTGCACGGGCGTGTTAGTCCTCACTGAAGCGGCGTTACATCTTCCGCGCGAGTGTGTCGCTGCCGGGAACCTTTGGCGGTGACGTGGGCTGCACCGGCGGTGTGATCGCCGTGTCCTTCGATGGAGGAGGAGGCACGAACTTTTCGAGTAGCGGCGTAGGCAGACCATACGTCTTCATCGCCTCGACATAGAACTTCCATCCCGTACCCAGCACCTTTTCGTCTGCCAGCACGATCGGTGTCTCGAGCTTCTGCTCGACTGGATCGGAAACGCTGCCAGGCTGATCGCGAAAATAGATCACTTCGAAGTTCTTGCCGGCACTGAAATACCGCATGTGCCGGAAGCCGTTCACCAGTCGTGCGCTGTCGCTCCCAACGGCGGTGAGCGGACCGGTACCAATCTTGGTCAGCACATCGGCGCGGGTCGTGCCGGCATCGAGATCATCGAGTTTTGAACTCCCGACCTCGGAAGTGCCACACGCAGCGGCAGACGCGAGAAAGAGGAATGCGATGGTGCGGACAACGTATCGATGCATAAAATTTTGAAAGAGGTGAATGCGTCGGACGCACCAGGCGAGAACATTGCCTGGTGGTGCGCTGGCGGAAGTTAACCGTACCCCGAAGTGCATCAAACAACGACGGCCACGTTCTCGCGAGCGTGGCCGTCGTTGCTATGCGGGCGGATGAGCCCGGAAAAACAACGACCCCGCTCCGAAGAGCGGGGCCGTGTTTTGATCAACCACTCCGGAGATTACGGAGTGCGCGTGATCGTCGCGTTGGCGCTGATCGTGTTGCTCTGGAAGCCGCTGACAGAACCCGTGACCGTGTAGGTCACAGTTACCGGCACCGTACCCGAGGTGACCGTGCCGTTCGGCGTCAAGGTGCAGACGTTACCCGAGAGCGACGCCGTCACGAAGGAGCTGTTCGACGCGCAGGTGAAGGCGAGGTTCGCGCCATTCGGGTTGCTCGAGACACCCAACGTGACCTGAACCGGCGGGCCCGCGTTGGTGATCGTGAGCGCGCTCGGACCAGTGATGGTCGTACCAGCCGGCAAAGCGTTAGCCATGCCGTAGATGGTCGTGAGCGTGGACAGACCGTTGCCGCTGCCATCCAAGCCAACTGCGCGGATCGCGTCACCGTTCGTCAACGCCGCCATCGTCACACCAGCACCCTGCGCCTGACCGGCGAAGGCGAAGGTATAGCGCCAGAAGCGAAGGTTGCCCTGATCGAGCTGGCCAGCGAGCACTGCCTGCCCAAGGTACTCCCACTCCGTGCCAACCAAACGGATCACGGAAACAGACGTGAACGGCGGGTTGGTGATGGAAGTGGACGTCTGAGCGCGGTATTCAACCGTGGTACCAGCCGCCAGGTTGAAGCCCTGCCACAACTGGATACCAGCGCCAGTCGCAGTCCAATCCTTGGTCGAACCGGCCGTCGCAGGCGTCGGAACCTGTCCACCAAAGATGGGCGCGGTAACCGGAACCGAAGCGCCACCACCCGTCCACGCACGGCTGCCCGTGGCGCGGATGTCATACAGCACCGCCGTCACCGAGTTCGGACGCGGCTCGAGCGACGCGTTGCCGAACAACGCGAACGTCTGAGCCTGTGTAAGCGGCGCAGCACCGACATCAACCGTCACGATGTTCTGGACGAACGCGATCGGCAGGTTGAGCGGCGTGGCTCCCAAGAGGGTGCCCGGGCCGATCGGCGTGGCCAGCTTGTTGTCCGTGATGGACGCAAACGGGTTGTGCCAGAGTCCGAGTTTCTCGGAGGTCGTGAAGTTCGGAACACGACGGAAGCGAAGGCTCGTCGCGCCGCTCGAGGGACCAACACCGCTGGCCTGACCAAGCTGCTGGTAGTTCAGCGCCAGGTCGCCGGCGATCGCTTCCAGATCGTCGGTGCCCGTGACACTGAATGAAGCCGCGAGACCACCAGTGAGCACCGGCGGAACCGTAAGGCCCGTCGCCGTCGGATTGGCGTTGTCGATCGCGACCGAGCGGGTCGGGATGACGGTCGCGTTACCGGCACGGTCAGACAGTGTTCCGCTGAACGTGTAGTAACCAGCCTGCGTGGCGGCCACCGTCACACCAGTCGGTGCGCGGTTGAACGACGGATCGCCAAAGATATTGACGTAGAACTCGCGCTGTGACGCGTCGGCCGGATTGACCGCAGAGTTGATAGCGGAGTTGATCGTGTTACCCGTCGTGCCGTTGGCGCCGATGAGGTTCTGCACGACTGCGTCGTTCAGGACCGACGGCAGTGCCGGCGGGCTACGACGCACGATCTGGAACACACCGCCACGAACCAGTCCGCCCTGTGTCGGGCAGTTTGCCGCGGTGCAGGTGTAGAAGCCCGACCGCGAATCGGTGAAGCGGACGCCGAACTGCGCGTTCGCGTTGTTCAAGCCACCGAACGTCTGGAGCGAGGAGTAGATCGAGTCCGCGTCCGTGCGAACGAACGTACCGCTGGTGCCGTTGGCGCCGATGGCGACAATGACGGGCGAGACGAGGTCAACACCGAAGGCAGTCGGTACGGCGGAATTCGTGTTCACGCCCGGCGTGGCGGCCACAGTGGCTGAGCCGGACGGGGTGTACGCGAACGGGTTCGACGTCGCGCGATTGCCGAGACGGTCGGTCTCGACGGCCTGCGCGTAGTAGGCGTTGTTCGTGAAGTCCGTGGCGGACTCACCGAGGCCGATGCTGCCGACCGTCGACGTGATCCCACCCGTTGCAGTTGCCGGCGAGCAGAACGTGGCTGCCGTGGTGGAGATGGCCGTGTTGACGCAGACGTTGAACTGTGTGTTGCGATTCGTCGTCGCCGGGCCAAGCAGACCAACGCCCGCACCGTCATTCGCCAAGTAGCGAGTGGGGTTGCCGGTGGTCGCGCTGATGGAAGCGAACTGGTACGTGCCGTTGACCCACGCCGAGTCAACGCTGGAGCCTGCGCCGCCACGGACGTCAAACGCCGTGATCATCGGGGCCATGTAGTCGCCCGGGATGTAGATCGTGCTCGGACGGTACGCCAGCGAGATACGGTAGCGCTGCGCGAACTGGGCAACGTTGGCCGCGGTGATCTGCGAGAAGATCGACGTGGCTGCGGCCGGAGCCGAGGCGGTCGACACCGAATGCGTGGCCGTCGGGCCGGCTGCGTTGTTGTTGTCGATCGAGGCAAGCACGGCCGGCACGTAGCCCGAGAGCGCCGTGAGATTGCCGTTGCAGTTGAAGTTCAGCCCGGTCTGCGCGACGACGCGCGGGCTGGTGCCGTACGATGCGCCATACGGCCGGATGCTGTCGACGATGCTGGCGCCGCAGGTGATGCCCGAGAAGTCAAGCGTTGCCGACGTGATGGTGCGGTTCGGCGTGTAGAGAACCGGGACCACGACGAAGGAACCCATGCCAGACTGCGAGCTCGGGAGGAGCGGATCCGGCGTATCGGGACCGCCGTACCAGGTGTTGCCCGCATTGTCCGTAGCGCGGTTAGCCGGCTGCGTCCAACGCGCCGTCCAGCCGTCCGGGTTGTTGAAGTTGATCTGCGACAGGACGTTGGAGGCGGCCTGCGGCGTGGAGCCCACCACCGTGGTGGTAGCAACGATCGTCTTCAGGCCGTTCTTGAACAGCGTGTTCGCGTCGGCGCCCGTCGTGAAATCAGGCGTCGTGAATTCGGCGGAGTTGATGTACAGCTGGACTGCACCAGCCTGGCCACCATTGGTCCCGAAGGTCTGCTGCGCGGCGGGAAGCTGACCCGCGGCCGGGCAAACTGCGGCGGCCGCGTCGCAAACGAACGCCTGCACTGAGCGGACGTTCTGTCCGTTCGGCTGCAGCGACAGGTTCACTTCGAACTGGCCGATGACGTTGGTGATGTCGATCGTGGCGCCGTTGTCCGTGAGGCTATTGATGATGACCTGAGCCGCTGGCGCAACCGTGACAGGAACGAGCGCCGTGATGGTCGAAGCGGCGAACGAGCCGCTCTGCGGCGACGTGGCGGTGACCGTGATCACGGCTGAGCCGGGACCGACTGCCGTCACGATACCAGTGCTCTGACCGACGGTGGCGACGGACGGCGTGTTCGTGCCGTACGTGATGACTGCCGTGCTGGCCGACGGACCAACCGCGGACGCGACGAGCGTCGAGGACTGGCCGAGGGAGAGCGACAGCGAATTGGGCTGAACGTTCAGCGCCGTGAGGCCCGGGACGCGATCAGAAACCGTGATCGTGACTGCCTGGCTGATCGAGGCGTTGGCGAAGCCGGTGCCCGAACCAGCAGCCGTCACCGTGATGGTGGCGACGCCCGGGGCGATTGCAGCAACGACACCGGTCGACGAAACCGTGGCGATGGCGGCGGAGCTGGTCTGGTACGTGTAGGCGACCGTGCGGCCAGCAGGCTGCACCGTGCCGACGAGCGTAACTGACTGGCCGACGGCCAACTGCGCCGCGGACGGCGAAACGGCCAACGACGTGATGGCCGGGGTGATCGCGGCGACGGACACTGAAGCGGCGGCAACCTGACCGGTCGACGCTGCGGCGGTGATCGACGCGTTACCCGGGGCAACGGCGGTGACGGCGCAAGCATTGCCGCCGGCGACGGCAGCCGTGACGACCGCGGTGTTGCTCGACGTGCAGCTGGCCAGCGTCGGCGGCGTGGTGGTGCTGCCACCGTTGATCTGGACGGCGAAGTTCAACCGCTCGCCGACGTTCATGTTGGCACTGGGCGGCGAGATGGAAACCACTACACTGGCCGCCGGTGCGACGGGCACCGTGACGTTATCACCGCAAGCACCCAGCGCAGCCAACGCGCTCAGGCTGACGGCAAAAAACGCCTTCTTCCGAGAAAAGAGTTGCATTCATCCCCCTCTTACGAGGTCGTGGAGGTAGCATCTGCGTGCAGTGGGTTGCTGCCAACAGAAAAACCGCATGAAAAAGAACCCATCCTGATGATGTGTTCTTGAATCAGTTTCCTGCATCGGGCTGGACACGTTCCGGGGAGCGGCCGGTTTGCGTCCACGCCAATGCGAAGAGAACTGATACCCGATCTATCAGGCACACTGATGCCCACACCTGTGGACAGAACAGTGACCAGATAGCAAGACGCAAAGCTATGGGCCTCCTGTCACTCGGTCAAGACATGACAGCGCCCACGTTTTAGAACAGCCCATCACATTCCGTAACGCACGTCACCCGGGCGGGGTGTTATCCACACAAATGCGGCGCCAAGCCACCTGTCGTCAGACAGCGGGCCACCAGTTGGACGGACTCCCGACCCATCCCGTCACACCCCGAGCACAATAGTCACCGCCATGCGCTCCTTCACCGAGGACGTTCCTGGCACCACCCCAGACGCTCTGCTCGCCTATCTTGCATCACAATGGTTGACCCGCCACGCCTCCACAGCCCTACCCACCTCGAAGTCGCCGCGCCACCGGGCGACGCCCTGGGGCCCGCGCTCAATGCCGCGCAGGCTGATGCGGCCACCCATGGTGATACGCCCCTCCTTATAGTCGCGGGCGCGGGCTCAGGGAAAACCCGAACGCTCATTCACCGCGTTGCCCATCTTATAAACCGCGGCGTGCCGGCAAGCCGGATCCTTCTGCTGACCTTCACCCGCCGGGCATCGCAGGAGATGCTGGACCGGTGTCAGCGTCTGGTCGGTTCGGCCTCGCAGCAGGTCCAGGGGGGCACCTTCCATGGAATCGCCCACCGCCTCCTCCGGCGCTACGGTCCGGCCGCCGGCCTCCCCGCCGACTTCACAATCCTTGACCAGGGCGACGCCAGCGACCTCATGAGCATCGCCCGGGCCGCGCTTGGCTACGGCGAGGCGAAGGGCGGCGCACCTCGCTTCCCGCGGGCTGAAACAGCGCTGGCGGTCTATTCACGCCACATCAATACAGATCGCCCCGTGGCGGATATTCTCGCCGACCAGTGGCCGCACTTTTTGTCGT
>JBKJTE010000328.1:0-3347 GCA_046590495.1 Gemmatimonas sp. | reverse complement strand
TGGGGCCCGCGCTCAATGCCGCGCAGGCTGATGCGGCCACCCATGGTGATACGCCCCTCCTTATAGTGGCCGGGGCGGGCTCGGGCAAAACCCGGACGCTTATTCACCGCGTCGCCCATCTTATAGGACGCGGCGTGCCCGCCAGCCGGATCCTCCTCCTCACCTTCACCCGCCGAGCGTCGCAGGAGATGCTGGACCGGTGCCAGCGGCTGGTCGGGTCGGCCTCGCAGCAGGTTCAGGGGGGCACCTTCCATGGGATCGCCCACCGCCTCCTCCGGCGCTACGGGCCGGCCGCCGGCCTCCCGGCCGACTTCACGATTCTCGACCAGGGCGACGCCGGCGATCTCATGAGCATCGCCCGGGCCGCGCTCGGCTACGGCGAGGCCAAAGGCGGCGCACCACGGTTCCCGCGCGCTGAAACAGCACTGGCGGTCTATTCACGCCACATCAATACAGATCGCCCCGTGGCGGATATTCTCGCCGACCAGTGGCCGCACTTTTTGTCGTGGGCCGGCGATCTCGAACGGCTGTTCGGCGACTACGTGCGTCGCAAGGGTGAGCGCAACCTGCTCGACTACGACGATCTGCTGCTCTCGTGGGCGCTGTTGCTCGAGCACGACGCCGTGATTGCCGCCGAGATTCGCGGGCTGTACGACCACGTGCTGGTCGACGAATACCAGGATACGAATCCGCTGCAGTCGCGCATACTGCGCGCGTTATGTACGAGCGGTCGTATCACGGTGGTAGGCGACGATGCGCAAAGCATCTATTCGTTTCGGGGCGCGACGATTCGGAATATCCTCGACTTCCCGTCGCAGTTTCCGGGGACGCGCATCGTCACGCTGGAGCGCAACTATCGTTCGGTCGAACCGATTCTCGAGACGACCAATGCTCTCATCTCACGCAGTCTCGAGCGATACTCGAAGCAGCTGTGGACGGAGCGTACGGGTGGTGAGCCACCGTGGCTGGTGACGGTGCGCGATGAACATGAGCAGACCAAGTTCGTGGTCGACCGGCTGCTGCAGCTGCATGAAGAAGGGATTCCGCTGCGCGAGATCGCAGTGCTATTTCGCGCCGGCTACCTGTCGGCCGATCTGGAAATCGAACTGGCCAACCGACGTATTCCCTACGAAAAATGGGGTGGTCTCAAGTTTCTCGAAGCGGCGCACATCAAGGACATCCTGGCGTTCCTCCGTGTCCTTGAAAACCCGCGCGACGAAGTGAGTTGGTATCGCCTGCTGCGCCTACTCCCCGGCGTGGGCGATGCAACGGCCAAGGCCGCGGTCGATCTGCTGGCGCAACACGGGTGGGAGCCGATGGCGATCGGTGCGGTTCGCGCACCATCGCGCGCACGTCCCGGACTACACGCACTCTCGGCGCTGCTCGACGGCATGCGACGCGTGAATACGCACGCGCCGGCTGAAGCGATTCGACTGGTGCGTCAACTGTACGATCCGATTCTCAAGGCGACGTACGACGACGCGCCACCGCGGCTTGCAGATCTCGATCAACTGGAAGTGATCGCCGCCGGCTATCCGGACCGTGCCACATTTCTTTCGGCGCTCGCCCTCGAACCGCCATCGAACACGCAGGACTTGGCCGTCGGGAGCAACGAAGACGACAACGATGCGCTCATCCTCTCCACTGCGCACTCGGCGAAAGGGAAAGAGTTCGACGTGGTGTTTGTCATCTGGGCGGCTGACGGGATCTTTCCGATGGCCCGTACGGCTGGAGACGAGGCACAGATCGACGAAGAGCGACGACTGTTGTATGTCGCGATGACGCGCGCGCGCGATCAGCTGTACGTCACGTACCCGTTGCACAGTTATCCGACCCGCACCGGGGCGGACTTTGCCTATGGGCAGCTGTCCCGTTTTCTGGACCCGGGTGTACGAGGGACGATGCAACGGGTGACGCTGGCACCGGAACCGCTGCAGGCACTTCCCGCGCCGCGAATCGAGTCGACGATGGATTTACGTGCGTTGTTGCGGGGCAAGTTCGGGGCGTAAGGGGGGAACAGCGGCCACGAATTGCGCGAATTACGCGAATTGTTCCGAGAGAGTTCGTGCGTCGTCACGGTCGGCCAGAGTATTTCTTTTTCTTTCTTTTCTTGTCGCTCTTAGTTCAACATTTTATCGCTGCTTCATGACATCACAGCAGGCTACTCCGAATAGATTCGCGCGATTCGCGAAATTCGTGGCTGCAGTTGCTTTAGGCGCCGCGGCGTCTGGCGCAGATGCACAGAGGACGACAGCAAAGGTCACGCAAGCCAAGCCCTTCGCGGTTAGGGATTCATTCGCGTTGAATGCAACGCTGCCTGTGGACCGAGCCGTACGGATCGGGACCCTTCAGAATGGGATTCGCTATTACGTTCGCCGCAACCCAAAGCCGGAGCAGCGCGCGGAACTGCGGCTGGTCGTGAATGCCGGCTCGATTCTCGAGGACAACGATCAGCAGGGGCTCGCGCACTTCATCGAGCACATGGCCTTCAACGGGACGAAGAGCTTCGCGAAGAACGATATCGTCAAGTATCTGGAGTCGATCGGCGTGCGCTTTGGTGCAGATCTCAATGCGCAGACCGGATTTGACGAAACGATCTACATTTTGCCGGTCCCGACCGACAGTGCGGGGATTTTGCAAAAGAGTTTCCGTTTTCTGGGCGACGTGGCGTCGGGTGTGCTCTTCGACTCGACCGAAGTCGTTGCGGAACGGGGCGTCGTGCTGTCTGAGTGGCGTATCGGGCTCGGTGCCGGCGAGCGCATTCGCGCGAAGCAGTTCCCGGTGATCTTCCGCGGGTCGCGGTACGCCGATCGTCTGCCCATCGGCAAACCGGAGATTCTCGAGAAGGCCAACCCTGCCCCGCTGAAACGATTCTGGCGCGATTGGTACCGCCCTGATCTGATGGCTGTGATCGCGGTGGGCGACGCGAATCCCGACACGTTGCAAGCGCTCATCAAGCGCACGTTCGGGAATATCCCGAAGCGCACGACTGAACGCCCGCGTATTAACGCTACGGTGCCCAGACACGATTCGACGCTGGTGACGATCGCGACCGATCAGGAGGTCACGTCTTCTGCCGTCGGCGTGTTGTGGAAGCTGCCGCCGACCGGCACGAAGCAGGTACGGGATCTGCGCCGCAACATGATGCAGAACCTGTACGACAACATGCTCAATCAGCGCTTCTCCGAACTGTCGCGCAAACCGGATGCTGCGTTCACGGGTGCGGGGGGTGGCGGTGGAAATTTTGTACGTGGTGCGGACTACTACTCGCTGGACGCGGAAGCCAAAGAAGGGAAGCTGCTCGATGCGTTGCAGCTGCTGCTGACTGAGTCGGAGCGCGTGCAGCG
>JBKJTE010000131.1:0-5511 GCA_046590495.1 Gemmatimonas sp. | reverse complement strand
GCCGAGCCGGTTGCGTGGACGCCGATTGAGCGTGCTGGCAATACGGGTGCACGCGGCCTGGGTGAGGTGCTCCATGCTGACGCCCTTTGGCAGGTATTGGCGAATGAGGCCGTTGGTATTTTCGTTGGTGCCGCGTTCCCACGCGTGATGCGGCGTGGCGAAGTAGTCGCGGGCCGCGACCTGCGCTTCGAGGGCTTGGTACGCGTGAAACTCGGTGCCGTTGTCGACCGTAATCGTGCGCACCGCGCGCGTCTGGCCCGCGATCAGCTGCGTAGCGCGCGCGTTCACGCAGCCGCCGGTCAGGCGCGCAAGTTTCGCAATCACGGTGTAGCCCGATTCGCGCTCGACTAACGTGAGAATGCAGGCGCCGCCTTGGCTGTCGCCGAGCACCGTGTCCCCGTCCGAGTGCCCGAAGCGCGAGCGGTGTTCCGCGCGCGGTGGACGCGTCGCGATCGGCCGTTTTGCCCGCCAGCCGCCCGCGGGAATCATAGGCGCCGTAGCGTTTGCGCCGACGCTTCACCGCCCCCCGCAAATGCGTGTACAGCGCGCCCGCGGTCGCTTTATCCTGCCACACATGCCGATAGATCGTCTCGTGACTGATCGCGAGCAGCCGGTGGCGCCCGCACCAGCCCGCAATCTGTTCGGGACTCCAATCGGCGCACAGCCACGCGTCGATGCGCGCCCAATCGGCCGCCGTGAAGCGCGTGTTGCGGCGCGCATGCGACCGGCGACCGCGCGCGTACAGCTCGGCCACGTCAGGACGATAATAGCCACTGGAGCGCGCCCGATTCCGCGCCAACTCGCGCGTGATCGTGCTGCGATGGCGGCCGAGCGCGCGGGCGATCTCCGCCGCGGAGCACCCGCGGACCTGCAGCACGTGCAGCGTGTATCGATCGGCAGCGGTGAGCTGGCGGTACGTCATAGCAACCTCGCTCTTGGCGGAGATAGGAATCTGGGCGTACCCCAGGTCGCCGCACTCCTTCCCGGGCGTGTTGCACTTACTATGTGAATTCGCGCTGCCTAACAATCGCGTTCTGTTGCAACGGCTTTCAATAGGTGGCGGCCAGCGAGTGCAACGAGCAATGCCGCGACATTGAAGCCGTTGTCAACAGCAACGCACAGTTAGCGAGCCGCGAACAAGACCTGTGCGCTGCGCTCAAGCAGATTCGTTTCGAAGTCCGTCCGTAGCGCCCGCGTGGTGGTGCGACGACGGACCGTTGGATCGACATACATATAGAAATGGTATCGGCCGTTGGAGCGTTGCTGGGCAATGGTGGCCATCTCGGTCATCGCGAAGAGCCACACGCTCTCCGTGGACAAGTCTACGAAGGCTGCGATTTCCGCTGGGCAACTCTCCGCGATCCACCAGTCCAACGCGAGCCGTCCCCTCCCACCCCCTGGTTTGGGCGCGTCGTTCGCCTTCACCTGGATCGTGATGGCCCGTTGAGTGACCGACGAGAACGCGACGAGATCAATGCCCGCGTCGACCGTCATGGCGGCGGACTCGATGCCGACCCGGAGCAGCTTGTATTGGACGAGGAGCTCGCCACACCGTCCGATGCGTTGGGTACTCACAGTGGCCGCACGGATTTCACAGGGTTTCGGGCGCCGCGCTCTCGCCAGCCGCTCGACGGCGCGCCCGCGTTGCCACCGCCTTCTTGGCGGCGTCTGAGCGCGTCGTCTTGCGGGCCATCCGAGTGGCCGCTGCCCTCGCGCCGGCATCACCCATCAACTTGCCCCAATTCGCGACGCGTGGATTATCGCGTAAAAGTCGCACCGCGGCCTCAGGGATGAGGTCGAGATCGAGCAGCCGATGGTGCGTCGGGCAGAGCACCACGAGGTTCTCCAGCGAGTCATCGCGACGATTGCAATTGAGGTGGGCCACCTCAAGAACCGGTTCGATGGCGCACCCGCACCACACGCAGAGCGGAGGATAGTGAGCGAGAGCCACGCGGCGGTACAGCGGACTACGGTCAGATTTCGGCATGAAGTGGAAGCTAGCTTGGCTCGCTAACAAGCGCGTTCTGTTGCAACGGCCTTCAATCGGTTGCGGCCAGCGAGCGCAGCGAACAACGCCGCGACTTATTGAATACCGTCGTCAACAGCAACGCACAGTTAGACGGCCTAGCGACCGAGCACCACATCGATGCTCACCAAGATTTGAGCCAGCCGCATCGGGGCGAGTTTCCCGATGCGCTCCACGAGATATGTCCGATCGACCGCGAACAGCTGCGACGCGTTCGCTACGGAATCCTTGGGCAAGCCCGCGTGTTTGGCGGTCAGCAGCGTGTTCCCCGGAGCCGCCGCCCACGCCACGTTGCTGGTCAGCGGCACACAGAGCACCGTCGGTAACCGGCTGCGGTTCAACGGATCGCCTTGGACGACCACCACCGGGCGCCGAAATCCGGCCGCCGAGCCCCCGGGGACCGGTAACTCCGCCCACCACAGCTCGCCTTGCGCGACGTCTACCATTCAATCCTGGCGAGCACGGACTGCGCCGCCGCGTCCACGAACGGGTCTGGTGCTGCCCCGACCTGCTCGACCACCGCGTTCATCGCCTCCGTCACCTCGTCCGGGGCGTGCCGCTGGAGATACTCGGCCAGTGCTTCCGCGTACAACTGACTGCGCGACTTCTGCGCACGCTTGGCTTGGCGCTCGGCCGCGGCAAAGACGGCATCAGGGAGCGAGATCGCTGTCTTCATACCATGAGTATAACTCGGCAATAGCCTCCCCGCAACCGACCCCGTCCGGCGCTCCCAGACGTCAGACCGAGGCCCGTACCGCCACGGGTACTCCGCCATAACGCGATGTCTCGGACGGCCGTCTAACGATAAGCTCTGCTGCAGCGGCTCTCATAGGAAGCCGTGAACGAGCGAGTGAGTTACACGGCGCACCGTAGAGCCGCTGACTGCAGCAGCGCGAAGTTAGAACGCGCGGTCCATCCCCGGCGCAATTAGAACGTCATCCCCACACGGATGCCCGATATGCCGTGGCCCGCATAGAACGGGGTCACGGAGAGCCGGCTTGCCGCTGTCAGGCTGCGCCGCTGCCAGACGGCGAAGAGTACCCCGAGCGCCGCGCCGGAGCCGGTCGTGATCGCGACCGTTGCGTCGTCCGCACCGAGTGGCGTGCCCGTGCCTTCGCCGTTAATGAGCGGCACCGCCGCGAGCGCACCGAGCGTGCCTCCCGCGAGGACCGCCCCGGCAAGCACGGCCGTGCGCAGTCCCCTCGGCACGGGCCGACCGTCGGCTTTACGGGCGACGACGCGCCGACCGAGCACGGCGCCGAGGCCACCTGCAACCACCGTGCTCGCGCCGATGATCGCTAGCTCGGTCCCCAGGCCATCAGTGCTCTTTGCCAAAGTTCCCGCCAGGCCAAGGCCGAAGCCCGCACCCGCGTACCCGACGGCATCGATGACCGCCCACGGCACCTGCCATGCGCGGGCCGCCTCGGGCGGCTGCGCCGCCGCCTGCACCGGCCACACGAACACCGCGAGGCACCAACGAGCCACCCGCGCGCTGCGCCGGCCTCGCACGTCATGCAACACAGACCCGATCATAGACGCCTCAGCAGGATGGAGGAGGTCGTGACCGCGCCACGGTCTCCGAGATGGGGTGCGCCATCGCAACCGTCACACGATCGTGCGAACCAAAGCAGGCGCGCCGTCGGGCAGCGAAGTGACACGGGCGGCCACCCGACATTAGCGCTTTCTAACAATCGCGTTCTGCTGCAGCGGCCCAGAATAAGGTGCGCCGACCGAGCGCAGCGAGGAATAGGTCCCACCTTATGGCCGCTGTCAATAGCAACGCACAGTTAGACACAAATTTCCGCACAAATGCAGAACTGGCCGGCACTCAAGACGATCGACTTCGCTTCTTCCGAACGCTCGGTGCAGGCGGTTCTAGGATGCTTGAAAGCAATTCATCGATGCCGCCATCTACAGCATCAAGCTGCGCAACCATTTCAGCGAGCTCTCCGTCGAGTTCAATCCGCTCTGAAATATCTACTTCATCAGGATAGTCGGCAACGGCGCACGGGCCTACGCAGAAAAGACGCAGCTTGAGCTTGGCCAATACGACTAGAGGAATCTTCGCCAGCTGATGGCGCCACAACTGAGTATCTGGAACAGCGATCGCGTAGGTGACGCGGTCGTGATCGTGTTTCATCGAGACCAGCAATTGCCCGATAGCCGCGTACATGGCTTGCTCTCGCTGGCGTGCAGCGCTCCCCTCAACCTCGACAATGACGGTTCCGAGGGTCGCATGTTCGGCAACGATATCGGCACGCCCGTACGTCGGATGCCGTGTACCGAGGGTAGCACCAAGCCGACGCAGTCGTTCGTACGCGGCTTCCACGCGAAGAAGCTTGTCGGCCGGATGGGTGCCGCCTCGTGCGAGCTCCATGGCATCGACATCGACTGTAACACTCCATCCCCCCGCTACCGGGAAGCGTTGCTCGACCAGCGTCGCCTTCACCTCGAGTTGATACATCGTAGAGGTTCCTCTCAGGGGAGAATACGGGTTGACGATTGGTGCCTAACAATCGCGTTCTGTTGCAACGGCTTTCAATAGGTGGCGGCCCGTGAGCGCAGCGAGCAAGGCCCCTACCGTGAAGCCGTTGTCAACAGCAACGCACAGTTAGATGGCGGCTCGCCACACCGTTACCGTTCGTCGCCGGCGATCGGCGACCGATCTTTCACTTTCTTCAACACGCGCTGAAACGCCGCGCGGGAGCCCCGCGCCGCCCGCGCCTCGAGATACTCGCTGGTCAGCAACGCCGACATCTTTTCCGCGAGCGAGGTCGCGATCAACTGGTTGATCGAAATGCCTTCCTGTTCCGCGAGCGCGCGCGCCTGGGCGTGGAGCGACTCGGGCAAGCGGAGACTGATCGTGCTCATGCGTTCTCCTGAAGTAAGGCCAGAAACTCACCGGGCGTCAGCGTCTGCAGGCCAAACTGCTCGACGCCGGCGAAGTCGCGCGTGTTGAAGGTGACGATGAAGGTACACTGCGCTTCGACCGCGACTTCTAAGACCATGTCATCGTTCGGATCGCGTAAGAATGGTCGCCACAAGTAGAAGATCTTCCGATGGTGCGCCTTCGCGCACACGAAATCGACCACCGCATCGACGTCCGCGTGGGTCAGTCCGAGCTCCCGGGCCTGCCGCCGTGCGACGGCTTCGTATTCCAACACGAGCGGGACCGACACGCTCATCTCGAAGGTCGAAGGTCGAGCGCGCCTTCCGGCGTCGCGCGCAACACATTCACGAGAATTGTGTTGTTACGATCCCATGCGTCCAGGAGCGCCGCAAGCAGCGCCTCGGACGACGTACTCGCCATGACTCACCCGCCTCCATTTCGAGGGATGAATCATCACGCATGGCCCCCACGCGCTCGGGGTAATCCCCCCGTGAAATAGCGGTCGTCAAAAGTGGAATTTTCTCGTACACTCAGTCGAGGAGGTTTCCATGAAGAAATCGCGGTTCACGGACAGCCAGATCATGGCGGTGTTGAA
>JBKJTE010000261.1:0-6985 GCA_046590495.1 Gemmatimonas sp. | reverse complement strand
CGTGCTGCGACCCGGGCAACTTCAGCGAGCAATCCGACACCAGTGGCGTTGTCGTTCGCCCCAGGCTCCTGTACGTGCGCCGAATACACAAAGCGCTCTTTGGGGAGCGTCGAACCACGAATTTCCGCGACGACCGTCTGTTCCGGGCGATTCTCGAAACGCGACTTCACCACCGCGTTGACCTGCAGCACACCCTTTGCCAACACGGCGCGCAGTGAATCACGTGCGGCCGACGAAACAAAGATCAACCAACCCTGATGCGCACTGTCACGCGGTACACTCGTGAACTGAATGGCGCTGACGTTCTTCGACTGCTGGTTGTATGCGGGCAGTTTTTGCGTAGCGAGCACACCGATCGCGCCGCGCTGCATCGCCTTCGCAAACGCCTGCCGAAAGTTTCCGTCGACGAATACGATCTTTCCCGTCACATCGCTTTTGTCGAAATCGGCATCAGCGCCGGCGCCGACATCCACGACCGTCGCGGTCACACCACCAGCCGGTGTCGCGTATGAATTGATCGCGAGCATGTTGTGATTCGTTGCCCAGAACAGCAGCGGCTTGGCACGACCGACGATCGTCAGCGATGCGTCATCCGGCGTCCACGCCAACTCTTTCATCGGACGCGACTCGACACGATACGTCAGACGATCACTCGGCTTTGCATTCACTTCTGCGACATACCCGGCCTTGGCGAGTAGTGCTGCAACGGTATCGATCGACGCATCAAAGCCGCGATTGCCGGGCAGTCGAAAGAACTTCTCGACGAACGACACCGTCTGCAACGCGCGGTCTCCCGACAACTCCTTTGCAACCCCGCGCGTGATCGCGGCAAACGGCGCAGGCACAGCCGCGCGAGTCGGCGCTTTTTGTGCACCAACCGATGTCGTTGACACGACCGTCAGCAGACACGCGGCCCTCAGGAATTCTTTCGTCATCACGCCACCCTCAGAAAGAAAAGAACGACAGCCGCGAATCACACGAATTTCGCGAATACCGCCGACTCAAATTCGTGAAATTCGCGTCATTCGTGGCCCGCTGTTCGTTGTTGCTGTTGTTGCGGCTACTGTCGTTCAACAGGGTTTGCACTGATCACCACAAACCGCGTCCAGTTCGCCGGTACGTCTTCAACACCACGGGCGATGACCTGCAACCCGTAGCGCACTGCGGCCGCATCTCCCGCGATCGCGCCTTCCGTACGGTCACCGCGAGCACCAACGTCGCGCGCTGCACCAGCCGTGTCGTCATGCGGAACCGGGTCCAACCAGCCGTGACGCGCGAAGAAAATCCTGCACTGCGCGAGCGCCACAGGATGACTGCGTATTACACGCAGCTCCGCGAGTGTCGCCGTCGGTGGAGCCAACAGACAGAGACGAATCGGCACACGCACTTCACTGCGATGCGCGATGCGATCGCCGGCTGCATCGAGCGCGTCGTGCGCCGCGTGCACTGCCCCGGCGATCGCGTTCTCGAGCGGGATCACCGCGAAATCGGCGCTGCGATCGATGACCTGCTGAATCGCGTCGGCGAACGTGCGACTGGGCATCGCATGCGCGCCGTTCGGCCAGTGCTGACGTATCGCAAGTTCGCTGAACGCACCCAACTCACCCTGAAACGCCACACGCGGCGCGTCGGGATTGTTCGGTGTATCGACAGGGTCGCGCGCCGATTCGGGCATGCGGGCAAGATATTGACAGACGTGGGTCAACGCTCTACCCTCCCTTCGTGATGCGCAGACTCTTCGCCCCCAGCCGCTATTATTTTACGCCGTCCCGCATGGGCTTCGGCGTAAGGGCTGTGCGCGACTGACGCGCTGACAATCCCGACACCGCGAGGCCCGTGCAAAGCACGGGCCTCGCGTCGTTTGCGGGCCCGGCGGCACGAGCTCCGTGGGTTTCCAACCCCTGAGGAGTCTCATGATCATCGTTACCAAAGCGCACATCTCCGCCGACGCACTCGACCGCATCATCGAACACGTCGAGGGTGCCGGCATGCGCGCCCACGTCAGTCGCGGCGAACAGCGCACGATCGTCGGCTGCATCGGCGAGGATGCCAAGCTGAGCGAACTCGCGCTGACGCAGCTCGAAGGTGTGGAGCGCGTCATCCCTGTTCTCAAGCCGTACAAGCTCGCCTCACGCGACTTCTCTGCGGGCTCGACGGCCATTCGCTTCGGCGATCCGGCCGATACCGTGATCGGTGGACGCGACATCGTGGTCATCGCCGGCCCGTGTTCGGTGGAAGGCCGCGACATGCTGCACGAGACCGCGCGTGCGGTCCAGAGCGCCGGCGCACGGATGCTTCGCGGCGGTGCATACAAGCCGCGCAGCTCACCGTACGCATTCCAGGGGATGGGTGAAGCGGGGCTCGAACTGCTCGCTGAAGTGCGCGCCGAAACCGGCATGCCGATCGTCACCGAAGTAATGGACCCGCGTCAGGTCGAGCTCGTCGCATCGTACGCCGATGTACTCCAGATCGGTGCGCGCAATATGCAGAACTTTGCCCTGCTCACCGAAGTCGGCAAAGTGCAGCGCCCCGTCTTGCTCAAGCGCGGACTGTCGGCCACGATCACCGAACTGCTGATGGCCGCCGAATACATCATGGCGCAAGGGAATGGCGACGTGATGCTCTGCGAACGCGGCATTCGTACTTATGAAACGGCGACCCGCAACACGATGGACATCGCCGCGATTCCCGTGCTCAAGCGCGAAACGCACTTGCCGGTCATCGTCGATCCGTCACACGCGGGCGGCCGGGCAGATCTCGTGGCACCACTCGCGATGGCTGCCGTCGCCGCTGGTTGCGACGGTCTCATCGTCGAAGTACACCCCGAGCCAACGAAAGCGCTTTCCGACGGAGAACAGTCACTCATCCCGTCCGCATTCGCGGCAATGATGCAGCAGATTCACGCGGTCGCACTCGCCGTCGGTCGCGGTGTCGCAACCGATGCCGGTCTCGCAACACGGAGCGCACCATGAACGCGCCATCAGCCCATGCGCCTCTGTTACATCTGCACACGAACGACATACGAACTGCAGAGCCGCCAACCCAACTGGCCGCGCAACCTCGTACGCCATTCGATCCTTCGCTCGCCGAGCTCCGCTCGGCGATCGAAAGTATCGATGAAACGATCGTACGCATGATTGCTGATCGCATGGCACTCTCACGCGCCGTCGGGCGCGTGAAAGCGGCGACCGGTCAACCGATCATGGACCCCGCACGTGAAGCGGCCGTCGTTGCACGCGCATCGACGTTGGCGCGCGATGTCGGACTACCGGAGGACGAAATCCGCGCGTTGTATTGGCGACTCATTGCATGTTCGCGACGCGAGCAGCTCAAGGGATAGAGAATCGCCGCCGGCTGATCGGCCATCACGGCTGCTTCAACTCCACCAGCGAAACGTCCGACTGGCGATCCTGCACCGGGAAGTAGAGCCGCTTGCCATCCGTGGTGAAATCCGGCCGGTAGGAAGGGTGCGCCCGATCGAGGCGGGCCAGTAAGCGCGGTCGTCCACCCGAGACGGGAACGGACCAGAATGCCGCATCGCCACTCGCGTCATGGCTATTGAAAACGATCGACTGGCCATCGGGCCAGAAGGCTTGCTCGGGAATGGGGTCCGAGCTGCCGGGGCGGGGCAGATAGATCACCCTTTTGCTCGCGAATCCGCTGCTGTCGGCGGACCGTGCAAGAACACCAAGGGTTCCCGCCGTCACCACCAGGGAGTCGCCGTTCGGGCTCCACACCGGATTAAAGCCGTGGCCAACCACGCGAGGCTTGGCTGCCCACGTTCCATCAGCAGAGCGGCGGAGGACGGGCACAGGAAAACTGTCGGCTTGAGCCTGATTGTAGAAGACCAAAGCACGCCCATCCGGCGACCACTGCGGGAAACTCGCGTCGCGGTGCGTCGCTGTGAGCTGACGACGGGGGCCACCGGTCACCGACACGACAAAGATCTCGCGTGACCCGTTGACCATCTGGTGATAGGCCACCTCCGTTCCGTCGGGCGAGGGCGAGGGCGCGAAACTCGGCCCCGAGTCCGTGGTCAGCCGCTCCGGAGTGCCGCCGGTCGTTCGCACGCGCCAGATGTTGACGAAGCCCATCGCATTGGAGTCGTAATAGAGCCATTCGCCATCGCGCGAAAGATTTTCGGCCTCGATGACCTGATGGCCGGACGTGATCGGCACGGCGGACGAAAAACTCGCTGGCGCGCCAGCCTGGATCGGCAACGCCCAAATGTTGGCTTCTTCGGAGTATTTGCTGAACGCGAGGAACCGGCCATCCGCCGAGACGGCGATGGTATGAACGCCGAGGCCCGGGGTCAACCCGATCGGCTTGCCCTCGGGTCGACCGCCGGGACCGACCCGTACGGCGTAAACGTCGCGGGAACCGCCGTCGCGATCGGATACGAAGAACAGCGTCCGCCCGTCGGCCGACCAGGCAGGACTCTGGTTGGACGTGGTGCCTGAGTCAGTCACCGTGACCATCGCGCCGCCAGACGCCGGCACCACCACGATCGCGCTCGGCGACTGGTTGGCGAATTCGCCCCCGACGGTCACGAAATCGGGGTTGCCCTGCACACACGCGATCAGGCCGCCTCGCGGCGCCCAACGGCACGAATGGAGACCCGACGACTGAAGACCCGCTCCTCCGCCGGTACCGATGGATCGGCGCGCCGGTCCGTCGACGTCGACGACAAGCAGCGAGTCGTTTCGCACGAGCGCTACCTGGCGACCGTCGGGCGACCAGTCAGCGGTCATCACGTAGTCCGTGTATGATGCGGCCGGTACGACGATCCTGGCGCTCCCGCCGATCGCCGGTGCCACCAACAGGGCGCCATCCTGTCGGAAGAGAATGCGCTGTCCGTCGGGGGACCACCGGGGTTCGACCTGCACCCGCGTGGTGTCATCGGTGAGCGCCAACGTGCGGCCCCCACCAACCTGACGTACGAAGATGCGCATCCGCGCCGACGTGCCGGCTGAGTAGGCCACGTACTTGCCGTCGGGTGAGACGGCCGGGAGGATTTCGAGGCCGGGGTCGGTGGTGATCGGCGTCTTGGCGCCGAGCGCGATCGACAGCGCCGATTCGCGGGAGAAGAGCGCTGCGGCAACGGCTCCGGCGCCGAGTACGACGACCGCGGCCGCAACTATCGGCCAGCGGCGTCGTGGCGCGACTGCCGCCGTCGCAGCCGTCGCTGTCGTCGGCCGCGTTTGCGCCGGCGTCATCCCGCCGCTCGGCGTGGCCAGCGGTTCGAGTTGCGTGAGCAGGTCGTTCGCGGTCTGGAAGCGATCGGCCGGCCGCTTGGCGAGGCAGCGCATGATCACGGCCTCGAGCGTCGGCGGAATCGACGGTCGTCGCTTGCTTATCGGGTCGGGTACCTCGGTGACGTGCGCGGCCAGCACTTGCTGCGGCGAGGCTCCCGTGAATGGCGGCCGGCCGGTGAGGAGTTCATACGCCATCACCCCGACGGCATAGATGTCGCTGCGATGATCGACATTGGGATCGGCGGCCGCCTGTTCCGGCGACATGTAGGTCGGCGTGCCAAGCGCGACTCCCAAGGTCGTGATCATGTTGCGTCCAGTCGCCTCGCTCACCGCTTTCGCGACGCCGAAATCGGTGACCAGCGCATGTCGGCCCGACAGCATGACGTTGTCGGGCTTGATGTCGCGGTGCACCACACCGTGTTCGTGCGCATGCGCGAGTGCGTCAACCACTTCGGTAATCAGCCGAACCGCCTCGTGCACGGGCAGTTCCCCTTCGCGCGCAATACGCTCCCGCAGCGACTGGCCCGCGACAAACGGCATGACGTAAAAGAGGAAGCCGTCGGCTTCGCCCGAGTCGAGCAGCGGCAGAATGTTGGGGTGCTGCAGCTGCGCGGCGATCTTGATTTCACGCAGGAACCGACCGCCACCGAGCGAGGCGGCGAGATCCTCGCGCAGCACTTTGACGGCGACCTTGCGATCGTGCTTGAGATCTTCGGCGAGGTAGACGGTGGCCATGCCGCCGACGCCGAGTTCCCGCTCAAGACGGTATCGGTCGGACAACGCGGCGGCGAGACGGTCTACAATCGACATGGCCGAACTTATGTGCCGAGCCCGATGTAGTCGAGGCTGCGACGTCGGGTGTTAGTCGCTCACTACAACTGCACGAGATGCCGTGCTGAGGCGCGCCTGGCCGCGTTCACTGAAATCCCCGAATCGAACGTCACCAGGCGACCGTCGTGCCTGACCGCCATCGCGAGCAGGTAGATGTCCGTCAGCTGTTTAGGGCCATGTACGCGCGTGACGTCGACGATCTCGTTGTCCAGCACGCTGAGACTGTCAGCCCAGAATTCGTGCGCCGGATCGGCCGTCGCGGCGCGCAGTCGCTCGACGACTTCGCTGACCGATCGGGTGTTGGGATACCCGGGGTGCGAGAGAATGCGAATACATCCGTTCTGCGTGATGGGACATGACGCCCATCCGCTTTCACCGTGCTCGCGGAACCACACCCACGCCGCCCGGTGCGACGTGTGATCAGCATCGAGCATCGCAATGAGCACATTCACATCCAGCAGCGCGCGCATCAGTACATGTCGTCGGCACGCAGTCGATCGATCAGCTCGTTGGTGATTACGCTAGCGCGGGGCGCGAAAGGCGTGAAGCCGTACACGGCGGCAGGCTCGGCGACTACCGTGGGCCTAGGCGCGGTCAGCGCCTGCCGCGCCAGCTCCGAAATGACCTCGCCCGCCGTCTTGTTCTCGCGACGCGCGCGCTCCTTGGCCGCAACAAGGACGTCGTCAGCGATATCGAGGGTGGTGCGCATGCATCAGATGTTAGTGCATCAAACATCTGATGTCAAATGAAATTCGCCTCGCGATCGGGCGAAGTGTGGATCCTTTAGGGCGCCCCGCCGTCGCAACTTTACCCCCTGATCTGCTCACCCCAGTTCGTGAGGAGGTCGAACCCGGCGCGCGACCTTGCCGCCCGGCGGACCGGAATCGCCCACTGCTCAC
>JBKJTE010000178.1:0-49009 GCA_046590495.1 Gemmatimonas sp. | reverse complement strand
GCGACGACTGCGGCCGCGGCGACACTCAAGCGCGACTTGCGGCGTCGTATCGATCCGCGCAGCGCGGCACAGCAGGAAGCAGCCGAGGCGCGCACTCGACGTGGCGGTGGTGGTCGTGGTGGACAAGGTGGAGCGCCGGAGGAACCGCCACGGGCGCCGAACACTGTTGCGAACGATTCGACCAAGTCCACGTCAGTCGCAGTCACGCCGGCTCCGTCAGCGACTGGCGCAGTGCAGACCGCGACTCCAGTACCTGACAGCGCGAACGGTTTGTCATCTGCGGTAGCGCCGACACGCGTTCGCATTCGCACGGTTGCCGAAACAGAGCGTGACTTCACCGAAGCTGTTGCTCGTCTCGCGGATTTTCTGAGCATCATCGGATTGATTGCCCTGTTGCTCGGCGGGATCGGTGTTGCGAGCGGCGTGAACGCGTTCGTGTCGTCCAAGATCGATACGGTGGCCGTGTTGCGTTGCCTCGGCGCGACGAGCCGTCAGGTGCTTGGCCTGTACGTCGTACAGGCCGGTGTCATGGGATTTGTTGGCGCGACGGCGGGTGCAACGCTCGGAGTCGCCGTGCAATTCCTGCTGCCGCGCGTCGCCGCCGATTTCCTGCCCGTCGACGTGACGATTGCGCTCGAACCACGCCCGCTGTTGCTCGGGCTTGCGACAGGCGTGTGGGTGTCATTGGTGTTCGCGATGCGTCCGTTGCTGGCGTTGCGTCGCGTCTCGCCGTTGCAGGCCATTCGTCGCGACGCTGATTCGCAGGCATTACCCCGTGAATGGAAGGACCTCGCGCGTCTCACCGTGGACGGCCTGCTGGTCGGCAGCATCGTCTCGATCATCGTTGTTCGCATCGGCGATTTGCGGGATGGTCTCATCATCAGTGCCGCGATCACGGGCGCCGTCGCGGTGCTCTGGGTTGCAGCGACCATCCTGATTGCCGTCGCGCGGCGCAGTACGCGTCCATCGTGGCCGTTTGAGCTGCGTCAGGGCATTGCGAATCTGCACCGACCGGCGAACCAAACACGCGCCGTCACACTGGCACTCGGCTTTGGCGCGTTCCTGCTCAGCACCGTCTATCTCGTGCAGGCGAATCTGCTTGCTCGCGTGCAGACAAGCGCCGAAGCATCAGCGGGCAACCTGCTGTTTTTTGACGTCCAGGACGATCAGGCGGCGCCGCTCGATTCGATTCTCAAAGCACGAAAACTTGAAATCGTGCAGCAGACGCCGATCGTCACGATGCGCATCGACGCCGTGAACGGTCGCAGCGTGACATCACTCGCTGCCGACACGACGGTCCGGCGCGCGGGTTGGGCGCTGCGGCGCGAATTCCGTTCGACGTATCGCGAGCGTATCGTCGATTCAGAAAAGCTGGTGTCGGGCGTATGGTTTGCGGACAGTACGACACGGGCCAAGGAGCGCGCGGCCAATCCCGACGCGCCGTTCCCCGTCTCCTTCGAACGCGATGTCGCGACCGATCTTGGTGTCGGCCTTGGCGACACCGTCACGTGGAATGTGCAGGGCGTTCCTGTGCGCACCGTGATCGCGAATTTGCGCACCGTAAACTGGGCCCGCTTCGAAGCGAACTTCTTCATCGTCTTTGCGCCCGAAGCGATTCGCCAGGCGCCGCAGCAGTACGTGCTCGTCGCGAATGTGCCGGCCGGTGATGTACTCGCGCAGGTGCAGCGCGACGTCGTGCGGCGCTTCCCGAACATCTCAAGTCTGGACCTGACGTTGGTGCGTCAGACAATCGGCTCAATTGTGAATCGCGTGACGCTCGCAATCCGGTTTCTCGGTCTGTTCTCGATCGCGATGGGCATTCCGGTGCTCTTCAGCGCGGTTGCGGCAACGCGTCGCGCGCGGCTACGCGAAGGCGTGCTGCTGCGCACACTCGGGGCATCACGCGCACAGGTCGCACGTGTGCTCCTCGCCGAGTATGCGGCACTGGGTGCACTGGGCGCGCTGACCGGTATGCTGCTGGCGTTTGGTGGCGCCTGGGGGCTTACGCACTTCCTCTTCAAGGATCCGTTCGACCCTGCGGTGCTGCCCGCATTTGCGATCGCTGGCGGGATGCTGTTGTTGACGATGGGAATCGGCCTGCTCACCAGTCGAGACGTGTACAAGGCGACTCCGATGGCAGCAATTCGCGAGGCTTAGTGCAGAGCACGGATGTGGTCGTGCAGTGAACGCAAAACGCAGCGTGCGAAGACTGTTCGCGCGCTGCGTTTGTGTGGACGTGTATTGGCGGCTCGCTATCAGCGTCGCACCAAACCGAATGCGTCCGGTGTCTCGCTGCCGGGACGGAAGCTGACCCACACTCGCATCCCCGGATACGAACGGAGCGTCGGCGGCACGACCGGAAGCCGCTTCTTTCCGCTGCCATCCGTCAGTGTGAGTGCCCATCCGCCCTCCCGTTCCTCGAGTACTCCGTCGTACGCCGGAATCTTGTTCACGGCGCGAACGATGAAATCAGAAACGACGACATCGCGCGGCGACACCAAGAACCCGCGCACAACGATTTCGCTGCCGGCGAGCTTGGAGAGTCCAGTTGTTGCCATACCGCTGAGTGCGATCTGTTTGTTGCCGTTGTCGGTCACCAACACTACCTGCGGTACGCTTGATGAACCGATGACAGTAACGACACCGCGCACGGTGTCTGCTCTCACGCGCTTGGATGGATCAGCCGGTGGGAGCGCCGCCCGCGCCTCTGCCCGCGCCATCGAGTCTCCGCGCGCGCGCGCGCGAGCCGTGATCGACTTGCCGGCGCGACCTGCCGACGGGAACGACGGATCGAGGGTCCCCTCGACGCTCCCCGAGTCCATCGCGGCACGCATGCGCGACTCGGCGACGTTGCGCAGCGAGTCAAGAATCAACTGCTCGCGCGACGGTGCGTTGAGCAGCGAGTCGCCACGCAGCGCGATCGTGTCCAGTCCGGCAACGTCCCCCTCGATACGAATGTTGCCGTCATCGGCGGAGCACGCGGCGAGGGCGCACACAGAAAGCAGTACAGCTCCAAGCGAGCCGAACGGGGAATGAATGCGGGGTTGGGGGCGCGGCGTGGTAAGCATACAGTCGCTAAAGTATGGGTGGAGCGCCTCGCGTCAACGCGTCACATACCCGGCACCGCCAGTTTTTCGCCCCAACGGCTGGGGCGACCAAACGCGACGGTTCGTTTTCATTCCCGTGGTGTGACACAATGGCCACGTCATTTTCATCACTATAACAGCGCTGGCCCGTCGAGTGTGACAGCCCGCTACACCACCGTCACAGTGCCGGCAGACTTGGGTGACGATCACCGTGACGATGCGTCATCCGAGTGCAATGCTTACTACCCCCACGACCGGCAGCGACATGCATGACACACGACTCCCGTGGACCGTGGAGAACGCTCGTGGTGTGCACCACGCGGAACGGGCAGAATGGTCAGCTGCTGCCGATGCATTCGCGGCGGCCGCCGACACAATTACCGCGAATGAATCGGCAGAGTTTGCGACGCACGAAGCGATGGCGCTCGTACTCGGCAATCTGGCCAGCGCCTGTTTCCGCACGGGGCGAGTCGACGATGGGATCCGTCACGCGCAGCGCGCCTGCGCCCTACGCGTTGCACTCGTTGGCGAAGACGCAATCACCGTTGCACGCGCGCGTTCCGATCTCGCCGTCATGCTCTGCTCTGTCGATCGGGCCGTCGAAGCTTCCGCGCTGATCGGGCGTGCGATCGCCTGCATCGAGCAATACGCTGGTGACGAAGACCCGCATCTGATTCCGGTCCTCGAAAACGCGGCGCGGGTTGCAATGGTGCTGTCACAACCTGCGTCTGCAGAACCGTATCTGTTGCGGATGCATGCGCTGCTGGCCGCACACGATCTGCCTCTGCATCGTGCGGAAGCGCTGCTCGCGCGCGTCGCAGCATCGCGAACAGCTACGCCACGCGCGGTAGATGCTCAGACCGCAGTCGAGTCCAGTGTTAGGACGGAGCTGCACGACGACCTCGACGCCGGGCCTGAGCTGGAGCTGGATCTGCGTGACGAGGCCGACGATCAACCCCTGCGGGACGCTGTTGCGGTCACGGACGTCTTGCTGCGGACCACTCCGACGGGTTCGCCGGTCATTCGTCGCGACGACGGACTTGATGATGCTTGGAGCTCGTCGCGCATTGAAAGCACGTCGCACGATGCGCTCGAGGAGATGCGTTCGGGCGCTCAGCCACCGACGTCGGAGCCGATGGCCGATGACTCGGAGGTCGTCGAGACCTTTGCGCTCGAGTTGGAGCGCGATCTTCACGCGACACTCCCGTCTTCGGCGCTCGGATTTACCGTCGAGTACGGCTTTACCGGCTACGAAGAGCAGTCGTCGGCGACGCTCGAAGTACGCGATGGCGCGGAGACGTCGGCATTTCTCCGTCCACCGGCGCCTCGAAGCAGCCCGCGCGGCGTGGCGGTGGTCATGCCGTCGCCGAGTGCGGGGGTTCCGGTAGCTGGCGTAGAGGGCGCGAGCGATGCGGGCGAGTGCGACGATGACGCCGCGCCAAAGAACACACTCGTTGTGCAGGGAGAGCTCATCCGCGAGCGTCGTCCGTTCGGAGCTGCACTTCGGGCGGGCCGTGCGACCGCGCCCAAGAGCTCACATGGCGTGATGATTGCCGCGATCGTGACCGTTGCCGCCGGCGGCGTCGCGGCGTGGGCGTACCTACACGGCGGTTTTTAGCAGCCGGTCAGCACAGCACCTTCAAGGGCCCGCCAGCGTGCCGTCAATTCTTGTGGCGGAAGGTGATGCGGCCACGCGTGAGATCATACGGCGACACTTCGACCGTCACACGATCGCCAGCGAGCACTCGGATGCGATTGCGGCGCATATTACCAGCCAACGTCGTGAGCACTTCATGACCGCTCTGGACGGTCACGCGGAACGTGGCGTTCGGCAGCAATTCGGTGACGGTGCCTTCAAGTTCGATCGCGTCCTGCTTACTCATGTATTCACGTACCTCAAACTGCGACTCAGAAATGCCCAGGCGCGAATCGCTCGGGGCTAGTCTGGGAAATGTAAGCGTCGGCGTATCCCGCAGGCCACCCGAAGTGATTTTCCGTGGCGCGCACGCCGTGTCAACCATGGGGTTCGGTCAGCCGTTGGAGTCCGTGCTATGACGTCGCCCGCGCGCGGGCCCCTCCCGTATGGACCAGCCACTGCGCCCATTCGTCGCTTTTTTGTGGCGCTCGCCGCCCTCGAGATAGAGCTGCACGACGCGGTGGTTCGACGATTTGCTGCGGAGTCGGCGAGCGGTGTATTCCTGGCCGCCGACGCGACCCTTGGCGAAACCATCGAGCGGAGCGGACGCACTGACGCGCGCGACGCGCTCTTTGGGCCACTGCTGCAGCTGGTCCGCGACCGCGACGTCGCGGAGGAAGCCGTCACTGAGACGGATTCGTGGTTGGAGCTGGATCCGATCGCCGAGCCGGCGCTGGCGGCGCTGATGGCGCTGTTGGTTCACGACCTGCTACCGGCGCCGACGCTCGCTACCTTGTACGCCGCCTTCGCCGACGCTATTCCGTTGGATTCTGTACTAGCGTGAAGCGTGGGATGACGGCTTCAAACGTGGTGTTGTCGTCACGGACGAAGCGGTAGACGCCTTCCATCCAGCCGTTCGGCGCTTTCAACACGCAGAACGAGCGATACTCGTGGACCTGCCCCGGCATGAGATGCGGCTGCTCGCCGACAACACCTTCGCCCTCGACGACCGTGTCACCGACAGCTTCGTCGTGAATGAGCCAACGACGGGTGCGCAGCTGTGCAGCCTGGTCGGCGACGTTCTCAATGCGGATGTCGTAGGCGAATACGTATTGCTCGAGCACCGGATTTGATCGTTCGCGGAGATACGTCGGACGCACCGAAATACGAATCCCCGACGTGATCTTGTAGAAGAATGGCGGCCGATCAGTCTTCATGCTCGCGACCTCGTTTCGCTGGAGCAGACGTTGGTGGACGCGCTGGTGCTGCAGCAATCGTCACTGGCAAACTCCCGGCGCCCGCCCGATTGAGCGCCGTCACCGAAATTACCGTCGGAAACACACCGGCGGGTATCGGCCAGGCAGTCGTCGAGCCGGGGAGGACCGTGGACACCCACGCCGTGTCTGTGCGGATTTGGACCAGCCACTGCCATGGTGCCTTCTTGCTCACCGTTGCCAGCAGTAGGGTGTCCGCACGGACCGTTCCGACGAGCCCTGGGAGCGGCGTCGGCGAAGCCGCGACTTCGAGCCATGGTGACGCCGGGACGAGCGCTTGGAACGCGTACGGCCCCGCGACCAGCGTATCGTTCATCTTGGCCTGATTGATGAGAAATGACTTCATGGAGAAGTGCACGTTGCCCGTCGATCCCGGCTGGTTGCGTGTGACCCGAATTTGTTCGACGAGCTCGGCGACAGAGAAATCACTACGACCACGCCCCCCGGCGCGCGACGTGAAGTTGCCAGGCCACATATGGCGCGACTGACTGTTCTCACCCACCCACCAATCGAGGAGCGCCCCGTACGGCTGCTGCGGCTTTGTGGTCGGCCAGTAGAGTTGCGGCGAGAAGTAGTCGACCCACCCTTCACGCAGCCATTTGCGACCGTCTGCAAAGATTTCGCTGTACGCATCGAAGCCGCGCACCATCGACGGAAATCCGGGGCGCCAGATGCCGAACGGGCTGACTCCGAACTTCACCCACGGCTTTGCCTTGTGAACGCCGACGTTCAGTTCGTGCACCAACTCGTCGACGTTTGAACGACGCCAGTCTGCGCGCGTGAGTGTGCCGCCACCCTTCCTGTAGTGTGTCCAACTGCGCTCGTCGGGGAAGAGAATCGGACGACCGCGCTTGGTGAGTTCCGGGTACGGATAGAAGTAGTCGTCGATGTGCACTCCGTCGATGTCATATCGCTTGACGACATCGAGCACGACTTTGAGTGTGCGTTCGCGTACGAGCGGTTCACCCGGATCCATCCACAGAAAACCGGCGTACTTTTTGACGAGCAGAGGGTTGGTGCGGGCGATGTGCGTCGTCGCGAGTGGCGAACGCGCATCGTCATTGCGCGCACGATAGGGATTGAACCAGGCGTGCAATTCGAGATTGCGGGCATGCGCTTCGCGCACGGCGAATTCGAGCGGGTCCCAATACGGGTCGGGAGCGCGCCCTTGTGCGCCGGTGAGATACTCCGACCACGGTTCGATGCTCGACGCGTAGAGGGCATCGGCGGCAGGGCGCACCTGAAAGAGCACGGCATTCAGCTTGAGTGCAGCAGCGCGGTCGAGCAGTGCGACCAACTCGCGTTGCTGATCAGCCGTGGAAAGTCGGCGTGAAGAAGGCCAATCGATATTGGCAACACTGGCAACCCACACGCCCCGAAATTCGCGCGCCATGGTCGGCGCGGTATTGCTGACGACCGGACGTACCGGTGTTGGCGGCGTCGCAGACGGTCGGCGGACCGGGCCGGGCGTCGGTGCTGGTGTCGCGGCGCGCCCGGGCGCAGTCGGCGGTACTGACGATGGCGGCGGCGCCGGCGGTGGCTCTGCTGCGACAGGCGCGATGGGGTGGGGTCGACACGCCGCGAACAGCAGCACCGACAGCAGGTGCATTCGCGCGCGACGTGTCTGCATGACGTTCACGCCGTTGCGTTCGCGAGTGGTGCGGTGGCGTCCAGCTCGTGTTCCATCGCGCGCAGCACGCCTCCAGCACGACGCGCGGCCTCGGCGATGCGCTCCGGCGTCTGGATGAACGAAATGCGGAAGAACCCTTCCCCACCTTCGCCAAAGCCGGAACCGGGAAGCACGATGACACCTGTTTCCTCGCGCACGCGATCGGCGAATGCACCGCTTGGAATTCCCTCAGGGAGCGGCATCCACAGATACATCGTCGCCAGCGGCACATCGGCCGTGAAACCGTTCGCGCGAAACGCGGCAACGGCTGCATCGCGACGCTGCTTGAACGTGGCAAGATTCTGCGGCACGAAGTCGTCGTAACTTTCGATCGCCGCGACGCCCGCCGCCTGAATACCCATGTACTGACCGGTATCGGTGAACGCTTTCACCTTCGCGAGCGCCGTCGAAATCTCGGGCCTGGCGACGGACCACCCGCAACGCCAGCCAGTCATGTTGTACGTCTTGGACAACGAATGAAATTCGATCGCGACATCGCGTGCGCCATCGATTTCGAAAATACTCGGCGGGACGTACCCGTCGAAGCCCATCTCCGAATAGGCGTTGTCGTAGACGAGCAGAATGTCGCGATCGTGACAGGTCCGCACGACGCGCTCAAGATAGTCTCGCGGTGCGATCGCAGCCGTGGGATTGTTCGGATAATTGAGATACAACACGCGCGTTCTGGACAACACGTCGCGCGGAATCTCGTCGAGATCGATGAGGAAATCGGTGCGTGGACGCAGTGCATACACGTACGGCGTGGCGTCGCTGAGCAGCGTGCCGCCGATGTATGCCTGGTACGCAGGATCGGGGATGATGCCGACGTCGCCGGGTCCGAGAAACGCGAACGCAACGTGAGCGAGTCCTTCCTTGCTGCCGAGCAGTGGCACGATCTCTGTGAACGGATCGAAGGTCACGCCGAAGCGTGTTTTCATCCACGCAGCCGCGGCTTCGCGATATGGGACATAGCCCAATCCGAAGCCGTAGCGCTGCATGGCTGGTTCCGTCGCCGCACGTCGCAAGGCTTCGACCGCCGCCGCCGGCGGTGCGAGGTCAGCGTCACCGGCGCCCAAGTCGATGACATCGACACCGGCGGCGATGAGTGCTTTTTTGCGCGCGGGAATATGCGCCAGCGGATACGCGGGGAAGTTTGCGAAACGTGCGGAAAGTTTTGGCATGCGCGTGGAGAGTGGTGGTGCAAAGAGCGTACAGAATAGTCAGGAAGTTGGCGGATTGAAATTCGCGTGCTGTCCGTCCACCCAACTCTTGTGATAGTTGGGATCTTCGATGGACATCGCGGTCTTCGCGACGTGCAACGGCTTGAAACTGTCCATCATGACAGCGAGCTCGTTGGTGTACCTGGCACCGATCGACGCTTCAGCGCGCCCCGGATGCGGACCATGCGGCAGTCCATCCGGATGATGCGTGATCGAGCCGTACTCGATCCCTTTGCGGCTCATGAATTCGCTCGACGCATAGAACAACACTTCGTCGGAGTCGACGTTGCTGTGGTTGTACGGCGCTGGTACGGCCTGTGGATCGAAGTCGTACGGGCGCGGACAGAATGAGCAGATGACAAAACCATCACCCTGAAACGTCTGGTGCACCGGGGGTGGCTGATGAATGCGGCCGACGATTGGTTCGAAGTCGTGGATGTTGAACGCCCATGGATAGAAGTAGCCATCCCAGCCGACGACATCGAGCGGATGATGATCGAGTACGAGCTCGTTGATCGCAGAGTACTGCTTCACCAACACCGGGAACTCGCCTTTCTCGTCCCGCGCTTCGACGTATTCAGGCCGACGGATATCGCGTTCCGAATACGGTGCGCCTTCGAGCAGCTGGCCGAAGTCGTTGCGGTAGCGCTTGGGGAAGCGCACATGCCCGCGACTCTCCATCACCAGAAACTTCGACACACCGGCGGCCTGATCGATGCGCCACCGGTGGGTGATGTTGCGATGGATGACCACATAGTCACCCGGCTTGTACGGCAGCTCGCCAAAGACCGACTCGAGGACGCCGCTTCCTTCAACCACATAGACCACTTCGTCCGCCTGCGAATTGCGGTAGAAGTGCGTGTCGGTGACATCGGGCTCGACGTACAGCATGCCGATGTCACTGTTGAACAGCAGTGGCACGCGATCGAGTGTCGGCGATCCACCTTTTGCCAATCGCGCGGTCAGAAAATGGCGATGGCGCAACGACGTTTGATCGTCCGCCTCCCAGCGTACATCGCGCACCTTCCGCGCCGAGATGACAGTGGTGGGAGGATGCGTGTGATAGAGCAGCGACGATGTGCCGACGAAGCCCTCGTGCCCCATCAGTTCTTCGGCGTAGAGTCCACCATCGGGCCGGCGAAAAATGGTGTGCCGTTTGCGCGGCATCGAACCAAGCGTGTGATAGATCGGCATTGTTCGATTCCTTACAGGTTGCCGCGGAGTTCCTGTTCGCGCTCGATCGCTTCGAACAGTGCCTTGAAGTTGCCTTTGCCGAAGCTTTTCGCGCCCTTGCGCTGAATGATTTCGTAGAACAGTGTCGGGCGATCTTCGACGGGCTTGGTGAAGATTTGCAGCAAATATCCATCGGGGTCGCGATCGACGAGAATGCCGAGTGCTTCAAGTTCTGCAATCGGCTCATCGATCTGTCCAACGCGATCCTGCAGTTCGCGATAGTACGACGTCGGCACGGAAAGGAATTCGACGCCGCGATCGCGCAGTGCAGTTACCGTGGCCAGAATGTCATCGGTGGCGAGCGCCAGGTGCTGCGCGCCGGGACCGCCGTAGAAATCGAGATACTCTTCGATCTGCGACTTCTTCTTCCCTGATGCGGGTTCGTTGATGGGGAACTTGATCTTGTCGTCGCCATTGCTCATCACTTTGGACATGAGCGACGAATACTCGGTGCTGATATCGTCGTCGTCGAAGGTGATGAGGTTTCGGAAGCCCATAACGTCGGAGTAATACGCGACCCATCGATTCATCTGACCGAGTTCCACGTTGCCGACGCAATGATCCACGTACTTGAGGCCGACGCCCGCAGGCTGATATCGCGAAGTGCGCGGCTGGAAGCCCGGGAGAAAGAGACCGCGATAGTTCCGACGCTCGACGAGCGAATGAATCGTGTCGCCGTAGGTTCCGATGGCGGCAGTGATGACTTCGCCGAATTCGTCGCTGGTAACGATCGGATCGTGAATGGGGATGGCGCCGCGCGCGATCGCGGTCTCGTATGCGCTGCGTGCGTCTTCGACCCAGAGCGCGTAGTCCCGAATGCCGTCGCCGTGCTTGTGCACGTGATGTGCGATGGCGGAATCCGTAACGAGCGGCGTGGTGAGCACGAGGCGGACCTTGCCTTGTTGCATCAGGTAGCTGGCGCGGTCACGCACTCCCGTTTCGGGGCCGCGATAAGCGACCAGCTCATATCCAAACGCGCTGCGGTAGTAGTGACTCGCCTGCTTGGCGTTGCCGACGTAGAACTCAACGTAGTCGGTGCCGTTGATCGGGAATGCATCCTGCTCGATGCCGGCTTCGGGAGCGGACAGCGTGGCCATGAAAACCTCTGAGAGATCGGAGTGAGGAGAAGTGAACGAATACGGTTCGACCTTCGCGGCCTCAGCTCAGATGTGCGAACGCGGGAGCGCGCCTATCCAGGCGCGCCCACGCTCGTCTCCGGTTTTCAAGCTGTTCATCATGTTGACGATATGCTGATGTGGTCCGCGCTCGATGCACTATCGCTGTTGCGGAACCGGTGAATCGTTACTGCTTGGCGATGATGTGACGTTTGATCTTGTTGTACAACGCCTGCGTCAAAATCTTCTTCTGCACCAACTGCAACTTGTTCGAATACGGTCGTCCGCCGATGATTTTTGCGGAGTACGCCTTGCCGATTCCCGGAATTGCTTCGAGATCAGCGATAGACGCCGTGTTGATGTCGACCAGTACGGCCGCGGCCGGCGCAGCAGCAGTCTTTGCTGGGGCGGGCTTTGCAACGGCCGAAACCTTCGCCGGCTTGGTGGTTTGCGCCATCAGCGATGGAGCGACGACGAGACTGGCTGCGAAAGCCAGCGTACGAAGCAGTGCGCGCATGACGTGATACTCCTCGAGGAAGACGGGGCGGGCCCTTTTCCGTCTGATGTTCATTCTACTGTTCATACTACACTGAAAGCTCGGGCAAGTGGCGAAAGAGCGCCAGCGCCTCGGGGTTGGCCAACGCATCCACGTTCCGCACGGGGCGGTCGTGTATCACATCGCGCACGGCCAATTCGGTGATCTTGCCGCTGATGGTGCGCGGAATATCGGTCACCGCAATGATCACCTTGGGGACATGATGGGGGCTGGTGAACTCGCGGATGCGCCGCTTGATCGCAGTCTTGAGCGCGTCGTCAAGCAAAAAGCCGTCGCGCATGCGCACAAAAAGCACGATCCGCGTATCAGCGTCGGCGCCGATCCCGACGGTCTGCTCCACCACGATCGACTCCAGCACCTCCTCAACCTGCTCCACTTGCCGATACAGCTCCGCCGTACCGATCCGAACGCCACCGGGGTTGAGCGTAGCATCACTCCGACCATGAATGACGAGACCGTCTGCTGCTGTCAGCTCGGCCCAATCACCATGCCGCCATACGTTTGCGAACGTTTCGAAATACGCCGCGCGGTAGAGGCGGCCATCGGGGTCATTCCAGAAGGAAACCGGCATGCTCGGAAACGGTCGCGTGCACACCAGTTCGCCCGGCGTTTCGCGCAACGGATGTCCGTTGTCGTCAAAGATGTCGACCGCCATGCCGAGTCCGCGCATCTGCAACGCGCCGCGATAGACGGGACCGGTGGGATCACCGAGTGCAAAGCAGCTCACGATATCGGTGCCACCGCTGATGCTCGCGAGTCGTACGTCGGCTTTGATTGCGCCGTAGACGAAATCGTAGCTGTGCGGAGCGAGCGGGCTGCCGGTTGAAAGAATCGCGTTGAGCGACGTCAGATCGAATGACATGCGCGGTTCGATGTTTCCCTTTTCGAGCATAGCCAGATACCTGGCGCTCGTGCCGAACACGTTCACGCGCTCGGCTTGCGCCATCTGCCAGAGTATGGTCGGGTCGGGAGCGAGTGGAGCGCCGTCGTAGAGTACGATCGTTGCACCGACTGCGAGTCCGGACACGAGCCAGTTCCACATCATCCACCCGCAGGTCGTGAAGTAGAAGAGCACGTCGTCATCGTGAAGATCGGTGTGGAGTGCGAGCTCTTTCCAGTGTTGCAGCAACGTGCCGCCCGCACCGTGCACCATGCACTTGGGCAATCCAGTGGTGCCGGAGGAGTACAGCACGTAGAGCGGATGATCGAACGGCAAGCGGGTGAAGGTCGGCTCGCGCTCGTGCGCAAACTGTGCGAGCACATCGTCAAAGCGCGTTGCATGTGCGATGTCGCCGATCGTCGGTGTGCCATCGAGATACGGCACAATCCAGACCGCGTTGAGCGACGGGATTGCTGTTGCGACCTCACGCACGCGTGCGAGACAGTCGATGCGTTTGCCGGCGTAGCGATAGCCGTCGGCGGCGACAAGCACTTTCGGCTCGATCTGTCCGAATCGGTCGAGCACGCCCTTGGTGCCAAAGTCTGGCGAACAGGAAGACCAGATCGCGCCGACCGACGATGTTGCCAACATCACGACGACGGCCTCGGGAATGTTCGGCAAGTACCCAGCGACACAATCACCGACGCCAACCCCATTCGCTCGCAGCGCAGCGGCCACCTGCGCAACACGTTCTGCGAGTTCAATAAAAGTCAGGCGACGTTGCGCGCCGAGTTCGTTCCATGCAACGATGGCTGTACGCTCATCCCTTCGCCGGAGGAGATGTTCGGCGAAATTCAGTCGCGTGCCGGTGAACCAACGCGGTCCAAGCTCGGCGTCGGGCGGCGCCATCCTATCGCCACCATGCAGCACTTCGCGCCACGGCGCATCGGCACTGCCGCTGCCATCAGCCATGATGTTGGCAGCGCGCCAGATCTCAGCCCAGAACAATTCGAGCTTGTCGACCGACCAGCGTTGCAGTGCATGTGCATCGCGCACATCGTTGGGCAGCACGTTGCGTGCATGCAGCGACGCGATGAATTCGGTCAGCCGTGCATTGCCAACCTGCGTCGCATTCGGTTCCCAGATCGGCGCACCCAACGACCCACTCACGTTGCCGCGTCCTGCGCAAGCTTGACCGCTGCGCAGGTCGGGCCATGCGCCTCGCAGTACCATCCATGCCGATCGTGAAACACCAAATGCGGTGCATCACTCGGCCGGAATTTCACGCGCACAAGGTGTTCGACGCTGGTGCTTTCGCCAACGACTTTGCGCGGATCGAGCCGTTCTACGATCGGCTTGATCGGAAAGAGATCGATCTGCACCGCAGCAACGGGCACGTCTTTTTTCTTCGACGCGCGTTGCGGCGCGCGCGAGGCGCGCGAACCGGCGGATTTGGGAGGCTTGTCGGCGGAGGACATCGGTGGATACCGAATGCTCGTCGAGTCGCGGCCTACGCGCCAGCGCTTCCTTTTTTCGGGTCCGACTGCCAGTGCAGTTCCCACTCGCAGAACGCGTCCAGTTCGATGCAACAGCGCACATGGCGGGCACGGACTGCGCCGCCGCCGGCCAACTCGATGGCGCGCCGCAGGCCGCCCGTCTGGCGTTGACAGAATATGCGCGTGATCGGATCGAAGCCGACCAACCGGAGCACTGCTCGGCCGGGGACGTCTTCCACCACTTCCATATCACCCGGCTGGTAGTAGAGGCGAAAGAGCGAGATGCTTTGCGTGAGGAACTCACGCGGGGTGGGCTTGCGGAGAATGCCGCCGTAGAGCTGGACGCCGAGTGAGTCGATGGAGAACGCGCCCGAGTCGTCGGCCCACGGCGGCTCGGTGCGCGGAAGCACTTTGTCTGCAGCCGTCCAGAGCGCGACGAGTTGCTCGTACGGCAGTTCGTCGGTGGGCGCGACTGAGCCTAGTGCGAGACGCGTTGCAGCGGGCAACGCCGCAAGCACCGAAGTCAGGCCGTCATCACCGATGCGTTCTTTGAGGAACGTGAAGGTGCTTCGTACGGTCGACCCTTTGGCGGTCAACGCGGGCCCTGAGACGGGAGCGCTCACCCGTCTCTCATCGCGGCGAGTCCGTCGCGTTGACCGGGGACGCAAGCAACTCGCCGGTCAACAGGCTGAGCGCTCGTCGATCGATCTTGCCCGAGCCGAGTCGCGGGAGTGTGTCGACAAAATGTACGTGTTTGGGGACTTTGTAGCCGGCAAGCCGCGTGCGCGCGTGCACGAGCAGTGCGGACGCCTCGATGTGAATGGTTTGGCGGACGACGACCGCACAGCCGACCTCACCCCAGCGCGCATCCGCAACGCCGATCACCGACACCTCTGCAACACCAGGAAAATCAAGTAGCGCCGCCTCCACTTCACCGGGGAATACGTTCTCGCCGCCAGAGATGAACATCTCCTTGCGACGCCCACGGATGGTAAACACGCCATCGGACGCACGACTTGCCAGATCACCCGTGCGCAGCCACCCGTCGGATGTCATCACTTCGGCAGTCTTTTCCGGGGCGCGAAAATAGCCGCCAAAGAGTTGTGGGCCGCGCAATTCAAGCTCGCCGATCTCGTCGTCGCCAACGAGCGCACCGTCGTCACCGCGCAGACGCATCTGCAGAAAAGTGATCGGCCAGCCGACGGTGCCGACACGATGCAACGCCGTGTCATCGTTGGTCGCGAAGCAGTTGGGCCCACATTCGGTGAGGCCGTACCCTTCGCGAAAACGGTACCCTGCGGCGCGGACATCATCCTTGATGCGTTGCGGACAGGGTGCCCCACCGGACTTGAACCAACGCAGCTTCGGGAGTGGCATTCCCCATTTCGGTGACGCGCGCAGCATCGCGAGTTGCGTGGGAACGCCGAAGGTGACCGTGAGTCCGTACCGATCGAGGAGATCGAGAAATGTGTCCGGGTCAAAGCTGTCGATGAGCACGACCGTGCCGCCGCGAAAGAGGATCGGTGTCGTGAAGACGTTCCAACCACCAGTGTGAAAGAACGGCGTCACGGCGGGACCGACGTCGTCCTGGCCGATGCCCCACGCGGTCGTGGTCGCGATCGCGTTGGCCAACAGTTGGCGGTGCGGAATCATCACACCTTTGGGCGTTCCAGTGCTCCCTGAGGTGTAGAGCAGCAGCACCGCGTCGTGTGTAGTGCGCTTGTCGTTCTGCATCGTCGCAGCGACCGATTTCGGGAGCGCGTCAACATCGCCATCCAGGTCGATCCAGCGCGGAGCAGCAGCTGTCTGCGCGATTTCACCGGCGTCACGGGCGGTGGCGCGATAGCGGTCTTCACCGAGCATCACTTTCGGTTCAGCATCGCCGATCACGCGTGCGAGTTCTGCGGCCGATAGTCGCCAGTTGAGCGGAACGAGCAGCGCGCCAATGCGGACGCAGGCAAACAAGAGCGCGATGAACTCGACGCGGTTCTGCGCGAAAACGGCGACGCGATCGCCGTGCGCGACACCACAGGCACGCAGTCGTGCGGCCCACGCGTCCGCATCGGCGTTGAGCGATGCGTAGCTGTGCGTTCGACCACTGCTTGCTTCAACCAGGGCGGTGCGTGAACCGTCAACGCTCCCCCACCAGGCGACGGGATCGAAGAGCTGTTCCGCCTGAAGCATTGCATCGAATGAAGCGTCGGCCATCGGCGCGTCCTAGTGCGTGCCGCGCATCGGATGCGACAGGCAAAATGCAGCGATCATGCGAGTCACATCCGGCCCCTTCGTATCGGTGAACGTTCCGGCCGTCGAGCCACCCGACCATGCATGCCCCAGTTCTTCGACGCGCACGACTGAAACCAGTGCGACACCTCGTTCATCGCGCCAATCGCGTTCAGTGACGGTGTAACTGTTCTCGACCCGAGTGCGGGGTACAGCGTCAGGCGTTAGTGCCGTGTCGTGGTGTCGAGCGCGCAGCAGGTTGTGCACTCCAACCCACTGTTGCGCGGTCTCGTCGCCGTTACGCGAATTCACGACTGCGTCGCGCCCGCCGTGCACGACAAGCGCCGGCAGCGCGCGCGCGTTCGCACCCATGGACCGCACGACCGCGTCCGCGCCTTGCACACCCTCTCCACCCCCCTTCTGCATCACCGTCAGTGCCTGCACAAGATCGGTCGCTGCCTTCCATCCGATTCCCGACGCGCTCGCAATCGACGCAAACGTCTCGGGATACGCGACCGCAACGAGATTTGCCATCGCTGCGCCAGCAGAGACGCCGACGAGATGGATCTGCGTATGGTCGATGGTTTTGATGAGCTCCGGGTGCTTCAATATTTCCGCCAACATCGACGCAATGATGGCAGGCTCACCGGTACCGCGCGCCTGATGCGCCGCATCGAACCAGTTCCAGCAACCGCGCGCATTGGCTTCGGGAATCTGCTCGGGATAGAGCACTGAGAACCCCTGCTCTTCCGCGACTTCATCCATCCGCGTTCCGGCCGCAATATCGTTCGCGTTCTGCGTACATCCATGCAACACCACCAACAGCATACTCGGCGACGCGCTCCGCTTGGACGGGATGAACAGCCGCCACGGACGCGCACCCTCGCTGCCTTCGTAGCGTCCTCGAATCACTTCGCCAACCCGATCTGTCGGATCCATCGCATGCTCCCGTGCCGCGTTCGAGACGCTTGTTGTTGGAGCAGTTGACGCACGTGCCGTCGAGAAGGCCATCGCACGTTGCGCCATGGCCCCCGAGGGAGCACCGAGCGCTCCCGCAGCGATCAGTGCGCGCCACCACGGCGCCGGCTTCACTGAATCGCGGCGAGGAGGACCAGCGCTTCGCCATCGAGCACCAACTCGTCGCGCTGATTGCGGCAGGTTGTTGCGAGGCGCACACGTCGCTTCGCTTCGATCAACTCCACGATCTCCACGCGAGTGGTGACCGTGTCGCCGATCAGTACCGGTCGCACGAATCGCATCGACTGCGACATGTAGATCGTGCCGGGGCCCGGCAGATGCGATGCGAGCAGCGCCGAAATGAATCCGCCGGAGAGCATGCCATGTGCAATGCGGGCGCCAAAGCGGCCGGCGCGTCCCGCGGCCTCGTCGAGGTGCGCAGGATTCATGTCGCCTGTCACGGCGGCGTAGAGCACGACATCGGTGTCGGTCACCGTGTGGCTTGCGGTCGCCGACTGACCGACGGCGAACGTGCTGTAGCGGTCGACTGTGGTTTCGGTCATGCGTACATCCGGTCGAAGGAGTCGGCAAAACGCGTAGCGATGACATTGCGCATCAGCTTCAGCGTGGGCGTGAGCTCGCCGTTCTCGAGTGTGAATTCGCGATCCGTCACGGCGAACGACTGGATGCGATCGGTGCGGGCGAGCGTCTCGTTTACTGCATCGACCGCGCGTTGCAACCGTGCGTGAAGCGCGTCGTGCTGCGCGAGTGCGGGCCACGCAATCCCGATCCGTTCCTGGCGTGCCCACGCTTCCACGACATCCCGCCGCAGCGACAACAGCACAACAAGATATTTCCGGCCTTCACCGTGGCAGAGTGCGTGCGCAATGAAGGGTGATGCTGTCAGCGCCGCTTCGATCGGCAGTGGCGCGATCTTGCGACCGTTCGACAGAGCGATCAGCTCCTTCACTCGTCCGATGATGCGAAGCGCGCCATCGCTGTCCTGCTCAGCGCGATCGCCGGTGATGAGCCACTCGCCGTCGTCCGTGAATGCGGCGCGCGACGCTTCAGGCTTTTGCCAGTAGCCATCAAACGTGAGTGCGTTGCGGCGCACCAGCAGTTCGCTGTCGGATGTGATGCGAATTTCGGTGCCTGCCATCGGCGGGCCGACGGTATCGAAGCGAAGCTGTTCGATCGTGTTCATCGCTACGCACAGATGCTCAGTCTGTCCGTACGCGCCGATGATCGGGAGTCCGAGCGACTGCAGGAATTCGCCGACGTGCCGCGGCAGCGCGGAACCCCCGGAGGTCGCGAGCCGGCAGCGCTCACCGATGCGCGATGTGATCGCGGTGCGTGGTTCGGTGCCATCGCGACGCGCAACTTCAGCGGCTTCGAACAGCCGTTCAAAGACTCGTGGCAGTCCGCCGAAGAATGTCGGCTCGAAATCCTGCGCGACACGAAACACGTCGGCCGGATCTTCGATGAGTGCGGCCTTCATGCCAAGCAGCACACGTGTGCACTGCCCGAACACACGTTCAGCCGCGTGCGAGTATGGAAGAAACGAGAGCGTTCGATCGGCGGCGGTGAGGGTCAACGTTGCCGCGATGGATTCGGCTGACGCGGCGAGGTAGCGATGCGAAATGCGCGCGCCTTTCGGCTCGCCCGTCGACCCCGACGTGTAAATCAGCGCGGCGATGTCGTCGAGTGAAACGGCGGCGATGCGCGCATCCAGTCGATCGGCCGCAGCCGCGTCTGCAGCAAGTACCCGTGCACCTTCATCACACCAGTCATCGAAGCGCACGACGTTCGCCACGTGCATGTCGGGGTGTGCGGCCCACTCCAACGCCGACACATCGCAAACGATCATCAGCGCCTGATCGAGTCGGGTGGCAGCATCGAGCACAGCCCTCGTATGCGCAACCGAGTCGACCAGGATCAGCGTCGCACCGCAGTCGACCAGCAGCGCTTCGATCTGCACCGGCGCACTGGTTGCAAAGATGCCCACACCGATCGCGCCCGTCATCTGCATCGCAACGTCGGCGATGGGCCACAGCGGGCGATTGCGCGAAAGCACCGCAACACGGTCACCGGCGCCGATGCCCCCGGCGATGAGCGATGTCGCGACGGCGCGCGCACGGTGGTTCCAATCGCGCCAGCTCAACACCGACTGCGCGCCTGTCGCGCCGGCGGGATAGACGGCAAATGCGATCCGATCGCCGTCGGTACGCACGCGTTCAACGAACTGCTGTACGAGTGGCTGGAGCGCCGTGAAATACTCACTCATGCGTCTGCTCCCGCCGCACGCCAGCGCATCGCGAGAGAGCCCATCGACAGCCCGGCGCCCGAGCCGGTGAACATCAGCAGTTGTCCGTCGTGTACGCGTCCCGTGCGCACCGCATCATCGAGTGCCATCGGCAGGCAGGCCGAACCCGTATAGCCCCACTTGTGCATGATCGTGTGCGCACGCGACATCGGCAGTCCGAGTCCGCGCATCACCACTTCAATCGTCGAGCGATTGACCTGCGTCCAGAACCAGAGGTCGACGTCGTCGAGCGAGGCGTTCGCGCGGCTGAGTACCGCCTTCACGATCTTTGGCCACCCCTCTTCATTCACCGACGCGGGATATTTCTGCACGAAGCGCAGATACTGATGCACATCTTCGTCGAGGATTTCGTGCGTGATCGGCGTGCGAGTACCGCCGGCGAACACGCCCATCCCGTGGCAGTAGCGACCGTCGGCAAACAGTTCAGACGCGAGCACGCCCGGTTGCTCGCTCGCCTCGACGACAACCGCGCCGGCCCCGTCAGCGAAGATCGTCAGCGTCTTCTTGTCGTGCGGGTTGAGATAGCGCGACATCGCGTACGCACCGACCACAAGCACCTTGCGATAGCGCTCGTCGGCCCGGATGTACTTCCACGCGACATCGAGTGCAGTCACAAATCCCGCGCACCCTGAATTCAGGTCGAACGCTCCGGCGTTCACGATGCCAAGCCGTCCGTGCAGTACGGACGCCGTCGATGGCGAGATGTACTCTGGTGTATCGGTCGCGACGATCACCAGGTCGATCGACTCGGGGGTCGCCTTTGCCGCTTCCATCGCGCGTCGAGCTGCGAGTTCGGCCAGATCCGCCGTCGACTCGTTGGGTCCGCACCAGTGTCGCGCTTCGATCCCGAGCGTTTCCGAAACGAACGGTTCGATTTCAACGCCGAGTTGCTGAGCAAGTTCTGCATTGGTGACAATACGCATTGGCACATACGATCCTGTGCCAGTTATCACCGCATCGCGCTGCGCCAACCCGCGGGCGATCGTCGTCTGATCGCTCATGCGACCACACTTGCCGACGGGACGATGCCAGACGTGCCGCGGGCGATAAACCTCACCGGCAGGAGACGAGCGGCACTGACTCGGCGCGGCGTCTGCTCGATCAGCTGCACCAGGAGCCGCGCCGCGCGCGCGCCGAGTTCGCGCGCCGGGATCGACACCGTCGAAAGTTCGGGTGTCAGGAACCGCGCGAGCTCAATGTCATCGCAGCCGACAACCGAAATGTCAGCTGGCGGACGCAGACCGACGGTGAAACACTGCTTCAAAGCGCCGATCGCCATCAGGTCGTTCGCGCAGAACACCGCCGTCGGTCGCGTCCCCGTCGCCAGCAACAGACGCATCGCATCGCGCCCGCCCAAGACCGTCGCCGACGCTCGCCGCAACCGGGGCGACGTGAGCAGCACGCCCGCTTCACGCAGGCGGATCACGAAGCCTCGCTCGCGCATGCGGAACGCGTGCACATCGGACGCAGGGCCAATGAACGCGACTTCGCGATGGCCGAGCGAAAGCAGATGTTCAGCGGCGAGTCGGCCAGCGGCGATTGCATCAGTGGCGATCCCAGGCCACCGTTCCGACGGCTCGTCGATCAAGACCACGTTCACGCCAGCCAACGCATCACTCGGCAACGACGCCGCGCCGATTGCGTCGAGCAGCACACCATCGATCTGACGCGCCCGTAACGTCTCGAGATGCTGCGTGACAGAGCGCGCACTCTGGTCGCAGAGGAGCACCGCGTACCCCGCTTCGGCCGCAACGCGTTCAGCGCCGGTGACCACATCCGCGACAAACGGGTTTCGCACATCGGGAACGATGACGCCAAGGGCGAAGGAGCGACGTCGAGCGAGCGACCGGGCCACAACGTTCGGTTTGTAGCCCAGTTCGGCGGCGGCATCGATGACACGCTGACGCGTCGCCGCGGCGACGCGGGCGCGAGGGTGCTGCGAAAGGACCAGCGACGCGGTGGGTTGGGAGACACCGGCGCGGGCAGCGACGTCGTGGACAGTGACGCGGCGCCCTACAGGAAGGAGGGTCATCACGGAACAAGCTGTCGATGCAAATACGTATTGGCAAGTGCCCCCTGCTGAGTGACCCCAACTTGCTGCCACTTCGCCATCATTCAGCATGCCCGAGCGCCCAGCAGAAACGACCACCGGAGCGATCCTGTCAGACGGCGCCATCCAAGCCAGCGGCGCGGCGGGGCAGTTCGTTCCCGTCGCGGGCCCCGCGACGGGGCCGGGATCGTCCGGGCGAGGCTGGCTCAAGGCCGGCGCTGTCGCACCGAAACCCAGGCGGCGGCTCGTCGTCCGCGTTCTGGTCGCGCTCACAGGCAGCACGGCGATTCTGGCAGTCGCCGCATTTGTCGCCGCGGCGGCGATTGTTCCGCCAATTGGCGCTCGCATGAATGCTCGCACGGCCGCGGAGCGCGAAGTTGAGACGCAGCTCGCTCCGGGTGAGCGTGTGGAAGAGAGCGCGTACGCATCGCAGCGGCGATGGACGGACATGTGGCGGCAATCGTTCGGCATCGTGGTCGCAACCGATCGTCGGCTGCTCTATGTTGGCGCGCCGCCGACGCCCCTGCTCCGTCCGATTGAAGACGGGCCGGCCGAACTGCTGGTTGAGAGTTATCCATACGACGCAGCGTTTACGTTCGAACCCCGCACACTCTTTCGCGGCTACGGTCGTGGACTCGTGCTGCGCATGCCGCTGCGCGAGGTCGACTTCATCGTCGATGATGCGGAATGGAACAAAGCGCTCGCCGTGTCGAAAGCGAGCGTGGTTGCCCGTAGTGCAGTGACGCGTGGAGTTGAGGAGCTTGAGGCACGCAACCGATCGAGTGCGCCTCGCCCCGCTGTCTATGTCACGTATGTAGTGCAGCGTGGAGAGACGCTGATCGGACTGGCACGCCGCTTTCGTACGTCAGCTGATGTTTTGCGTCAGCTCAATCAACTGCGGTCAGACGACATTCGATCTGGTCAGCGCTTGCGCGTCCCGGGTGTTCCGGGCGTGAACACGCCACTACCCAACAACACGGCGGGCGACGCGCGTCGCTGACCGGCTGTGGGAGCGCCTAACGCGCGCGTACGCAGCGTTGGGCGCTGCGTTGTGGCCGATGTGTCAGTGAGTGCGCCGAGGAACGCGATCAGCTGGCGTTGCTCCGTGGATGTCAGGTGCAGCGAGTCGGCCGGCAACGTCTGATTGGGCACGTCGAACCCCATTCCCTGTCCGCCACCGTTGTTGTAGAACGTGATGACCTGGGCGAGCGTACGGAACGTCCCGTTGTGCATGTACGGCGCGGTCAGCGCGACGTTGCGCAGCACCGGTGTCCGAAATCCGCGGCGGTGAAGCGAATCGCCGGCAACGCGTTCACGACCGATGTCGTCATCCAGTTTCCGTTGCGTCGCGTCAGGAACGCCAAGCACTTCGTAGTCCACTTGCAGGTATCGGCTCGGCATCGCAGCGCCGAAAGTTGGTGCAAAGTGGCACGTGCCGCAGCGCGCCTTCCCCATGAACACGTCGTAGCCACGCTGTGCGTCGGCACTCATGGCCCAGCGATCGCCGCGCACATAGCGATCGAATGGCGCATTCAACCGAGTCAGCGTTCTGAGATACGCCGTGATTGCGGACTGCACGCGTCGTGGCGTGACTGTACTATCGGCTGCTTCGCCGAACGCCGTCGCGAACTGCGCGCGATCTTCTGCACTCGCGCTCAACCGACGCGCGGCGACTGCGAGATCGCCGTCCATCTCCTCCCGATTGTGTATCACCGACGCGATCTGATCTTCCATGAACGCAACGCGCCCGTCACTGAACTGCACGGGCTGAACTCCGCTGTTGATCAGCGTTGGCGTATTGCGCGGTGGAGTGACATCAGAACGGTTTGAATTCCGCACGCGCGGCACAAGCAACAGCGCCGTTGCACGGCCATCGGAGAACGCACGCTCGGGGATATGACACGCATCGCACGAACGTGTTTCGTCACGCGACAGGCGCTTGTCGAAAAAGAGATCGTGCCCCAGTTCGACGCGTGCCGGCGTGACGGACAGCGCCGACGCATGCGCGTACGAGGCCGGGTCGATCGCACCAAGCTCAAACGGCGTTGGCGCCGAAGCCCGCCACCCATCGTCGCTGATGGGCACTTGGACGTGAAGCGCATCGCGAAGTCCCGCGAGAGCCAACGCGGCTGGACGAATGTCGTCCACCAGCAGCGCGAGACGCCGCGCGGGTCCGGCGTTCTCAGAGTCCGTTTCAGCTTTGGTTTCAGTCGCCGCTTCGCTTGTGTGAGCGATCGCACGTGCCAACGCTGAATCGAGCGACGCCCACGCCACCGGCGCGCTGCGCATCCCGTCCGCGCGGTACGCGGTCAACGCTTTTCGCACGGCCCCCAATGCGACGGCGCACTCGCGGAAGCCACGGTCACGATCGATCGCATCGAAGTGGCCGAGCCCGAGGATCGCAACTGACGCCAGCTCACGCCGCAACAGGTCAAGCACGGTTGCATCGGTGTAGCGATAGCTCGATGCGACCTGAACGGCGCGTGCCAAATACGAGCGTGCAATCCGCGCCTCCATTGCAACGCGACGGATCGAATCGGGCACGGTCGCATGCAGCAGCAGTTGCTCCATCACCTGAAGCCCTCCCGGCGGTCGCACAGGCCTGTCTGACTCTTCGTCTTCCATCTCGGCGACCGGAGGCCCATTCAATCCCTTGGCCACCGTCGGCATCAGCCCGTTCACCGTGAACTCAATGCGCTTGTACGCGAAGCGCGCGCTGTCGAACGCGGTGCGGACCGCCACCGTGTCCGACGTGTCGCCGCCTGTCGCCACTCGGTCGAGCATAATCAACGCACTGTCCAACTGCGTCAGTCCGACGAGCAACTGTTCGTGAACGCGTTCGGCCCGCGGAGCTTGAACGTCCGCGTTCTGCGCCATTGACGACGGGACAACACTCTTGCTGCACCCGCTGGCCACCAACGTGATGGCTAGGAGTGCACATTTTGGTCTGGTCAGCGGGGAAGTCCCTTGATCACCACGAGCTGGCTGGCCTGATCTTCGTTTGGACGAAGTACGCCACCGTCAACGGCCTTGAACCGATTGCCACGCCAGGAGTGGATCTGCAGGCTGACGATAAAAGTGTCAGGGCTTCCTGTTTCGCTGGACACGTCGGTCATCGCGCCAAATTCCCAATCGCCAAACTTGGACATCGTTGCACCGTTGTACTTCACGGCGTCGACGGCAGTACGACGGTGGTCGAGTTCAACCGCGATCTTGAACTCCTTCGTACCAAGGTTGTACTGGTAGATGCGCGCGTCATGCGTTTCGTCGCCGTACCCGTTGGGATCTTCCTGTGTATACAGGTAGTTCGTACCAACGTAAATGTTGTCGACGTTCTGGAACTCCTTTGCCACGCCCGAGCGGTCGTCGCCGTCGAGCACCACTTCAAGCGTGCCTTTGAGCGGATCCGCAGGATCGAGCACCATTTTGTAGACGCGCCCGTACTTCGTACGGGAAAAGTCGGCGTTGACGCCCGTGTTATTCTGGCCGGTAACGTTGAAGTAGATCTCGCGGTTGTTCGCCGCGCTGCCTTTGCGGTAGTCGATGTCTTCAACTCGACCGAACTGCATCATGGATTTCGTCTTGCCGACGGTTTCGATCTCGGCACCGGTCGCTGCAGTGGCGGCGTTCTCAATCTGGCGGAACTCAATGGGATAGCTCTGTCCCACGACCATGTCGCGCTCGCGGATATTGTTGTTGGTCCGGGCCAGCACATAGACCTTGCCGCCATTCAAATCGCCTACCGTGTTTGACAGATACATCACCAGCTGACCGCCATTCGTACCAGAATCATCGTCACCGATCATGACAATCGTTTTGCCGGGATAGGCTAGCTTCGACAAAGGCAGCGCCTGCTCAGAGCTCCACTTGCCGAATGCTGTGAGGATGGTCGAAGTATTCACGCTGCCGAACGGGTTGACCGAATGCATCTGCGAGTCGATGCCGCTTTCACCATTCGTCAGAAACACCGGCCCAAACCCATGTTCCGCCGGTGTGGCCATCGTGGCTGAGCACAAGCGCCAACGACCACCCGTCGAGTTGAGGACGTAGTCGCCCTTCACTGCCTTGAATGTTTCATCCAACGTGATGCGCGAAACCGAAAAGTTGTCTTCGTTGTTGACGAGAAACGTGTACGTACCGTCGGAATTTTTCAGGATACCTGAACCGTCCACCGATCCGCCGAGCACATAGCTTGGCGACTGCGGTAACGTGTCGTCGCTACTGAGAAGCGACGTAATGGTGACACCTGCGAGAGTAGTCTTCGCCAGCACTGGCGTCACGGAGCGATTGACGAGTTGCACCTTTGATGCGACGTCGGGTGCCGTGCTGTCATCGCCGCACGCGCTCATAGTCAGTACTGCGGTTGCAACCAGTGCCGCGCTGGTCGAAACGTGACGGGAAAATCCAATGTGCATGCCGAACTCCAGCTGATAGACCGAGGGCAGGACCGAGAACAGGAAATCTCAGTGCTGGCGAACGGCGGAGTATCGGCAGCGCAGGTCACAACGTCAGACGGTTCACGTATCTGACGTGTCGCTGCATTGTCACGACAGCGAGACTATTCCTTTGCGGGCTTCTCGAGCAGCTGCATGACATCCTGCACCAATGCGGCCAAGTCGCCATCAAAATGATGCCCGCCTTTACGCTCGTCTTTGCGCAGTAGTCCGTCGGTCGCGTCGCGACACCCTGAGCTCTTTTCGTCGCTGCCAAAGACACATACCATCGGCGTGCCGCGAAGACGCTCGAGTTCAGGCTTGATCGCGAGATCGGTTGGACGCGAGGTGTCTTTCACAAGATCGGTCCAGTGGAACTCGAAGCTCGCCGTCGTTGCAAGACCGAGCATCGCAACGCCCGCCAACTGTTCGCGAAGTAGCGCGGGGAGGCGGTTAGCAACGAATGGTGCCATGTCGGCTCCGCGCGAATAGCCAACGATGAGCAGCTTATGACCCGGCGTGCGTTCGCGCGACGCTTCGATGGCGCGCACGACGGCCGCAGTCGTCGCGTCTGGCGTCTTTGGCGACGACAACCATGCGCGCGAATTCACACCGACCACAGCGATCCCGCGCGCGGCCAATCCATCGGCCAGCGTCTTGATCAACTCGGCCCATCCACCGTCGCCGCTCAGGAGCACTGCCGTGACTTTCGCCGGAGTCCCCTGCGGATCGACAAAAGTCAGCGCAAGATCGCCGGAACGCATCGCACTCGCACTCTGTGCGCGTGAAACCCGCGCGCAGGCCGTTGCCATCACCATCAACAGCAGCAAAGCCGTCGCAACCTTCAATCGCACTCTCGTCGGCATCACGGGACGCCGTGTGGTCACATGCGCGTTCACTTTCGTACGATTCCTCCAAGCCCGCCTGAGATGAGCGAAGCAACATTCGTCAGAATTCGCGGCAGCGCGAGGCCACCCGGCGACGCGAGATACCTCGGCTCCCAGAGCGGATCGAACTTGTCCTTGTACTGCCGCAATCCGCGGAAGTTGTAGAAGTGCTCGCCAAACCGAAATACGAGCGCACCGGCGCGCGCCCACAGCGGCGCAAGCGCGCGATTCTCCAGCCCCGACAGTGGCGCCATCCCGAGATTGAATCGTTCGAAGCCTTCGTCCCTGCCCCACTGCATCAGCTGGATGAAGAGATAGTCCATCATTCCCGGCGGCGCCGCGCGCGTCCAACGCATGAGGTCAACGCTCACTTCAGACTTGTGTGCAGCAGCCCACACATTGGCGAACGCGACGGGTTCGCCGTGATGACGAACGAGGGCAATCGGATGGTGCGACAAATACTTCTCGTCAAATCGGCCGAGCGAAAATCCCTTTTCCCGCGCACTTTTTTCCGCGAGCCACGTGTCCGAAATCGTTCGCAACGCCGGCATGATGTCGGCCAGGTCTCCTTCGGGGACAATTTCAAACGAAACCTGACGTTTCTCGGCATCACGCAGTGCACGCCGAAGTCCTTTGCGGTTATTGCCATCGAGTGAGAATGTGCGCAACGGCACGACGGCTTCTTCGCCGAGCTTGAGCATCGAGAGTCCGAGATCGATGTACAGCGGCAGCCGATCTTTGCCGACTTCGTAGAACACGGTCCAACCGCCGTGGCGATCTGCAAGCTCACGAAACTTCCACGCCAGCTCTTCGCCCGCGTCCTCGTCGCCAAGCGGATCACCAAGTGCGACCCAGCTCCGGCCCTCAACGCCATACATCAGCATCGCGCTGTTGGCGTCGTCCAGCATGAGTGCTTTATCGCCGAGCAGTGCGAGATTCGATTTCGTGTCGGTGCTCAAGCGCACGACCGTTGCGGCACGTTCCAGGTCACCTGCCGTCGGCAATGCCGGCTCGGCGGGCGCGTGGCGCAACAGGCGCCAGAGTGCGAGGACAACGATGCTGCCAAGCACGCCAAACGTCGCACGAAGAAAGCGTGGTGCATCGGCGTTCCGACTGAATCGCCACCAGAGCTCGTTGTCGTATTCAACATGACGGAAGGCAAAGAGACCGAACGCGACGCTGGCACCGATCGCCGCAACGATTGCAATGATCCACTCCGGTTCAAGCGGTTCTGCAAGCAGCGTTGCACGACGATGAAACGCGCCGCGACTGGGCACGAGTACGATCAACACACTGCTGAGAATGATCGCTTCTTCGTAGTCGAGTCCCTTGAGCAGCGACGAGACAATGCCGGCCGAAAGTGCCAACACCGCAAGCACCCACGCCGCATCGAGTCGACGTCGGAGCGCCCACGCGAGGACAACGAGCGCAGCGCCGAGCAAACTTCCGGTAAGGTGCGAAAGCTCGATGACGCCAAGTGGTAGCAGGCGATCGAGCATCGCGATGCGACTGCGTTCGGCAGGCGTTGCCCCGGAAACAAGCAGCACGAGTCCTGCAAGAAACGTCGCGATGCTGAGCACCGTCGGCAGCAGTGTCGGACCGTAGCGACTCGCCACACGGGCTGTGGCTTTCGCCGCACTCGCGATGATCGGCCCGCGGCGGCGCACGACGAGGCTGGCCAACGCCAGCGATGCCAGCATGAACGGTAAGAGATAGTAGATCGCACGATAGGCGACCATTGAGGCAATTGCCGTCTGCGCGCCGATGTTAGGCGAGAGCAGCAGCACCATCAGCGAATCGAAGACACCGAGTCCACCGGGAACGTGACTGAGCAACCCAACGCCCTGTGCCAAGGCGAACAGTCCGAGGAACGCGACGAAGGACAGCCCAGGGGTCTGCGGCAGCAGGGCCCACGCGACCACCCCGGCCAGCACCCAGTCAGTGATCGCGACGACGAACTGCATCGCGGTGAGCTGAAACCCGGGCGGCTCGAAAGAGAGGCCGCCAATTGGGATCGGTTTCTTTCGCGTGCTCGCAAGAACGAGGTACGCAAACACGAGGAGCAGCAGCAGCACGCCGGCCGGGCGGAGCCACATTTCGGATCCGTACGCAAGCACCGCGGACGGTAGCGTTTCGAATGTCAGCGCAAGACCGCACGCCGTCAGAATGCCGATCCAGAATCCAAGCGCCGAAAATGTGGCGGCGCGCGCAACGTCACCCGTACTGAGTCCGTTGGCCGTCCAGAATCGAAGCCGGAATGCGCCACCCGTTACGGCGGCGAAACCCAGGCTCTGGCTGAATGCGTAGGCGAACAGCGACGCCCGAAGCGATTGCAGCAGTGGAATCGGCTTCTTGGCATAGCGCAGGCCGAGCAGATCGTACAGGGGCAGCACGCAATAGCATGCGATGGTGGCGAGGAGCGCGTTTATCAGTCGATACGTCGGCAGGCCTTCGACACTGCTCATGACCGCGTGGTACGTGGTCGTGCGCAGCTCTTCGCGAACGGCAATCCCGGCGATGATCAACACCAGCAGCGACAACACCGGCATGAGCCAGCGTCGCCACGGTGCAGTTGACCCGTGCAGCGCCGACGACTCGTGCGCGCGCACTTCGCTCACGGAGATTTCGTTGCTCATGTCGGACGCAACGCCACCGTCGCCTTCCGATCGAGCTTGCCCCAACCGACAAGTCCACCGCGTGCCGCGGCGATGAAGGCTCGCAGTACGACCCAGTACATGAACTGGCGATACGCGAACCGTTGGAGGAACACCAGCCATGTGAGTCGCAGCTCTTCACCTGGCTCGGCAAGGAACGCAATGACAGCGGCGAGCCAATCGACAAGCAGGAAGATCGCGTACAATGTCAGGATCTGTTCGAGCGACGCGACCGCGAAGGTGGCGCCGTGCTGCAGCCCGACGAGCCACACCGAGATAAGACTCAGCACGAACATCAGGTCGGCGAGTGGCGCGATGGCGTTCACGAGCAGCTGAAAGACCCAGGTGTTCGGAAGGGCGATCATGCCTAGCGTGCCATAACGCGGGCGTAACAAGACGTGCTTGTGTTTCCACATGCACTGCAGCGTGCCAAAGCTCCAGCGAAAGCGCTGCTTGAGCAGCCCCTTCACAGTATCGGGTGCTTCCGTCCACGCGACGGCATCGGGGGCGTAGGCAACGTGGTACCCTTCGGCCAGCAGCGTGAGCGTGAGGTCCTGGTCTTCCGCCAGCGTGTCGTGCGAAAAGCCGCCGACGCTGGCCACCGCTTCGCGCCGCCACGCGCCCACGGCACCGGGAACGACGGTGATTCCGTTCAGGAGCGAGAAGGCGCGTCGATCGAGATTCTGGCTGGTGACGTACTCGATCGCTTGCCAGCGGGTGATCAGGTTCAATCGGTTGCCGACCTTTGCATTCCCTGCGACCGCCGCGACGTCAGCACGCGCGAGCGGTTTGACCAGTTCCGCGACGGTATCGCTTTCGAAGAGTGTGTCAGCATCGAGTCCGATCACGATTTCGCCGTGCGCGCGGGCGATGCCGAAGTTGAGCGCGGACGACTTGCCCCCATTCGCTTTCGTCCATACGGTCACCCGTGCGTCACCGGCGAACGCATCGCGTGCCACGGCGAATGTGTCGTCCGGCGACCCGTCATCGACGACGATCACTTCGATTGTGCCACCGTACGTCTGCGCAAGCAGACTCTCCACCGTTCGCACGATCACCGTCTCTTCGCGAAACGCCGGGACGATCACTGACACTGTGGGCAAATATGCCGGCAGGGGCGCCGTTGTGAGTGCCAGTTTCGCGGCACGTCGCTCGCTCACGATTTCACGCAAGCGTTGGGCAATTGCGAGCACGCCAACGAACGCGACTCGCGCCAAACCCAACACCACCGCGACCAGGAACAGCCAGGTCAGTACCCACTCAGCGCCACCGATTGCGGCAAAGCCTGCGAACTCGAGAAACCGACTCGCCTCCTCACCGCGTGGCAGTGGCGGCATCCCAACCAGCTTTCCATCCCCGGCGAGCGCAGAGAGTGGTACCAGTGTGTCACCGCGCGCACGCAACGAATCGATCAACGGTCCGATCGCCGCAAGCGTCTGCGCGCGATCGCCACCTCCGTCGTGCAGCAGCACCACGTTGCCTCGGCTGCGCGAATTGAGAACATTGCGAATGATCGCGTCGACACCAGGGCGTTCCCAGTCTTCGGAGTCGAGGTGTAAACCCGCGATGATGTATCCACGATCAGACGCGATTGCTGCCGGAACCAGTTCGTCTGCTGTCGTGGGCTCAGCATCGCCAAAGAACGGTGCGCGGAAAAACACCACTCGACGATCCAGCGTCGCTTCGAGCAGACGTTGGTTGAAGTCGAGCTCGAACCGCACGATCGCCTGCGGCAACAACGACAAATTGGGGTGCGTGAATGTGTGGTTCCCGATCTCGTGCCCTTCGGCCAACACACGACGCGCCAAGCGCATATTTGCCTCGACCGCCATCCCGATCATGAAGAACGTCGCCGGCGCCTTTCGTGACGCGAGCGTATCAAGAATCGCCGGCGTCCAGCGCTTGTCCGGCCCATCATCGAAGGTGAGCGCCACACGGTGCGCCTGCGCGCCAAAGCGTTCGACAATCCACGGCGTAGGAAACGCGGACACCGTCTGCGTCGTTACCAATCTCCGCACAGAGTCGTAGCCGACGCGACGCGCACCGAGGGTCGGACGCGCACTGACGCGCAGCAATTCGCCGTCGCCTTTGAACTCGACATCGTAACCCGGCGCGATCGCGGCAAGCACGGCACCACGATCATCAAGACCACCTGGCTGCAGCGCACGCCAGAGCGTCGGATCTTCGGCACCAAGTCGCCAGAGCGCATGGCCGCGTGCACCAAGCCGACGACCGGCAACCAGTTGGTTGTAAGCGGTCACCCCATCGAGATACCACGCGACGTGATCGGTCGCGTCCTCGTCAGACCAGGTGATGTACGGATTCAGCGAGACCGAATCGAAGTGCACCGGCGCGGAATGTTCGCGCGCCTTTTCCATCACTTCCTGAAAGGTGAGCGCATCACCCGAGGCCTTGGGACCCGCATCATTCCAATCGTACCCGTACGACCCGATCGCCAATATCGCCTTCGCCGGCGGCACCACCTTGAGCAATTCTGCAGCACGGCGTTCATACCAACTCTGACTCGCTACGGGCCCGGGGTCGCCTTTGCCGTAATGCTCATCGTACAACATCAGAAAGATGCGATCGTTGAGCGCGGCATACTGTGACAACACCGCCGGCGAAATGTCGGCCGCAACCGACATCGACACGATCAGCGGCGGCCCAGTGCTCTGCACCGCGTTCAACGCCGAGCGCAAATCGGTTAGAAACGCCCGTACCAGGGGATGCAGATGCTCCGGGATTTCTTCGAAGTCGAGCGCAACACCGGCCAACCCCCACGTCCGCACCAGGTTCGCGACCTGTTGCGCTGCGCGGCGACGAGAATCCGTCCGCCCCACGAGCGACACGATCCGCTTGGCGTCAAAGCGCTGCGACGCCGAATCGAAATTACTGATCATCGCCAGAATGCGCGGCCGATCTTCGGGTTTGAGCGTCGTCAACAAAAACGGGACACGACGATCGACCTTGAGCTGCAGCGAATCGCCACCCGGCGACACAAACGCCCATTCAGCGACCAGCCAGTCGATGTCTTCCGCGTGCTCGCGCAGCGCAGCGAACGCGTTGTCATCCCAGTTCACGTAGAAGGCCGCGAACTCGGCACCGGCTGTGGCAGCCTGACGGACACTGGGGACCGACTGCACTGGAATTGCCGCCGGCCGAAGCGCCGGCACACGCGGGCGGCGTTCCAGCGACGACATCAGGCGACGACGCGCAACTTCGCGCTCCCGTGCACGCCGACTCGCGAGCAACGCAGGCAGTTGAGTGAGGCCGCGCGACGTCCGCACACCGGGCGAAAAGGCCGGTAGTGCCGGGGGAATAAGCAGATACACTACCAGCGCCAACGTTAGCACCGTGGTAACGACGCCGACCGCCAGCGCCGCGCGACGGAGCGCACGCCACCGGCGGCCAGTCGGATCTGCAAAGACGTGACGAGTCATCAACGGAGCGCTACACGCGACGTGTGCGAACGGGCGACGCCAGCGCGCCGTCGATCGTTCGCACTGGCGCTACTGTCCAAGCACCAGAGCGAAGACTAGCGGTGCAACAATCGACGCGTCCGATTCGATGATGAACTTCGGCGTCTCGATCCCAAGTTTGCCCCACGTGATTTTTTCGTTCGGCACGGCGCCTGAATACGAACCGTAGCTCGTCGTCGAATCGCTGATCTGACAGAAGTAGCCCCAGAGTGGTACTTCGGTGCGCTTGAGATCCTGATGCAACATCGGCACGACACAGATCGGGAAATCGCCGGCGATACCGCCACCGATCTGGAAGAAGCCAATCGTCGAATCGGCTTTCGCCGTTTTCGTGTACCAATCGGCGAGATACATCATGTACTCGATGCCGCTGCGCACCGTGTGCACGTTCTTCACATTGCCTTCGATCACATGCGACGCGAAGATGTTGCCCGTCGTCGAGTCTTCCCAACCGGGCACGATGATCGGCAGGTTCTTCTGCGCCGCTGCAAGCATCCACGAGTTTTTCGGATCGATCTGGTAGTACTGCTCCAGCTTTCCGCTCAACAGAATGCGATACATGAACTCGTGCGGGAAATAACGTTCACCCGCCTTGTCCGCGTTCGTCCACTCGTCGAGAATGGCATTCTCAATTCGACGAATCGCTTCCGCTTCGGGAATGCAGGTATCCGTCACGCGATTGAAATGCTTGTCGAGCAGCGCCTGTTCGTCCTGCGGCGTGAGGTCGCGATAGTTCGGAACGCGCTCGTAATGATCGTGCGCGACGAGGTTGTAAATGTCCTCCTCGAGATTCGCGCCCGTGCATGTGATGGCGTGCACCTTGTCCTGACGGATCATCTCGGCCAACGACAGTCCGAGTTCCGCGGTACTCATCGCGCCGGCGAGTGTGACCATCATCTTGCCACCGTGGTCGAGATGCGCGACGTAACCGTCAGCGGCGTCGATCAGGGCAGCCGAGTTGAAGTGGCGATAGTGATGGCGGAGAAACGCCGAAACCGGCGCAGACGACGACGGGGTCATAAAGGGCACTCGGATGGATTGGCGACGACCAAGGGCGCGCAGCACAGCGCAGCCACGACAGCGCCCCTGCCAACTCGCTGGGGCGCCTCGAGGAATCTATCGCCGCCCGTCGCCCCGGTGGTCCATCCGTCGTGGATCCGTATCGTCGGCAGAACGCGAGACGCGCCCTTCTCCGCCGCTCCGCCGGAGCGCAAGCCACGCGGCCCCGACGCCCAGCCCAATCGCGATCGCACTGTGGCCCGTCGACATCGCGCCGGCGGCCAGCGCCACGCACACCAGCGCCACGGCACGCACCCCGGACCCGACGCTCATGTCGTCGGCGCCAGCGGACTTCCGCCCCGCAGCGGTCAGCTCGGCGGCGCCCCAACCACGCGCGACTTCGTCCGGAGTCGGGACGGTCCGATAGCTACCCGTCACCTCCTCTCCACCCACAATCGGCACGCCGCGGCCGTCCACGCCGCCTGATACCGTCGCCCACCCGGCGGGGTCGGTTGCGCGCGAGATCGAGCGCGACGCCGGCGTCTCCTCGAGCAGTGCGAGCCCGAGGCGCACCGGTACGACGACGCCCGGCTCCGCAGCACCGCGAACCACAGCTGTGGCCGAAGCAGGTGTGTTCGGAACCGGCCGATCACTTCCGCGACCAGTGCGCGCGAGTTCAGCCATTGCACCGCGCACCAGCAACTGCATCATGCGCACGATCGGTTCGCGCACGCCCGTCGAAGCGCGGCGCATGAGACGTTCGGCGTCGCCATCCCGCCCGTCGCGAAACGCGACGACGAGTTGCTGCATCAGGACTCGCAGCGGTTGAGGTGTCTCAACCGTCTCACCCGTCAGCACACTCACAAGCATTGCGAGCAGCACCCGCGCGGCGTGTGCCTGTTCGGGGCCGCCCGCCGTTGCGAGCGTTCCACCCGCACTGAACGCGCGCAGCAACAACCGCGTCTCACGCGCAACGGCTGGCGCTGACGCCGAGACCAGTCGCGCGCCAATCCCTATCAGCGCCGAGTCAACGACGTCACGCGTACCGTCGCCGCTCGTTGCCGGTGCAGACGGGGCGCCGACAATGGCGCCGCTCGCCGTCGATTCCTGCTCGGCCCTCGCACTCCCATCCGCGCGCGAAGAATTCATCTCGAACAAGAAGTGCTCCGATGGTGTCGCAAAGACTTCAATCATCGGGGGCGTGGACCGCGAAACACTGCGCGTCGCATCGGCGGTCGCAGCTCGTACTGCCGCGCGACCATAGTCGACGGCCGGATGGTCGGGCGCGCCGCGCAGCGCTCGTTGCAACAGCGCTTCCGCGCCATGCGAATCGCCCTGCCGTGCCAGCACCACGGCCTGTTGAACGACGAGCAAGGGATCATGAGGGGCGCGGTCGAGTGCCGGCTGCAATGCAGCGCGTGCGCCCGCGACATCCCCAACGGCGAGCCGTGCCAACGATTGCAGAAAACGAAGCCCGGCCGAGGCGGGTCGCGTCGCCAGCCCCTCTTCGGCCACGCGGTCGCTTTCGCCGGGCAGGCCGAGCACCGTTAGCGCGCCGCTCCGCAGATACCACCCTTCTTCGGTGCGACGAGCGCCTTCCCACACCGAATCGAGCGCGGCCAATGCATCGCTTCCGAGATTGCGCAGCAGCGCGCCGCGCGCCTGCTCGAGCCCGACTTCCAGCGCGACTGCAGGCGTGCGCCCCCGCGTGGCGACGGTGTCGAGTGTACCCAGCAGCTCTGTGAGATCCAGACCGCTGCGCCCCAATGGCGAGCCGGCAGGAGCGCCGACCGGGCGCGCTTCTGAAGGAGCGACCGGAACGAGAGCGCGCGAAGGCGACACCTTCCCCAGTGGGAAGGGCGTCGGGATGCCAGCACTACCGCTCGGGTTGATGCCCGGTATGTCTGACGGCACGCAGTTGGATCGAAGGACGACACGCGCTCAGCGTTTGGCACGCCAGCGACGGACACACGTTCTTCTGAGCAGTATCGGCGGGTCGGCCGGGGGACTTAACCAGGGGCCCCCGGACCCGTTCCACTGGACGCCCTGTGGGAAGAACGGTCACCATTCGTCACGCGCGAGGCGTGTGCTCTCCCATTGTGATCGCGTCGTTCGCTCAGTGCGAACTATGTGACGGTCTGTGAGACTGTGTGTGAATGGCCGCGTCATCACGCACGCGTGCACGCACACGGTCCCGGATGAAACGCGACGCGACGTCCAGCGACTCACGCGCCTCGGGCAGCACCGCCGCGAAGAACTGCCACACATGCGGCACCCTTGCCCATAATCGCATCTGAACGTCGACGCCGTCGTGACGCGCACGTTCTGCCACTCGAACGCTGTCATCGCGCAGTACTTCATCGTGGCTGGCGTGAATCAGCATTGGCGGCAGTCCATGAAAGTCGCCATAGAGCGGCGACAGGCGCGGCTCTCTGGGATCGGCAGCACCCACGTAGAATCGCGCTGCCCGGCGGATCGTTTCGCCGGCAAACATCGCACAGCTTTCGGAGTTCTCGTCGAGCGACTGACCGGTCGCTGCGAGGTCCGTCCACGGGCTGAAGACAACGATCGCGGCGGGCAATGGTACGCCATCGTCACGCAGCGAAAGCGCGAGTGCGAGTGCGAGGCCCCCGCCGGCCGAATCGCCGGCGATCACAAGACGCGCGGGCGCGATGTGGCAGTCTTCGACCAGGTATCGGTACGCCGATCGCGCGTCGTCGAGTGCGGCGGGAAATGGATGCTCCGGCGCGAGTCGGTACGCCGGCACGAAGGCGGTACCGCCAATGCGCCGCACCAGCGAACTCACCAGCGGTCGATGCGTCTCCGGACTGCAGGCGATGAAGCCGCCGCCGTGGAGATAGAGAACGACCGGCGCGTCCACTTCGGGGGATGGCCACTCGACCCGCTCGCCACCTGGCCACTTTGCGCCCGGCGGCAAAAGTTCGGACGATGCCCCCGTCGAGCGGGCCATAAAGCGGCGAGCGCCTTTGGGACGCCCCATGTTCTGTCGGACCCAGACCGGATCGATCGGGCGGAGCGCATGGGGACGCATGCGTGCGCGAACCAGCAGGTGCACGAGGTGCGACTGCCAGCTGGCTCGGGGTCGATGCGCGGGCGCGGAGGACATGCTGAATCCTAGATGATTCGCCTCCGCGCCGTCAGACGCCGACCTGCTTCTCCACGCGATCGCGATAGTGACGGCTGAGGCGCAGCTTGGTACCGTCCTCGAGAATCACCACGTAGTCGCCTGAAAACCACTGCTGCATCTCGCGCACCCGATTCAAGTTCACGATCGTCGAACGGTGAATGCGCGCGAAGAGACGCGGGTCGAGCGTTTCCTCCAGATGACTGATGCGTTCGCGGATCGTGTGTGCCGTCTTGCCGACGTGCAGGCGCACATAATTCCGATCCGCTTCGATCCAGTCGATCTCTGTCGTCTTCACGAAGAACATGCGACCATCCTGCTTCACCAGAATGCGACTCGCATAACTCCCGGTCGTGGACGCGGTGCCGACCCCATTGCCGTGGTGTTCGACACGCGCTTCCGGTGACGCTGTTCCGTCGGCGAGACGACGCACCGTCTCCAGCAATTCACCGAGTCGCTCGGCGGCGACGGCATGCGCGCGCTGTTTGCGCGCGCGATCAAACGCGGCCTTGAAACGCTCTTCGTCGAGCGGCTTGAGCACGTAATCCACTGCGTGCACATCGAACGCGCGCTGCGCATGTTCGTCATACGCTGTGATGAAGAGCACCATTGGAGCCACTTCGCCTTCGAGCTCACGAAGCACGCCAAAGCCGTCCAACCCTGGCATCTGCACATCGAGGCATACCAAGTCCGGCTGCAGTTCGCGGATCATCTGCACCGCGTCACGTCCGCTCTCGGCTTCGCCAACGATTTCGACGTCGGCCTCGCTCTGCAGAAGACGCCGCACGCGCTGCCGCGCGAGCAACTCGTCATCCACGATCAGTACACGCACGCTCGACCTCTCCCGCCTCCGAGCGGATCGCCAACGTCGCCACCAGCATGTACCGGGAGGAGCGGTACACCTCACGCGCGCGCTGACGCAGCACCTTTGTTTGTTCTACGCCACTCATACGCCGAAAGAGCCGCATACGTTCACAAAATCTTCACCGCAATTTCGCGTTTCGTAAAATCGTGCAACTTATTGCTCACGTGCCGTCGTAAGGCTGCACGTACTTCTCCGGAATCTGACGTCATTCATGGTCACTATGGTTGCTTCTTCGGCATCAACTTCCCGCCCGCTCACCATCGCTGATGAGGGCGCCCGCTTCAAACGCATGACGCGAGTGCTCTTCGCGTTGGTGTGGTTGATACCGGGGCTGCTCGCTGCGCTGCAGTTGACGGTGTTCGGCGACGCATCTGGAACGCACTACGGGCTGGGGCGCGCATTGGTTTGGCAGGGTTCGGCGTGGCTCACGTGGAGCGTGTGGTCCCAAGTGATTCTCACGCTGGTAGACCGTGTCAAACTCGGGACCGGTCGGATCGCCGGGTGGGTCGCTGTCCACGTCGCGGCCACGTCCGTCATCTGCGCGGCAAACGTGCTCATGATCGCTTGGCTCGATCAACAGTTCGTGCCCGCGTCGCTGGGTCAAACCTTCGGCCACGCGCTTCGCACCGTGCTCGTGAACCACTTCGACTTTCAGGTCGTGCTCTACTGGGCGGTGCTTGGCGCTGCGTACATGGTCGAGTTTGTCCGACGGTATCGTGAGCGCGATCGGGCCGCCGCTCAACTCGAACAAAAGCTCGCCATGACCCAGCTCGAATCGCTGCGCATGCAGCTCAATCCGCATTTCCTCTTCAATGCGCTCAATTCCGTCGCCGAACTGATGGAGATGGACGTCAAGGAAGCGCAGCGTACGCTCACGCGCGTCAGCGACCTCCTCAGGCTGTCGCTCCGAAGCGCCGGCTCGAGCACGATTCCGCTCTGGCAGGAGATCGAACTCGTCGAGCTCTATCTACAAATTGCGCGCGTCCGATACGGTCACGGACTCGAAGTCGATATCGAAGTCGATTCGTCGGCCGTCGATCTGCCGGTGCCGAGTTTTCTGTTGCAGCCGCTGGTTGAGAACGCACTCAAGCATGGGCTCGCGCCGGGGCATCGCGATCAGAGCATTCACGTCAGCGCGCGCCGCGTCGCGAACACGCTCGAACTCATTGTCGACGACAATGGCAAGGGACTCGATGGCCTCATCACCACCAGCGGTCGTTTCATGGCGGCGCGCCCATCACTCGATGGGCTGGGCATCGGTCTCACCAACACCCGCTCACGCCTCACCATGCTCTATGGCGATCGCTACGCGTTTCGCATGAGCAACCAGAACAGCGGTGGCTGTCGTGTTGAGATCAGACTGCCGCTGGATTGAAAAACGCGCCGAACGTCAAACACTTCGCCAGGCGCGCGACCGACAGCTTCCCACTGACAGCCGACTCACCACGTTCGTCCATGGCGACCTCTCCAGCTGGTTGGTGTATCTTCCGCAATGACTTCTTCTGAGACTGCTGCCGCTCCTGCTGTCCGTCGCGCACGTTCAACACGTCGCCGAACGATCACCGTCACCGCGATTGCCACCGTTGTCGCGCTGACGCCGGGAAATCTGCTCGCTTGGGGCGACGCGGGACATCGCATGATCGGACTCGCTGCCGCGCAAAAGCTCCCGGCGGAAATGCCGGCGTTCTTCCGCAACGCGAGCCAGCAATTGTCATATCTCAATCCGGAACCCGATCGGTGGAAGGATCGCGCAGAAGCGACCCTCGATCCGGCGCTCAATGGCGGCTCCTCACCTGAGCATTACATGGATATGGACTTTGTATCACCAGCGGCGCTCAGCGCTGCGCTGGCGGCGCCCAATCGGTTCGCGTTCGCCGACACGATCAGGCTGGCCGGCGCCCCAGTCTCCACCGTCGGATTGTTGCCTTTCATGATGCTCGAAATGGCGCAGCGTCTGCGCGGTGATTTTCGACTCTGGCGTATCGCCCCCGATTCCACCATCCGCGCGTTCATCGAGCAGCGCATCATCGATGACGCGGGGATCCTCGGCCACTACGTCGCTGACGGTTCGAATCCACACCACACGACCAAGCACCACAACGGGTGGGTCGGCGAGAATCCCAAGGGCTACACCAGCGACAACCGTTTTCACGGCCGCTTCGAATCGGCCTACGTTCAAGGGCAGATCAAGCTCTCTGACGTACTCGGCGGCATGAACGGCGAGCCGAATGTATTCCCGAACCTGCGCGCCGCGATCATTGCCTACATGAACACGAGCTTTGCGCAGCTCGACCGGCTGTACGAAATCGACAGCGCGACCCCGTTTCAGGCCGAGACCAGCACGGCAGAACAGAAAGCCTTTGCGTCGGCGCGATTGGCCGCCGGCGCCGAGATGTTGCGCGACATCTGGTGGACTGCGTGGGTGACCAGCGGACAGCCGGTCGCTATCCCGCCGAGGTCACCAGGTAACCTTCCTCAATAACGGCTTGCTTTATGTGCGCGGCATCGGATCTGGTCTCGTCAAATCGCACCTTTGCCGATCCGATCGAAACGTCATCCACATCGACTCCGGGCACAGCGGTGAGCGCATCACGCACCGCCTTCACGCAGTGGCCGCAGGTCATTCCGCTGATTTGCATCGACAGCTCAGTCATGTTTGCTCCCGGTTCGCACGGATGTTGGAGTGAGCGCAACGCCGTATTTGGGCGCGATCTCACGAGCAACTTATATACCCCCTCCCCCTATCACAAGCCTTGGCTCCGAATATGACTGACTCGCCACCGCGGTCGAATCTATTGCCAGCACTGCTGCTGGGTGTGGGCGTTGCGGCGGGAGGACTATTCGCCGGGGCGGGCGTGTCGAAGGTGCGCACCGTCGACCGAACGGTTTCGGTGAAGGGCGTCGCCGAGCGCGAGGCAAAAGCGGATCTCGCCATTTGGCCGCTCAGACTCGTCGCGACCGACGATGATCTCACGCGCGCAAGCACGACGCTTGAAAACAGCGTCGCGACTGTGCGGGCCTTTCTGAAAAAACAGGGGCTCGATTCGGCCGGCACCGAGGTCTCGGTGCAAGAGTTCTCGGTGCAGGATCAGCGCACAATGGGCAACTACCAACCCGGCAGTCGCTACATCATCAGGCAGACGCTCGTTGTGCGCTCAACGCATGTCGACGTCGTGCAGGACGCGAGCCAACATGTGCCTGACCTCGTGCGGAACGGTGTGGTGCTGTCGTCCGGACAAGAGTATGGCGGCGGCGGACCGACGTTTGTATTCACTGGACTGAATGCCATCAAGCCGCCAATGATTGCGGAAGCGACGGCGCGTGCACGCGAGTCTGCAGAACAGTTCGCGCGCGACTCCAAGAGCACCCTTTCGGGAATCCGCCATGCCTACCAAGGCACCTTCGAGATTCTACCGCGCGATCAGGCGCAGGGAATCAGCGAAGAAAGTCAGGTCGTGAAGAAGGTCCGCATCGTCACGACCGTCGAGTACGGACTGCGCGACTGAACGCAGGCGTTAGCAGTGCGCGACCGGTCAGTCGGTCAACGCGACAGGTCGCGCGTCCAGGACGGCCCGCACTGCCGCGGTGAGCAACGCTGCGTTGAACGGCTTCTGCAGAAACGCCACGCCATGCTGCCCGAGTTGATTTTGTACGGAATCAGTTTCGCCGTATCCGGACATCAGCATCACCGGAACGTCCGGATGCTCGTCTCGCAAACGTTCTGCCAGAATGACGCCGCCGACGCCCGGCATCATCACGTCGCTCAGCACCAAATCCACCGACGCCCCGTGCTCCTGCATCAGATCGAGCGCTTCCCGACCGTCGCGGGCGACAAGCAGGCGATAGCCGTGAGCCGTCAGCACCCGCTCCACGACATGACGCACCGCCGGCTCGTCTTCGGCGATGAGAATGCACTCGGCGCCACGCGATTCCACCATCGTCGGCTCTGCTTCGTCGACGACTGTGGTCACTTCCGACGCAGGGAGATAGACGTGAAACGCAGTCCCCCTCCCTGGTGCGCTTTCAACGGTCACGCCGCCACCTAGCTGCTGCACAATTCCAAACACCGTCGCGAGCCCCAGTCCGGTGCCCGCCCCCAGTGGCTTGGTTGTGAAGAACGGCTCGAAGATGTGCGGCATGACTTCGGATTGAATGCCGGTACCTGAATCGCTCACCGCGATCCGGACCCAACGACCCTTCGCCAACTCGCCGAGTGGTGTCTGCATCGTTGCCTTGAGCGTGACTGCCGAACATTCGACGGCGATCGTTCCACCGTTGGGCATCGCGTCGCGCGCGTTGAGCACGAGATTCATCATCACCTGCTCAAGCTGCGTCGGATCGGCCAGCACGTGCAACGCGCGAGGCGCGCACAGCGCATCGACGCGCACGTTCGCGGGAATGAGGCGACGCAGCATCGGCGCGAGCGCCTGTAGTGTCGCATTCACGTCGAGCACGCGTGGCTGCACGACCTGCTTGCGACTGAACGCAAGCAGTTGTTGCGTCAGCGCGGTCGCCCGCACTGCCGCCGACTTGATCTCGAGCAATTCGAGACGCCCGTCACTGTGTGGTTCCAGACGATCGACGAGTACTTCGCAGTTCGCCCGAACGACAGTGAGCATGTTGTTGAAGTCGTGCGCAATCCCACCTGCGAGCGCACCAATCGCTTCCATTTTTTGCGACTGACGAAGCTGCTCCTCACGGAGTTCGAGTGCCGCACGCGCGTTCCGACGTTCGGTGACGTCGTCAAAGTACACCGACATGCCGTGTCGCATCGGTACCGTCCGCAACTCGAACCACCGGGACAGCTCGGGCACCAGCGCTTCCGTGCGCGTGGGGCGCCCCGAGGCAGCGGCATCGCGGAGGGCGCTTTCTATTTCGCCCCCTGCGATTGCCGGAAACAGCTCCCACAGCGGTGCGCCGATCGCGCGACGCCGTGGGGTGTGCAGCAAGCGTACGGCGCGGCGATTGAGAAAGGTGATACGCCAGGCGCGATCGATCGCGATCACACCATCGTTGATGCTGTCGAGAATATCGAAGCTGCGAGCGGGCAATCCTTCAGCTGCGATTGATGGATCCTTCAGACGCGATTGCGCTTCGCGATAGGCAAGCTCACCGCGCAACTCGAGATCGGAGACCACAGCGACGGCAAGATTCTCCAAAATCTCTTCGTCGCGATCGGTCCACTCTCTCGGTTCGTGGGTGATCGCGCAGAGCGAGCCCAGAATGTGGCCGGTCGACGTTTTCAACGGGACACCGAGGTAGCCGATGACCCCGAGATCGCGGACGGCCAGATTGTCGCGTACCTGCGCGTTCACACGCGAGTCAGTCACACGCAACGTACACCCGCCGGCAACGACGTGTTGACAAAACGAATGGCTCAGTGGCGTCTGGCCGCACTGTTCGACATCAGCGGGCAGTCCGGTCGAACCGGGGAAGAACTGGCGTCGATCGTCCACGAGCGAGACGAGGGCGATCGGAACGGTCAGCGTCTCACAGACCACCCGGGTGATGTGCGTGTACGGCGGCGCGGGATATGCGCGAGGTCGGACCGCTTCTGCAATAGCGCGAAGTCGCGCAGGGTCGGAGAGCACCGACGTGTACGTCTTATTCATCCAGACAACCGAACCGGGAAGCGTGCGCGGGTTCGTCATCGGACCGGCTGCATCATCACACATTATAGACGACTCACAGCGTCCGTCGTTCCAAACGGTATGTGTCCAGTTTCCTTACACTGATTGCATCAGCCGTCTACCGTTCCAGCTGAGGCGCTCTCCGTCACAATGCGCAGATGTGGTCGATGAGCCGCTGGCGGGCAGCGCCAATAGGTGCCCGCCAGCATTCCCACCACGGCACGACTACTCCACCGGCTTGGCGTCTGAAGTCTGCTGATGCGCCTCGACGAACCAGAGCCACTGATCGACGCCGCGTGTGATCTCGGTCATGATGTCGGCCGTGATGGCGTCCTCGAGTTCGTCGACCGCTTCGACCGCCATGCGCGACACGCGACCAAACGCAGCGAGCGAATCCGAAAGCGCTGCGACATGCTGCTCGCCTGTGCGCAGTCGCGACGGATAGTCGGGGAGCGTGGTGCGCGCCGCGATCATGCGTGCGGTGCCGTCGGCAACGCCACCGAGTTGCACGATCCGTTCGGCGATCAGGTCCACGTACTCTTCGATCGATTCGTTGATTTCGTCGAAGAGTTTGTGCAGCGCGATGAACTGCGGTCCCTTCACGTTCCAGTGCGCCTGTTTGCAGTGCGTCTGGAGATCGATGCAGTCAGCCAATCGCGCATTGAGCAGCGTTACGACTTCAACGCGCGTATCTTCGGGGATGTCGTTCTTGGTGGCAAAGAGCACGTCGGTGACGATGCGTTCGGCGTCCGCCCGGTTGTCCGGCCGAACCGTGGCCTTTCCGCGCGAACGTGATGTGCTCCCGTTGGCCTTCGCTTTACTGCTGGTCTTCGCACTTGGCATGAACTGTCTCGACTTGGTCAGAGGGCGACGACCGCACCTCGTTGCGGTCGATGGGGACGACACGGCGTTCAGCGCAAGATATGCGCCCACCCATCTTCGTCAGGCGGCGGCACACGCCTAGTTTACGGGGTGGGCACGCCGCGCTGAGAGTGGTGTGACCCGGTGGCTCATCCAGCGTACTTTCATGCCTATCCGTCAGCTCCCGCTCGTTCCGGTTGAACAACTCCACGATGAATTTGCGACTCAAGAGTTCGTCGTACTCTACAAGCACAGTCCGCTTTGCGGTCTGTGTGATATCGCCATCGCCGAAGTGAATGCCTTCGTTGACGCCAACCCCGATGTGCCGGTGTGGATGGTCGACGTGATCAGTCAACGACCGATGTCGCAGCGACTCGCAGAAATGCTCGACGTCGAGCATGAATCGCCGCAGGTCATCATCGTGCGTCACGGCGAGTCAGTCTGGAACGGCTCGCATCGACGAGTGACACGAGCGCGGCTCGAAGAAGCGGTGGCCGCAACATCAGGTCAGCGTTGACAGGCGGCTTACCCGGTCCCCTAGTTATCGCGCACTTTGTTTCATCCGCACGCGGCCCAACGCGTGGGAGACCTGCGGCGCTATCGCCGCTCCCCTTCGAGCCCTTGAAGCGTATGCAAGCGTTTTCTCAGCCTCTCCGGCGTAATCAGCCGACGCGATTCGCCATTGCCCTCTTGTCCACTGCTGTCCTCGCACTGGGCGCGTGCAACTCTGACTCGACCGAGCCAGCCAGTGCCGTGGTCAGCGTTGCCGTCACGCCGCGTCTGAACAATTTGATCGTCGGCGGCACACAGCAGCTCGCAGCGCAGGCGCTTGACGCATCCGGCAATCCGATCGCCGGCAAGTCGATCACGTGGACGTCATCCGAGCCGAACGTTGCGACCGTTTCGGCGAGCGGGCTGGTGACCACCGTTGGACCTGGCAGCACCGCAATTCAGGCGTCCGCCGACAACTCTTCCGGCTTCGCAGCGATCTCGGTCAGTGCGCCGGTCTCGACCGTGGTGATCACAGGCAACGGTGGGGTCATCCCCGTCGGCACCACTCAGCAGCTCACGGCCAATCTCCGGGACGCTGCGGGCAACTCGCTCTACATCCGCACCGTCACGTGGACGAGCTCTGCACCGACGGTGGCAACGGTCTCGAGCAGCGGGCTTCTCACAGCGGTCGCCGCGGGTACGGCAACGATCAGCGCCACGAGCGAAGGGCGCACCGGCACCGCGCCGGTGACGACCGCCGTCACCTTCCCAGTGGCCACGGTGACGCTCTCGCCCGCCATTGCCAATCTCGTGACCGGCACAGCTCAGCAGCTCACCGCGACGCTGCGCGATGGCTCGGGCAGCGCACTCGCCGATCGCGCCATCACGTGGACCACCTCGAACGCGGCGGTCGCCACGGTAAGCAGTACCGGACTCGTTACGACGATCGGATCGGGCACAGCAACGATCACCGCGGCGAGCGAAGGTAAGTCCGGCACGTCAGTGATCTGGTCGCTGTTCGGACTGTCCAACACGATCACCGCGACCATTCAAGCGCCGATCAACGCGTCGGCGTATGCATGGGTGACGGTGCCGGCGGGCACGACGCGCCTCGTCGTCAGCTCAAGCGGCGGCACTGGCGACCCGGACATGTATCTCTACCGTCCGGGTGCCACGCCGGCGACGCGGGGCACGCCGGTGTGTGCGTCCGAAGCCGATGGCCCGATCGAATCGTGCACGATCACCGCGCCTGCCGCCGGCCTGTGGTTACTCGAGATGTTCGCCTACGCCGCGTTCTCCGGCGTGACGGTACGCGTGGTCACCACACCATAAGTCCCGCACTCGGCGAGTCCGTGTTGCGCCAAGGCACGATCACCGCCGGCTGACAGGCGTAGCACACACACCGAACGGGATCGTCTTCGATGACGGTCCCGTTCGTGTTTTTGTCTCTAACTTCCTCGCATGAAGCTCGCTCAATACATCGCCAGACTGGGCTACGGCAGTCGCCGGGAAGTCACCTACCTCTTTGACAAGCGACGAGTCACGCATGTCGACGGCCGTACGCTGAAAGAGAAAGACGACGCTACGCACGACGAAATTCTCGTTGACGGCGAACCGCTTGACCCATCGCCCGGCGTGTTGCTGATGATGCACAAACCGGTGGGCTACGTCTGCTCAAGTAAGGACGTGAGCCCGTTGGTGTACGAGCTGCTCCCGGAGCGATTCCGCTTTCGTACGCCGATCATCGCACCGATCGGGCGACTGGATCTCGATACGTCAGGACTCCTGCTGCTCACCGACGACGGTCAGATCAATCACCGCATCTCGTCACCGCGCACGCACCTCCCGAAGACGTACGACGCGCTGCTTGCCAGTGATCTGCGCGGAGACGAGACGGAGATCTTCGCGAGTGGATCGCTGATGCTGGAACGTGAAGTCGAGCCGCTACTGCCCGCACGCCTCGAGATGCTGGACGCTCGAACGGTGCGCTTGACGCTCACCGAGGGTCGGTATCATCAGGTACGGCGCATGTTTGCCGCCGTCGGCAATCACGTCGTTGCGCTGCACCGGAGTGCGATCGGCCCGCTCGCATTGGACGACCTTCCGTCAGGTGGATGGCGTGTGCTGACCGACGACGAGCGCGCGTCGCTCACATCACCCCGCGTTGCAAAGACCGCGTCGCCGACAGCACCTTGAATCGTTGTCCATCGTGGACCGTACGCATGTTGCCGAACAGCTCTGTCAAGGCCGCTTCGTACGGAAGCGTGCGATTGGCGACCAGCAACAGGCGGCCACCGGGGCGCAGCACGTTGAATGCATCGCGCATGAATTGCATCGGCACGTTCAACGCGGTGGCTTTGCCAACGTGAAACGGTGGGTTGCTCACCACGACATCGAACCGGTCGTCACGCACCGCGTGGGCGATGTCGCTTGTTTCGGCGCGAAAATCAGTCAGGCCAGCGGCGATTGCCGACTGTTCGGCTGATCGAACGGCTTCGGCGTCGGCGTCAACCATCGTGATGCGACCGCTCCCGGAGAGCCGCGCTGCGACGACGCCAAGAGCCCCGGCGCCGCATCCGAGATCGAGTACATTTGCGCCCGACTCGACAATCATCTGCTCGGCGAGAATCTCCGTGGCGTCATCGAGATGCTCCCACGAGAACACACCAGGCCGCGTGAAAAGTGTCAGTGGCCCGCCACGCAGCATGGTCTCAACGCGATTGAAGGCGTCGTGCCCGAGCAGCGGATTGACAAAGTCTTCGAGTACGGGGGGAACGTCGGTTTGCTTGACGGCACTCACTACGCGAAAGCCACTCTCGCTGGCAAGCACCTGACAGGCGCCGAACAGCTGCTCGAGGAGACGCGCGGCGCTCTTGGCTCCCTCGTTCGTTGCACCCGCAATCACACAACGACCGCCGATGCGAAGTGTCGTCCACGCATCGGACAGCAGTTGCAACAGCACGAGCTTCTCGTGCGGAATTCGAATCGCGACGATATCCGCCCGCAAATCACTCGACAACACACGCGTTCCCTGACAGAGCCAGGCGCTGGCCACCGCGGCACCGTTGGCCTCGAGCGTGCGCACCGCTGCGCCATGCGAAACGATGTTGCGGTCGGTGAGCATCACCTGCGATGCCTGGCCCGTAGTCGCAGCCACCGCGCCAAAGAGACCGCCGCCGCAGTTGAGTTGGACGACCACATCGCCCGCATTGACACGCGCGTATTGCGTCAGCATCAGTTGCGCGGGATCGACTGCGCCGTGCGCGAACGCACCGGGCTTCGTCGCGTAGCTATAGCGAACGCCCGCAATCGTGATCGAACCCGATTGCCAGGCGTGATAGTCAACGGAATTGTTCATGGCGATGGAATCAATCCGCTTACGCGCGCGCGAGCTCCTTCAGCGCATTCACAAACGTGTCCAACTCCGCCGTGGTGGTGAACAGCTGCGGTGTAACCCGAACGCCGCGTACGCCCGCCGAATCGATGGCCACGGTCCACACGCGATACTTCGCCAGCAGTGTCCTGGCGAGATCGCCGGGAAGCATGCTGACAATTCCGACGTTGGCAATCGCGCAGGAACGTGTCGGATCGGAGGGCGTGTTCACGACGATGTTGGGCACGTTGCGTACTTTCGAAGTCCAGTACTGCTGGAGAAACCGCAGACGCGCTTCCTTGCGCTCAATCCCGATCGCGTTGTGAAAGTCGATCGCATTGCCGATGGCGAGATCTGTGTGCACCGGATGTGTGCCGGTGTGATTGAGCTTGCCGATATCGGTATCAGCCATCCCTTCATCAGCAAAGACCGGCCATAGCTTCGGGATGTTGTCCTTGCGCACGTAAAGCAAG
>JBKJTE010000154.1:0-14667 GCA_046590495.1 Gemmatimonas sp. | reverse complement strand
CAATGGCCGCGGCCCCACCGGTGATCATGTAGGGCAAGCCGAGTCGCTGGAAGGGCGCGGCGAACCGGGTGAGCAGGTCACCAACCACTCGCCGCTACTCGGAGGCGCGACGGAATTGCGCGCGAACCTCTGCCGCGATTGCGGCCTCGTCGAGCTCCGGCCGGAAGGCCCGCAGCGCGGCCTCGGAGAGCGCCCACGCTGTCGCGCGCAGTTGCATCGCGACCGTCAGATTCAGCAGGGCCGCTTCGGAGAGAGGATCTGGGGTGGTAGCCGTCATGCGGTGAATGTATCGCTGGACGGTCCGACGCGTTCTCCCCGCCGGCAGGCTTGCGATCAACTCGCCCGACTCGCCCAGACGGCCACCCGAGCTTCATTTCGATGACAGATACCCTTGCTCGGCTTACCACGGCACTCGCTGACCGTTACCGCATCGACCGCGAACTCGGTGTTGGTGGCATGGCCACTGTGTATCTCGCCCACGATCACAAGCACAACCGCGAAGTCGCGATCAAGGTGCTGCGCGATGACCTGGCCGACCCTTGACGCCACGGGTGATACGCTCACACAAGTCGGAGCGTCGGTCGGCACGCCGGCGTACATGAGTCCGGAACAAGCGGTCGGCGAAACGGTGGATGGTCGCAGTGATCAGTACGCGCTCGCGTGTGTGTTGTACGAGGCGCTCGTGGGAGAACCGCCGTTCACCGGGCCGACGGCGCAGGCGGTGATTGCGAAACGATTCGTGCAAACGTCCGCCGACGTGCACGCCTTGCGCGAGGGGGTGCCGCGCGCTGCAGCGCGCACTGCAGCGCACGGCGATAGATCGGTTTGAATCATTGGCCGCATTCGCCGCGGCGCTGGGCGAAGTCGACGCGACCGTCGATACCACGCGGCGTGCGTCCTCTGCACCCGATCAATCGGTCGCGGTGCTGGCGTTCGAAAGTCCGGGGGGTGATACCGACGACGAGTTCTTCGCCGACGGGATCACCGAGGAAATTCTCACGGCGCTCGCGCAGCACGCTGAGCTCAAAAGCCCGCAATCGCTCGGCGGAGCACGCGAATTTCGCTGAGCCGCGACAGCTGCGAACGGCAACAGAATCCTGGTCCCGCATCAACGCCGTCGGTGCACCGTACGTAGAATGCTCAGGCGTGACAGACCGCCTCCGCAGACCGCTCCCGTTTCCTTTTTCGTCGCCGCTCATGCCCTCGCCGATCTCCTTCCGCGTCAGCGGCCGCACCGCGCATTTCGTCCTCGCCACCGCGTGCTTGCTGTTGCCGCATCGCGGAACTGCGCAGTCGCCTGCCGTCGCGCCGCTGCGCGGACGCAGCGCGGTGCCAGCCGGCCGTACCATGCAGGAACCGCGACGCGAAGTATTGGCCGTAAAGACGGGTGGAGCGATCAAGGTTGATGGCCTGCTCGATGATCGCGTGTGGATGTCTGCCACGCCCGCCGCCGACTTTGTGCAGAGCGAGCCACTCACCGGGCAGCCGGCCACCGAGGCAACCGAAGTGTGGATCGCGTTTGATGACGACAACCTGTATGTCGCCGCGAACATGCACGATTCGCATCCCAAGTCGCTGCTGGTGACCGATATCAAGAAGGATTTCAAGGAAGAAGATCAGGACGACTTCGAGCTGCTGCTTGACACCTTCGGCGATCGACGCAACGGCTACGTGTTCAGCACGAACGTGGAAGGCGCGCGGCACGACCGGCAGGTGGCGCTGGAAGGACGCGAAGTGAATCAGAGCTGGGACGCGGTATGGGAAGTCCGCACGCATCGCTACGACGGTGGCTGGACCGCCGAAATGCGCATTCCTTTTCGCGCGTTGCGTTTCGACAAGTCGGGCGCGACGCAGTGGGGGATCAACTTTTCCCGCCACGTCCGCCGCAAGAACGAAGTCGATTTCTGGTCGCCTGTGCCTCGTGCGTTCAACCTCAATCGCATTTCACTGGCGGGGAATCTGGCGGGGCTGCAGACGGGCAAGTCGGGGCGCGACCTCCGCATCAAGCCGTTCGTAGTCGGCAACACGGTGCGGGACCTTGGGACGACGGCACGCCCGCGCCCGACGTTTGCCAACCACGCGGAGATCGGCGCGGACCTCAAGGCCGCGCTCACCGCAGGTCTCACGCTCGACGTCACGGTCAATCCGGATTTCGGGCAGGCGGAGGCCGACGAGCAGCAGGTCAATCTCACGCAGTTCTCCCAGTTCTTTCCGGAGAAGCGCGATTTCTTCCTCGAGAATTCAGGCGTGTTCTACGTGGGCGACGCCGCACGCAACAATCGCGTGAACCCTACGCCCACGCCGGACGAAGACAATCTGCTCTTTTTCTCGCGCCGCATCGGACTCAGCGCATCGGGACTGCAGATCCCCATCGACGGTGGCGTGCGACTCTCAGGGAAGCTCACTGAAGGGACGCGCGTCGGATTGCTCTCCATCTCCGAGCGCGGTGATCAGTTGCACGCACGCGCCAACTCGAGCGTCCTGCGCTTCCGGCAGAACCTCGGGAAAACGGGCAGCGACATCGGCGTGTTCGTGATGCAGCGGGCGAACCTTGGCGGCGCTGACACGGGCGTACTCAATCGGCGCGGCGACTACGTCAACCGCGTCTACGGCGTCGACAACAACGTGCGAATGTTCGGCACTCTCGACTGGAACTCGTACGTCGTGAAGTCCGAAACGCCCGGGATCACCAAGGGCGACTATGCCTGGCGCACCACGCTGAATCGGGAAGGGAATTTCTTCCATGTGAAGGGCGGCGCCATGCAGCTGGGCGCAGGATTCCAGAACGATCTTGGATTCTACCGTCGCACCGACATGCGCAAGTACCTGCTCGATACCGGGATTCGACCGCGCTCGCCATGGCTTCGCGCACACGGGATCCGCGAACTGCATCCGCACGTCACCTGGGACTATCAGGAGGATCTGCAGGGGCGCGTGGTGAGCAAGAAGCTGCACTCGGGCCAATCGTTCTTCTTCAACAACGGCGCGGTGTTCGAGATCGCGGTCAACCCGACGTTCAATCGACTCGATGCACCGTTCCGCCCCAACCGCAAGATGAAAACACCGTTGGCGGCCGGTGGCTACGCGTGGAATGAATGGTCGCTCTACGGGATAACCGATCAGAGTCGCGCGGTCTCGGCCAACGTCCGCTATCTGTTTGGCGGTCTGTATAACGGCACACAGCGTACCATCAACGGATCGATGACGCTTCGGGCGAACTACAAGCTGCGGGCCACATTCGGCGTGCAGCGCACGGCGGCCACGCTGACGCTGCCTGATCTCGCCTTCGTCAACAACGTCGTCACCGCGCGCGTGAACTACTCGTTCACGACCAACATGTTCGTGGATGCGCTCTCCCAGTACGACGAGACGTCAAAGCAGTTCAACGCCAACGTGCGCTTCAACATCATCCACCACCCGTTGAGTGACCTGTTCATCGTCTACAACGACCAGCGTATTCTCACACCGGACAGCCCGGTGACGGGACGCGCACTGATCGTGAAGTTCACCCAGATGCTGGCGTTCTGAATGGTATTCCGCGTGTCATAGGCGACCCGGCAAAGCTACGACACCGCACTCGGACATACGTCCCGCAATAAACAGGCACCACAATCCGGACTCCGCGCAAAACAGCGCCGCCGGCCGTGCCAGATGAGCAGATGGCTCAGCAGCGCCCACGACTCGCGCGGAAACAACGGCATCAACTCCTGCTCGATTCCAATCGGATCGGGTTCGCGAGTGAGTCCGAGTCGACGACTGAGTCGTTGGACGTGCGTGTCGACCACGATGCCATCATTGATGTTGAAGGCATTGCCGAGGATGACGTTGGCGGTTTTGCGGCCGACGCCGCCGAGTGCCGTGAGTTCGGGGATGGTACGTGGGACGTCGCCCTCGAAATCACGAACGAGCGACTGCGCCATCGAGATGAGGTTCCTGGCCTTGGCGCGAAAGAAACCGGTGCTGCGCACGATTTCTTCGACATCTTCGGGTGTTGCATCGGCGAGTGATGCTGCATCCGGGTAGCGCGCAAAGAGCGACGGCGTAACCATGTTGACGCGAATATCGGTGCACTGCGCGCTGAGTATGGTCGCGCACAACAGTTCGAATGCATTGCGGTGATCGAGCTCGCAATGTGCATCGGGATACTCGGCGCTCAATCGCTCCAGCGTGATCTGTGCGATGAGTTGCTTGGCCGCTTTCGTGCGTGGTGATTTCGCCACGAGCGGCGCCTTCTGCGAAAGCTTCTGCCCCAATTTGATCGAATTCCGGCGAGTCGACGCTTTTGCGTTCCCGGCACGATTCACGCCTGTTGCCGTCTCCGCCGTTTTTGCGTGATTCGAAACCGCTGGTTGCTTCCCCGGCCTTTTCACCGAGAGCGGCTGCCTCGGCCCGCCGCCACTTGCCCGCGCCATTCGGTGATCAGCGCGACGCTGCAGTGTTGGTCATACTCTGCAAGGTCGTCGAGCCGCCGTTGCGTCGGGCACGCGCGAACGCGAGCACTTCGTCGGCGGTGCGACTGTTCAACACGTCGACGGCCGTCAGCCAACCTTTGCGCGCGACCGCGACTCCCATCTCGAGGTGATCGAGCCCCTGCGGTGAGTGTGCGTCCGGACCGATCGACACGAGCGTCCCAGCGTCGTGCGCCAGCTTGCACGCGCGCCAATCGATATCGAGTCGATGCGGGTCCGCGTTCAATTCGATCGCGACGCCCACGAGGCCCGCCTTGCGAATCACTTCATTGAGATCGATCGCGTACGGCTCGCGCGTGAGGAGCAAGCGTCCGGTCGGGTGGCCAAGTATCGTGAGATGCGGATCGTCGAGCGCTTTGAGCACACGATCCGTCATCTGACGTTCGTTCATGCCATAACGCGTGTGTACTGACCCGATGACGAAGTCGAAGCGATCAAGAAACGTCGTGTCGTAGTCGAGCCGTCCGCAGGGGAGAATGTCGGCTTCAATCCCCTTGAGCACGCGGAAGTCTGCGCGCTCCGCTGCATACTGCGCATTCAGCGCGTCGATCTCGTCATGCTGCCGCACGATCGCATCGCGCGAGAGTCCGCCGGCGTACGTGTTCGATTGCGAGTGATCGGACACGCCCAGGTAGCGCAGGCCACGCGCGCGGGCAGCAGCGGCCATGTCAGCGATGGTGGCACCGCCGTCGCTGTATTGCGAATGACAGTGGAGCGCGCCGACGAGATCGGCTTCCGTGAGCAGCGTGTCGAATGAGCGATGTGCCGCGGCTTCGACTTCGCCAATCGCTTCGCGCTGTTCGGGGACGATGTATGACAGCCCGATGTGCGCGTAGAGATCGCGTTCGTGCAGCACTGGGAGCAGCGCACCGTCAGCGCCACGCAATTCATCGCCGGCAAGGACGAGCCCGCGCGCCGCCGCACGCTCTGTGACTTGCTTCACATGGGCCGAGCTCCCGGTTGCGCGCCAGAACGCGAGGGGAAACTGCTCCGGTCGCACGCAGGTGATATCGACACGAAGCCCGTCATCGAAACGGAGTGTCATCGAACGTCCACCGCCACCAAACACGGCTTGCACCCCGCGCAACTGTGCGAGCGATGCGGCAACCACCGATGGCGAACCACGCACTGCGGCAACGAGATCGATATCGCGCACGACTTCTGCCCGGCGATGTATCGAACCCGCGATCTCGGCCTGCAGCACGTCTGGATGCGCGCGTACAGCCTCGCACAGGCGTTCCGCTTCCGCACGTCCATGCTGCCAGAGGACGAATGCGCCGGTCGCGCGCAGGTCGGCGATGCCCTTGAGAATCTTGAGCGCGGTGCGCTCGCCAAAGCGCGGAAGTCCGGCAAGACGTCCGTCGCGCGCGGCCTGTTCGAGTTCCTGGAGCGATTCGACGTGCAGCCCTTCGTGAATCTGTCGAATACGCGCGGGGCCCAGCCCCGGCACGCGCAGCATCTCGAGAAGCCCTTCAGGCGTCTCTTCCTGCAGCCGCTCCAGCAGCGCCGATCCGTTCGACTCGGCGAGATCGCGCAACACATCCAGCGCGGCGGGGGCGATCGTTTCGTCGGAGGTCAGCCCGCCGAGGAGCGCATCGGCAAGCTGCTCTTCACCGCGACTCGCGGCGGCACGCGCCGCCACCTGCATCGCCCGCACACTGAACCGGTCCTCGCCATGCAATTCGAGGAGCGTTGCGATCTGCGTCAGTGCATGAGCGGCGCCATGGCAATCCATGGTCCAAATATACAAACGAAAAACAACAGCAGGCCGCGAATCAGGCGAATTTCTCGAATCGGTACGGAGCCATTCTCGGAATTGGCGCGATTCGCGGTCGCTTCCAAATATTCCTGGGGGATGTCGCCCCAGGGCGAGACTCAGCTCTCCACGCCTGCGAGCATGCGTGCCTGTCGCACCAGTTCAACCAACTGTTCTTCAGTGAGCAGCATTTCCTGTGCAGCCGCATTTCGATCGAGCAGTCCTGTCCGCATGCTCACGCCGACCTGGTTGAGGTAGCGGATCTTGGACAGCAGTTCGAGTGTGAGCTGGCGCAGTCCGTGAAAGCGACGCTTCTCGGCGTTGGCGCGGCGATAGCGATGGAGCATTTCGTCGGGACGTAGTCGGCGCGCGAGTGCGAGCACTTCCTCCTGCGTGCGCCCGGGAAAAACCCCGCGATCAGGGATCCCCGAATTGTCCCACTCGACATCGGCGAACCAGAGCCGCCCGACGTATTCCACGCCGTCATGTACCGTGCGGACCGTCACCGTGAACGGACGGCCATCCACGTCAATGGTGGCGATGCTGGTCTGTGAGACAGCGCCGAAGGGGATCATCGTATGCCGGAAGCTTGGACTTCTTCAAATCGGGAGGAAGCGCGCCATGGCCTCGAACAGCGCCGCGGGTTGCTCGACGTAGGGAACGTGGCCGCAATCAGGCAGCTCCACGAACGTCGCGTCAACGGCCGCAGCCACTGCCATCGCCGAAGCGAGCGGGATGGGATCCGCTCGTCCGTGTACGACGAGCACGGGCAGCCGAACGGCACGCGCCAGCGCGCGCAGCGATTCCCGCAGATCGAAGTCGCCCAGACTGTCCCAGACCGATTGCTGGACGCGACCCGTCACACGAAATGGCGTCAGTGCGCTGGCACGATGCGGGTCGGCAAAGTAACCAGCCACACTGAGTTCGAAGCTGCGCTGACGATACGCCACTGGATCGCTCTCCCGGAGCCCCGAGGCCGCCAGTTCGGCGCGCATTCCCTTGATGACGGGGCCGCGTTGACGATCGAGCAGTGCGGCTTCGAACTCGTTGCGCCACTCGCGCGTGATCGGCGCAGGCGAAATGAGCACCAGCTGTGATGGCATGGGCATCGCGCTGACGGCACCGTCTGATCGCGCTTGCGATGGCTGCTGCGACGCCTCGATGCAGTAGAGCATCGCCAGCAGCGCGCCCCACGAATATCCGACCAGCATGGGTGACGTGAGCGCGAACTCGTTCATCACCAGTGCGAGATCGTCAACCTGGGTGTGCCACGTGATCGGTGTCGGATCGTCGGTCTTGGACTTACCACCGCCGCGCTGATCGTAGGTGATTACACGATGCGAATTGGCAAGCGCCAACAACTGCGGGTAGAGGTAGTCGTGATGCGCGCCGGGACCGCCATGCAGGAGAACAATCGGCGCACCATCGGCAGGTCCGTCTTCGCGCCAGTACAGGGGCAACGGTGTCGTGGTGGTGAAGCCGTCGATGCGCGGCGCGGGTATCGGATGCGGAGTCATATACAAAAATTACTACGAACTGCGGCCACGAATCACGCGAATTTCACGAATCGGCACGGAGCAAATTCGCGAAATACGCGTGATTCACGGTCGCTGTTCTTGTTATGGTTGGTTCGTCGTTACGCGAACTCCCGGGCGATGGCCACCGTGTTGCGATGCACCGTCACCGTGTCATTGATATCCCGGCCGTAGCCGCCGGCAATCACGATCGCGACGGGCAACCCGATTTCGCGGCACGCTGCAATCACCATGCGGTCGCGCCGGCGGAGTCCGTCAAACGTCAACGAAAGACGCCCCAGCGAGTCGCCTTCGTGCGGGTCGGCACCCGCCAGATAGAACACAATGTCGGCGCGCGCATCGCGGAGTACGCTCGGCAGTGCGTCAGCCAGCAGCGCCAGATACGGCTCGTCCGGTGTACCGTCAGCGAGTTCGATGTCGAGCGTACCGGCGACTTTGCGAAACGGGAAATTCTTCGCGCCGTGCATGCTGAACGTGTACGTATCGGCGTCGCCGGCAAATATCGAGTGCGTTCCGTTCCCCTGATGCACGTCGAGATCGATCACAACGGCGCGCCGCGCCAGTCGTTCATGTCGAAGCGCGCGAATCGCAACGGCAACATCGTTGAAGAGGCAGAAGCCTTCACCATGCTCGGCGAAGGCGTGATGCGTGCCGCCGGCGAGATTCATCGCGATACCCTGCGAGAGCGCGTGGCGCGCCACTGCGACCGTCCCGCCGACAGCGCGCGACGCACGCTCCACCAGCGCCGCACTCCACGGGAATCCCAAGCGCCTTATGGCCGCTGCATCGAGCGTCCCATCCCGAAGCGCACGCAGATACCGGGAGTCGTGTACCCGGCGCAGCGCTTCGTCCGTCGCCGAGTCGGGGTCGTGAAGGTGCGACGCATCAATCAGCCCTTCTGCCACTACGCGGTCACGGAGCAACGTGTACTTTGCCACCGGGAAGCGGTGTCCCGATGGCAGTGGGTAACTCCACGATGCAGGTGACCAGAGTGTGAGGCTCATGAGCGAACGCGGGTGCAGGCTCGGATGTGATGCCGGACGCGACCGGTGATTCGGTCGGTGTTTCGGTCGACGAAGTGTAGCCAAGGCGACACCACGGTGGCGCGCGCGTGAGCCCGCTCGGGTCGTTGCCGCGCGGCACGCCTGCGTCCCGCACGCCTGACGCGGCGATGTTGCGCGTCTCGAGCGATGCGCGTGCCTCGAATGCGGTCGCGCGCGCGCTTGTATTTCTCGTCGAACGACTGGAGCAGTCCGGGCTGACAGATGGGCAGGGTCCCGCCACGCTGCCGGATCGTGTCCGCGACGCGTTGCGCCAGCTCACGGCCCGCTCGCGAGATGGTGCGTTGCTCTGTCGTGTCACGGAGGGCGCGCTGGTACTGGAAGGCGCGCCGATCGATCAGCGCGGTTTGACTGCCGAGCCGTATCTTGCGGCACTGTTGCGACGATTGTTGGCCATCGGGGCCGGATCGCTGACGGTGCGCGACGGTGCGGCGCCCGGCGAACTGCTCACGCTCGCGTCGCTGCTCGCGCAGGCACGCGCAACACCGGCCACGAAAGCGACCGAAAGGAACGTGGTGGATAGCGTCGGATCGCTGGCATCGCCGAGCGACACACCGACTGCGGTGCGCGTCTTCGGTTACGCCGACGAACCGCCGCTGGAGTTGCTTCGCACGTGGAGCGTGTTGGTGATGCCATTGCCGACCGTGCGCCCCGACACACCAACCGCAAACGTTGCGGCAGGTGCACTCACACGACTCGCTGCCGTCCGCACCGACGATTCGGCGACCGGTGTGGTCAATACGCTCATCGAATTGCTGGATGATGCCCAACGTCGCGGTGACGCGACCGTTGTTGACAGTATCGCGCGCGGTTGCATGGCGCAGATGAATGCAGTCGGGAGCGGCGGCGGACGACTGGCGCTCGAAAGCGCGCTGCGACATCTGATGCGGCCCGCACTACTCAAGCTGCTTGCGCAACGATTGCCTCACAGTCCGGATCGATCGGCGGTGTTGCAGGTGATCTCGCGCGCCGGTGGTGTTGGCGTTGATACACTGCTCGAGCAGTTGCTCTCGACGGACGATGCCTTGGCGCGTCGGGCGTACTTTGATGGAATCGTCGCGATGGATGTCGGTTCGCCGACGCTCTTCGAGCTGCTGCGTGACGCGCGTTGGTTTGTCGTGCGTAACGCTGCGGCACTGCTCGGCGAGATGAATGTCGAACGCACCGACGAGGCGCTGCTACCGCTGTTGCAACATGCCGACGAACGCATTCGCATCGCCGTCGCTCGCGCACTTACGCGAGTGCGTACGCCCAAGGCATTGCAGGCGCTTCATGCAGCGATCAGCGATCCTGTCGCCGAAGTCCGTCGTCTTTCGGCAGCAGCGTACGGACTCGCCGGTTCGGCAGGCAGCGGCATGCGTCCGCCTGCAGCACGGCTCGCGCTCGCACTAGAGCAGGAGACCAACGAAGACGTGGCGCTCGAAATGCTCGCAGCACTGGGTCGGTTGGGGAGCGCTGACGCCGTGCAACGTCTGCTGCGCATCGCACTACCCGGAGGCGAGACGTCGGGTGAACGAACAGGAATTGCGCGGAACAGCTGGCAACGCATCGCCGCGCTCGAAGCGTTGGTACGCGCGCGCGGCCATGCCATGCTCCCGGCGATCGAAGGACTGATGCAGGATGCTGATCGCGATGTCGCGGCCGCCGCAACGCGTTTGCGCGCGACCGTGCAGCGTGCAGTCAGCGGGCAGTAAAGTCCGTCTCGGAAGTCACCGCACGACAGGCTTCGGCAATCACATCTGCTGCGCGATCGAGATCGTCGAGCGAAACCATTTCGTTCGGCGAATGCATGTAGCGATTGGGAATCGACAGGAGTGCCGTTGCGACACCTTCGCGCGTGAGTTGCATGGCGTCAGCATCAGTGCTGGTGAGGCGTCCCGCCGCGTGCACGCTGTACGGTATCGAGAGCCGCTTGGCCGCGTCACGCAGCAGACCGAACGCCACGGGACTCACGACGGAGCCACGGGTAAGCACGGGCCCACCGCCGATGTTGTGCTCGCCGAGTTCTTCCTTTTTGACGCCCGGGTGATCCGTCGCGAAGGTCACGTCGACCGCAATCGCCATCTTGGCGTCGTGCGATTGCGCGGCGACACGCGCACCGCCGCCTGAGTACCCGATTTCCTCCTGGGCGGTGGCGGCCGCAACAACACGTGCCACGCCAGGATTCGCCGCGTATCGCCGCAGCGCTTCGAGTACCACGAAGGCACCGATGCGATCGTCAATGGAGCGCGAAACGATGCGATTGTTGGGGAGCTCGAGCACGCGCGCGTCAATCACACCGGCGTCCCCGATCTCGAGATGTTCGAGCGCTTCAGCCTTGGTGCGCGCGCCGATATCGATCCACAAGTCGGTGATTTTGGACGCTTTGTCGCGGTCTTCGGGCTTGATGAGATGAATCGCCTTCTTGCCGATCACGCCAAACACGTCGCCGTTGCGCCCGAGGAAGCGCATCCGTTGTGCGACGAGCACCTGCGGGTCCCATCCACCGATCGGTTCGAAGTACACGAACCCGTTGTCATCGATGTAGGTGATGATGACGCCGATTTCGTCAATGTGGCCAGCGAGCAGAATCGTGGGCCCGCCGGATCCCTCGACGGTCGCGAGACTGTTGCCGACAACGTCGGCGCGGACGCTGGAAAAAGACGCAGCTTCTTCGCGCCAGACGCGCGCAGGGGCGGCTTCGAAGCCCGACGGACCGGGTGTATCGAGCAGGCGCTTGTGGAATGCGATTGAAGAGTCGGTAAGCATATCCCGGAAATATACGCTAAACTCAACCGGCGTCCCGCCTCCTACCTGTGCCTATCTGATGACCCCCCTTCTGCTCGTTATCGGCCTCGCCGCAGGCATCCTTTCCGGGGTGTTCGGCATCGGCGGCGGCATCATCGTCGTGCCTGCGCTGATCTATCTGGCGAAGATGCCACCGCAACAAGCGGCAGGCACGTCGCTCGCGGCATTGGTGTTGCCCCTGGGCGCCACGTTTGGCGCAGTCACTTACTATCGCGCAGGCCATCTGCAGATCCGCGACGCGCTCTACGTCGCACTCGGCATGGCGGTCGGTGCATGGCTCGGGGCTGTAATCGCAACACACGTCGACGCGCTCTACCTGAAGCGGGCGTTTGCGCTGTTGATGGTGGCGATGGCGGTCAAAATGTGGGTTTCCTGATTTTCGCTACAGCACTCGCATGGCATGTCGTTTGTCGAGTGAGCTGAAGAGCATCGGGTTGAAGATGCGGGCCATCACTTCGATGCCGTCGACAACACGGGGACCGGGGCGACTGACGAGCGCGTTTGCGTCGAGCGCCCACACCTGCCGACCGTGCAGCCATTGCCACTCGGCGAGCGTCAGCAGATGGCGTGCTTCGGTGGCCGCTGCCGAGAGTGAGTAACCACACGGCGCGATGAGCACGTACTCTGGCTCGGATGCTTTGAGTGTGTCCATTTCGACGGTGACGGAGTGCGAGCCAGCGACACCGAGTACGTCCACACCGCCGGCGCGCTTGATCTGTTCTGGGCCCCAGTGGCCGGCGATATAGACCGGCGACGTCCACTCGATCAGCGCGACACGCGGACGTGGCGCTTTCGCACCGGATAGTGCGAGGTGCACATGCTTCACGCGATCGCGCAAGCCGATCAACAGCTCCTCGGCTTCGCTGTCGGCATCGAGGGCAGCGGCGACTGCTGCAATGTCGGCGTAGATGCCATCGAGTGTTTCACCGCCCAGCGTAACGACGCGCGGGTGTGGTGTGAGCCGTTGCGCGAGTGCCTGTACGTCCGTCTCGCGCACGGCGCAGACGTCGCATAACGCCTGCGTGAGGAGGACGTCCGGATGCAGCGCCTTGATGCGCGGCTCGTCGAGTGTGAAGAGCGCATGTCCCTCGGCGGAGAGCTCCTTCACCGCGGCGTCGATCTCTGCGGGGTCGCTCGTGTGCGGAATTGCGCTTGCCGTCACGCGCGCACGGGAGCGCACGACGTCGGGGTAGTCGCACTCGTGCGTAATGCCGACGAGGTGTTCGCTCGCGCCGAGAAATGCCACGATCTCGGTAGCAGCGGGGAGCAGTGAGACGACTCTCATGTGTGGCTCGTTGAAATCATGGTGTCGCCGTTGGCTGGCGATAGACTTCTTTGCCGCCAACGTACGTCGCGATGACTTTGGTGCGCAGTACCAGTTCGGCTGGAATGCGCATGATGTCCTGGTCGAGAATGACAAAGTCGGCGAACTTGCCGTTGGTGATCGATCCCATCTCCTTCTCCTGGAACGCGGCGTACGCTGGCCAGAGCGTCATGCTGCGCAGTGCTTCTTCGCGTGTCATCCGCTGCTCCGGATACCAGCCACCGGCGGGCCAATCGTTTGCGTCCTGCCGCGCGATCGCCGCGTGAAACGAGATCAGCGGATTCACCAGTTCCACCGGGAAGTCGCTGCCATTCGGCACCACGACGCCGCTGTTGATCAGCGAACGCCACGCGTACGCGCCGAGCAGTCGCGTCGGACCGAGGCGCTTGCCGATCCAGTACATGTCGCTCGACTGGTGACTGGCCTGCATCGACGGAATCACGCCAAGCTGTGCGAAGCGAGGAATGTCGTCGTAGTTGAGGATCTGTGCGTGTTCCACACGAAAGCGATGATCGACGGTGGGCACGGTCTTGAGCGCTGCTTCGTATGCGTCGAGCACTACACGATTGCCACGGTCGCCGATCGCGTGGGTGTTCACCTGAAAGCCGCTCTTGAGCGCACGCTCTGCGACGGCACGAATGTGCGTCGGCGCGCTGAGCAGCAATCCTGAATTGTTCGGATCGTCGGAGTACGGCTCCAACAGGGCGGCGCCGCGCGAGCCCATCGCGCCGTCGGCGTACAACTTGATTGCGCGCACCCACACTTGACCGTTGTACAGCGCCGAACGCGGACCGACCGACAGGTAGTGTGCGATCGCCGCCGAGTCGTCGGAGATCATGACGTAGAGTCGGAGATTCAGGTCGCCCGACTGCGCCATGTTTTCGTAGAGATCGATCGCGCCACGGCTCGCGCCGGCATCGTGCACGCCAACAAGTCCCCAGCGATGAATCTCTTTGATCGCGTCGACGACGGCCGCGCGGAACTGCGTCGGCGTTGGATCCGGCACATTGCGACCCACCAGCACTTTCGCGTTGTCGACGAGCACACCGGTTGGGTTGCGCTGCGCATCGCGTTCGATCTTGCCGCCAGTCGGGTCGGCACTTGCCGATGTGAGCGACGAGATTCGCATCGCCGCCGCATTCACGAGCGTGGCGTGTCCATCGACACGCGTGAGTTCAACCGGATGATCCGGTATCGCGGCCGAGAGCTTGTCGTGGGTCGGGAAGCGAGTGTCGCCCCACGCGTTCTGATCCCACCCGCGCCCTTCGATCCACGTGCCCTTGGGCGTGGTCTTTGCGCGCTCGACGACACGCGCAATCACTTCGTCGTAGCTGTGCGTGCCGACCAGATCGACGGCCCGCAACTTTTGCGCGAGTCCGCCAAAGTGGGCGTGCGCGTCCACCATTCCGGGGATCACGGTGCGCCCGCCCGCGTCGATCACACGCGTGTTGGCGCCCTTGAGCACGGCCGCTTCCGCCTTCGACCCGACAAAGACGACGCGCCCCTCGCGCACACCAAACGCTTCGGCCAGCGGACGCGATTCGTCGGCGGTATAGACGCGCGCGTTGGTGACGATGAGGTCAGCGGGCTGCGGCGGTCGCTGAGCATGTGCTGTCATCGCGCTCCCCAGAGACAACATCCCGGCGAATGCGAATACGGACGGTTGAGCGGGCGTCATGCGCATGGGCGAGGTTGAAGGCGGGGAGTCAACGCGGGGGAGTCAACGAAAGGCGAC